>DAINNZ010000271.1:0-1218 GCA_036735605.1 Lewinella sp. | reverse complement strand
ATGCCCTGAAGGTAGGCCGCATCGTGGAATACTTTACCGCCAACCCTAAAGCCGGGCCCATGCCGATGCTGATGGGTAGTTTTTACAACTACTTCTCTAAGCTGCTGATTTTAGCCGAACTGAAGGCCGCCAGAAAGAGTGAACAAGATATTTTAGCCGCCCTAGAACTTCGGAGCAATTTTTTTCTTCGCGAATACAACGCTAGTGTACAACAGTATTCCATCCCTCAGCTTCGGCGCGTAATTGCGCTATTGAAGGAATACGATCTTAAAAGTAAAGGCCTTGGTGCCCTTACTGCCAGCCGTACAGAAGGTGCTTTATTAAAAGAACTGACCTTCAAAATTATGCATTAGCCCCGATACCTAGAACGAACTTTCTCTCCTCCGCGCTTGAAGAAAGATGCTTCGGCTAGCTACTTCGGCTACGCTACTTCGGCTACGCTCAGCACGAGTCAGCACGAGTCAGCACGAGTCAGCACGAGTCAGTGCAGCGCCTTTACACCTTTCCCTTTTTACATCCCCAATAAAACAATCTCTTTACCATCCACTTCATGGATTTCGCGGCGCAGGCGTTCTTCCCAGGGGAGTACATCTGATGTTTCTTTCTCGAACAAAATGAGGTAGCCTTTCTGCTGTCCGAGCTTATCCATATAGCGGCTGAGCTGACGAAGCCCATCGGGTTGGGAGCGGGCATTGTGGTGCATTTTTAATTCGACGGGAATGACTTGGTCTTTCCAGAAAACAGCCAGATCTGTGCGGCCGTTGCCGATGGCCATTTCCCTGTCTATACGACCGCCACCGTTGATGATGCGCTGTAAAAAAGCCATCAATAGTAGTTGGTGGCCAGCTTCCTTGTATTGAAAACGCTCCAGCCAAGACTCGGAATGCCAGCGGTAGAAGTCGATGAAGGCTTCCAGCAGCTTATCCATATTCAAAGAACTATCGGCGTTCAGATACCAAGAAGTTTGAGCGATTTCTTGGTTAATGCTTTCCTGAAAGCCTGTGCTCATGATGCGGGTGATGATTTCCCGATAGATGGGGTTGGCAAACTCCACTGGGCTTTTGGTGGTTATAATACCCAGATCGCGGCAATAGCGGAGGTTATCATCCGCACCATCGAACTGTATATCTCCGCCAGCGATGATGTTGGTGACGATGCGCTTTACCCGTTCTTCCTGAATTTTATCCGCTAAGCTATCTAAGTGCGTTTGCCGCTGTG
>DAINNZ010000270.1:0-1228 GCA_036735605.1 Lewinella sp. | reverse complement strand
CGGTCAATAAGCCTTGTAGCAAATTCGCTTTGAGGCCCACAAAAGCCTGCCCCCGAGCAGGTAAGGTTTGCTCCTCATTAATGTATTCTCCGGTAGCCCAACGGTAGCCCCCCGCCAACTCTAAGCCGCCTAAGGTGGGTAGCAGCAAACCGCTCTCCCCTACTCGCCAATAATTGCTGCCTTTGAAATTCTTATAATCGTAATCGGTGTATAAGATAGGATCAAAATCGCCACCAGCAAGCATACGCACCGCAGCCGCCTCACTGCGAAGCAGCGCCGCTCGAAGGCTAGCAGGGTGGTTATTGACCACCGCCGCAAGATATTCCTCTAGGCCAAGCAAAGGATCGGTCGATTGCCCAACTAAGGCTACATTGCCCACTAGTATGGTGCTTAGGAAAAGGCAAGCTTGGTACCAAAAACTAATTAGCTTGTGCATATTACTTGATAACCGATTTTACAGGAGCTTTGGCTTGCTTATCGCCCTTATCCGCCACTTTATCCTCCGGCAAATAATAATCCGGTGGAAAACCATTAAGCTGCCGCCAAATCTCATACCATAGTGGCACATTGGTAAGCAGTGCAATCCCTTTAGCACCACCGCCCGGCCGAAGCTGCTCGGGCCAAGAAGCACCCGCTGGCGGCGCCACTAACAAACGGTACTTCCCTCCTTGATCCGTATTATTATCGATAGCCACTACCTCCCCAAAGAAGGTGCCGAACGACATACCCGGCCAACCACCAAAAACAATCGCCGGCCAACCATCAAATAATAAGCGTACTTCTTGCTTAGCGTTCACGAGCGGCAAATCCATCGGCTCAATGAATAACTCCACCGCTAAAGGCTGCCCCACTGGCACGATGCTCACTATAGGGTCGCCTTCTTTAATCGTTTCCCCTACGCCCGGCACAAAAGCTACGCTGATGATCCCGTCCTGCGGAGCAATCACATGGTAAAAATCGCGCCGCCTCGTGTAACTCTCTAACTGATTTTCCAATTTCTCCACATCGCCTCTGCTGCCATAGTAGCTACTGATCGCCGTGGCGCGCTCCGAACGCGATTTAGCAATCTTTTCGAGGGTCTCGTTACCCACATTTCTACGTTCCAACTGCAAAATCTCCAACTCATTCAACAATTCGGCCAACTTGTTGCGCTCGGTCGTTAGCTTAGCTTCCGTGGCTCTGAGCTTATTGGTTCTGTCTTCTAGTTTCGTCCTAGCGTCTATCCCCA
>DAINNZ010000269.1:0-1437 GCA_036735605.1 Lewinella sp. | reverse complement strand
GCTAAGACGAGGCTTTTTAACGCTGGCTGGGAGCAAAAGATGCCGAGTGAAAAGGGGTAATTAATTTTGTCCGAGTACTTGTGGCTATAGTCTATAGCTTTTAAGTACTAGCCAAACGATTTATGCTCTCCGCCTCGGGCACCCATTTCTATCACCTCTACTTCTTGCAGCTTACCCTGAGCTATTTCAAAACGCAGCAGGGTACAAATTTGGTGAAATCCGTGTACGCCAGCAGCACCAGGATTCATGTGCAGCAAATGCCGTTTTTTATCTGGCATCACTTTCAAGATATGGCTGTGGCCGCAAATGTATAAACCTACCTGCTCCTGATCGAGGATAGCTCGTACACGAGGCGTATAGCCCCCTGGGTAGCCCCCTATATGCGTCATGAAGACCTTGAGCCCCTCCACCGTAAAGAGCTGGTTAAGCGGTAAACGAGCCCGTAGCAATGAGTCGTCAATATTGCCATACACAGCTCTTACAGGCTTGAACGCAGTTAGCGCATCTAAGACTTCGGGCGCACCTACATCGCCAGCATGCCAGATCTCGTCACAATCTTTAAAATGGTAAAAAACCTTCTCATTCAAAAAACTGTGGGTGTCGGAAAGCAGACCAATCCGCATAGCTATTCTTGAACCGGTAGGGCTTCTAGTGTGAATTTTCTAGTCACCGGATTGAGGGGCGTATCCACCACTTCGCCTGCTTGATCGAGCAAAGTAAGGGTTACACTATGCTCCCCCAGGCCTAAGCCTTGGATGTAAAGGGGCGCAAAGCTATCTAACACAAAACTCTGATCGTTGATGTCTGCTTTTACTTTGTAGGTGCCTTCGGGCGCGTTCACGGGGTAAAAGTCGAGAATGACATTCTCCGTTTCTTTTTCACCGCGATACACGCCTTTTGGCCGACTGTAAAACAACATAGGCGCCTCCACTGGGCTAGTCTTCGTGAAGCTATTGTTTTTTACATTCACTTGCAGTGCTTGGCCAGCAGCAGGATTTTTGATGCTCAAATGATACGAGCGGCTCAAGAAGGCCAGAAAGTAGTGGTCGCCATCCGGTAGTTCCAGCTCAAATTCAGGGCTATACTTGGCTAAATAAGGCTCGTTGTTGATAATCACGTGTAGGTGTTGCCCTTCTCCTGAATTGGCGCACATCAACTGGTCGGCATCTGGTGTTTTCATGCCAAACTCATAGCCGCTAGTGGTGAATTGGAACGCACCGTTCTTATACTGGATACCTGTAATCGCAGCATCCGGAAATTCAGTAGCGGCAGGCATAGGCACCAACTGTATCTTATTGGCTGATGTGCTGTCTTCGACCGTAACGGTATCACTACTAGCTTCTTGCGTTTCGGTGTTACCACAGGCGGTGAACAACACAGCGAGTGAAAAAAGGAGGATGAATTGTTTCATAATAGATCAAAATCTTGGTTAGCGTG
>DAINNZ010000268.1:0-1463 GCA_036735605.1 Lewinella sp. | reverse complement strand
AACGGACTTTGGCTAACCGATCCGGAGCACGTAAGCTTTAAGTACTACCTCCAAGGATTCGACCGTAGCTGGATACCGACAGAAGACCGGCAGGCCGTTTATTCTAATTTACCGCCCGGCACCTATACTTTTCAAGTGGTCGCTAGTGCGAATGCTAATTTCGATATAGACCAAGCCGCCACTTATCAATTTACGATTCAGCGGCCACTTTGGCAACAACCTTGGTTGTGGGGGCTAGCACTCGTAGCAATTTTTGGAGCAATACGCTACTATATGCAGCAGCGGGAAAACCGACTTCGCCACCAAGCCAATCTTGTAAAGGAAAAGGTAGAAAGCCAGTTCCAAGCACTTAAAAGCCAAATCAATCCTCATTTCTTATTCAATGCTTTCAATACTTTGGTGTCCCTAATTGAAGAAGCACCTCCAAAAGCCGTGCAATATGTAGAAAAAATGGCCGATTTTTACCGAAGTATCCTGCAATATCGCGAAACGCCTACCGTGCCGATTAGCACTGAATTGCACATGGTAGAAAATTATGCCTATTTGCTGCAACAGCGCTTTGGGGATAGCTTTCAGCTACAATTGTCCCTGACGGATAAAGCCTTCTTTTTGGTGCCATTTAGCCTTCAGTTACTGGTGGAAAATGCAGTGAAGCATAACATCGTTAGCACACAACAGCCCTTACAATTGCGTATTTTCACGGCCGCCAACTACCTCTATGTCGAAAACGATAAACAACCCAAATTAACCCGAGAAGCCTCCACGGGCTTTGGGCTTTCTAGTTTGCAGAAACAATACCAGCTTTATACCGATTTACCCATTCTTATAGACGATAAGGCCGAGGTCTTTCGGGTAGGCATTCCGTTTTTAAAATCATAGTGTATGCGTGTTTTAATTGTAGAAGATGAGCCGGTGGCCGCCCGCCGGCTAAGCAAAATGTTGTTAGAACTAGCGCCGCAAATCGATATTTGTGGGCAAACAGTTTCTATCCTTGAAACCTTAACTTGGCTACAAACGCAACCAGTGCCCGATCTGCTCCTATTGGATATTCATCTAGCAGACGGCAGTAGCTTTGAGCTATTTGAACATCATCCGATCAATTGCCCACTTGTCTTTACCACGGCCTACGACGAATACGCCTTACAAGCATTCAAGGTGCACGCTATCGACTATCTGCTCAAGCCTATCAAGCGTGAAGAGCTGGCCGCCCCTATCGAAAAAGCACAGCGAACTAGACAAGCAGTGGTTATCGACTATCCAGCGCTTATGGCAGCCGTACAGCTTCCCAGCCCAGAAAAACGCTTCCTGATCAAAATAGGGCAACAAATCAAAATGGTGCCTAGCTCCCAGATAGCTTATATGTTCACCGATCAGAAAATAAGTTTCCTCGTCACCTTTGAAGGGCGCCGCTTTCCCATAGATCATTCACTGGAAAAACTAGAAGACCTATTACCCGCCAACCA
>DAINNZ010000267.1:0-1882 GCA_036735605.1 Lewinella sp. | reverse complement strand
TAGGCAAACCTGGCCCAGGGCTCAACACGATGAGGTCGTAGGCACCCACCGCGTCTAAGCTAATCTGGTCGTTCCTAAACACATCCACCGACTGCCCTAGCTCCTCCTCGATATATTGCACGAGGTTGTAAGTGAAAGAGTCGTAATTATCGAGTAATAAAACCTTCATGGGCTTACTTTAGATACCAAGTATTTTTCGATTGCGCTGCTCATCTGCCGCAGCCCCCGCAAAATCATCGAAGGCTCTTTCTGTTACGCGAATGAGGTGATGAGCAATGAAGCCAGCACCTTCCTCAGCGCCTTGTTCGGGGCTTTTGATGGCACACTCCCACTCTAAAACGGCCCAGCCATCATAATCGTATTGGCTTAGTTTGGTGAAAATGCTGGCAAAATCTACCTGTCCATCTCCTAGGCTACGAAAGCGGCCTGCCCGATCTATCCAACCTTGGTAGCCGCCATATACGCCTTGCTTTCCCGTTGGGTTAAACTCGGCATCTTTGACGTGGAAAGCACAAATGCGCTCGTGGTAAAAATCGATGAATTGTAGGTAATCCAGCTGCTGTAAGATGAAGTGGCTAGGATCGTAGTTGATCTGCGCGCGAGGATGATTATCCACTGCTTTAAGGAACATCTCGAAAGAGATACCATCGTGTAAGTCCTCGCCAGGATGCAGCTCATAGCCAATATCCACACCATGCTCATCGAAAACATCTAGGATAGGTCGCCAGCGCTTAGCTAGTTCGCCCATACCCATATCGACTAGCCCTACCGGCCGCTGTGGCCAAGGATACACATAGGGCCAAAGTAAAGCCCCGCTGAAGGAAACATGCGAATCGAGCCCTAAATTCCTACTGGCCGCTGCGGCCCATTTAAGTTGCTGCACCGCCCACTCCGTTCTTGCCTGCGTATTCCCATGTACGGCGGCAGGCGCAAAAGTATCAAACATCGTATCATAGGCCGGGTTAACCGCCACCAGCTGCCCCTGTAGGTGGGTGCTCAATTCCGTGATCGTGAGGCCATAGCTGCCCACTAAACCCGCTAATTCGTCGGCATAGGTCTTACTAGTGGCCGCTTTCTCCAAATCAATAATGCGACTATCCCAAGTAGGTAGCTGCACCCCTAAGTACCCTAAGCTAGCCATGTACTCGCATATACCTTCCAGATTATTGAATGGTGCCGTATCGCCTAGGAACTGCGCCAAGAAAATACCCGGCCCTTTTATGTTTTTCATACTTCAACTTTTTTCTCTTTGAGCTTGGTGCTACTGTCACCAATAAGGGGGCAAGATAAAAATAATCTGGTGAATCAACGTAAAACATAGTGGGCGAGCTGTAAATATCCTTGCATTAAATCAACCCCAGCGTGCTGCCGAACAAGCGGGCGTAAGTCGGTTCATAGCCACCACAAAGTAGCCGCCGATCGCCTAGCTGCTGCTGCGAAGCCCCAAAGAGACTAAGAGAAGGCGAAAGCTATGGGCTGCTTTCGACGGGGCAGTGCAGCCCTGTGATGATAGACTTGGATCGTGCTAGCTCAAGCTGTTTTTGAAGAAGCTGATAGACCTGCTAATGAGACTCTTTTAAAGCCAGCTAACGAGCTGCAACCTATCGCTTTCTTCTGGATTCTTTTAGCCCGTGAACGATTCCGAACAAGACCGCAAGGAAAAAAGTAGGGGCGATGTTATATACTTATCACCGCACAAAATATGTACCTTTGCCGCTCGGTAGCTGGTTTCCTTGTTCCTTAGCAGTGAGATACAGCAGTGGATGCTCCTTTCAAACGGCTGGAGTATCGTATTCAAATTTCAATCAATCATGGCCAAAAAGTTTGTAAAGAAAACACCTGGAAAAGCAGCCGTAGGCGCTGGCTTGGATGCGCTGTTGGG
>DAINNZ010000266.1:0-1923 GCA_036735605.1 Lewinella sp. | reverse complement strand
ATACGGCGGGGAAAAGAAAGTGCAAACTGTAGTGCACCAGGGGCTGTAGCAGCGCAAGAAATTCAGGAGACCAACTCATGCCTGCACCAGTTGAAGCAGGTAATGGGCAATTTGGTTTCTATTGAGTTGGTAGTCTTCGTACTTGATTAGGCTCTGCAGATGGTTGTTGTTGTTTCGCGTATTGCGCGAGGCAATGTTTAGGATGCCTTCCAGCCCCTCGTTGCGGTGTCGTTTTAGGATGATGACCTCTTCTATCACGGTCTCTAGCTCATCCTCCGCGATTCTTTCTACCCAGCCAGATGAATTGTCCGAGAGCGTCAACTGCGAATAGGTGGCTTGTTGTTGCTCGGCACTGGCAGATTCTTTGTGTACCCATATGTTCGATAGCTCATAGAAGTTGAGCTCATTAATCCAGTTGAAAGTGTAAGACAAAGCGAGTACCGCTAGTGCCAGCGCTGGCCCCAGCATCAGGTGATTCATGTGCACGAATTTTCCTGCTTGTAGCTCGCCAGGTTGCAGTAAATTCAACAACACGAGTAAGCCAAAGAAGACAATAGCGACCAGTGCTATAAACCGCAGTTGCCGCCGTAAAAAATAGCGCGTAATGAAAAATCCGTACACAACCAAAGCTAAAATATGTAGTGTATGCTCAAGAGAAGCCACCAACGCATAGCCATTCCCCAAGGCCAGTAATATGACCCAGCCGAAAGCTAGATATTTCAATCCATTAGCATAGGCTGTTGAACTCACCAAAGCGTCTATTCGGTGCACGCCCAGTGAAAAGAAGGACATTGAAGAAAGCAACGAAAAGCTAATCAGGCTGCTAATGATATAATAAGATAGCGGTGGTGTCATGGAAACTACTGGGTCGTAGGGTTGGAAAACAGACGTGATCCCCAGCAATCCGTATAGCAGGTAGGTAAAAGATAGGTAGACTAGCCCGTCACCATTCTTACTGTTGGCTTTCATCTTGGCACGAGAAATACCCCAAAAGTAGATCAACAGAATAAAGATCAGTAGGCAAAAACCCGAAAGCGCAAGCCGGTTTTGCCAGGCGTCCCACAGATCATTAGCCAACCAAGTATTCATCCACTGACTCATGGTATTTCTTTTCGCGAAGCGTGTAGGGCATACAGAACAACGCTGCTATTTTTGGCACAAGCATTGCTCAAAAGGGCATTTCACTCGTGTTGAGCGGCGTCGAAACATTGCTCCTGCACTTGTGCCCGTTTTAGTAGGGCGAGCGCCAAACTGATAATCATTGCTAAGCTACCAGTAGGTGCTCGGGGAAACAACCTTTTACAAATATAGGACTAAAATTACAAGTGGCTTCCGCAGGGGGCTTCTCTTTTTTAAGTTTCTCCTCAATTATGCCGTAGCACAAGTATTTTACACGTATTTTTGCACCCAAATTTGTATTATGCCTTCTGTATCTCACCGGTCCAACACCGTACCGCTTTCGCCTTTCCGCAAGCTTATACCGATTGCCGACGCGGCGAAAGAGGCGGGTGTACACATCTACCACCTCAATATCGGGCAGCCAGATATTAAAACACCGGCAGCAGCTATCGAGAAATTTCGCGCCATCGACTGGGATATCCTCCCTTATAGCCCTTCCAATGGCTGGATGAGCTACCGCAAGGCGCTGGCGAATTACTTCCTCCGCCTCGGCGTTCACCTTTCCGCAGAGGAAGTGATGGTAACTACCGGAGGCTCGGAAGGTATTCTTTTTTTTATGTTGGCTTGCTTGGATCCGGGCGATGAAATCATCATCCCCGAACCCTTCTACGCCAACTACAACGGCTTTGCCCACATCGCCGATGTGCGGGTAGTGCCCATCACTTCTTATATAGAGGACGGCTTTAGCCTGCCCTCTCCTGCGGCTTTTGCTAACAAGATCACGCCCCGCACGCGGGCGATCAT
>DAINNZ010000265.1:1526-1992 GCA_036735605.1 Lewinella sp. | reverse complement strand
GGAATAAGCCTGTGTCTTGCGCCATGCAGCTGCTTGTGAAGGCTAGCAGTGTATCCGGTGGCGTCCAAGTTGTTGTTGTAATCAAGAAGGTATCGCAAAATAGCGTACTTGGAATCAAGAGCCCCACCGTACCTGTGTCTAAAGGCGAGCAACTAGTGGTAAAAACACGTAGGGTATCAGGCACGACTATAAAATTAGTCAGTACAATCGTATCACAGCCATTCAAGCTAGGGATCGTATCTATTAGGTTTCCAATGCCGCTCTGCGAGCAAATAATGGAATCTCTTCGGAGGGTATCTGCGCCAGCGATCACGATTGGCAAGCAGGTTTGTTGGGTTCGACCGCATTGGTTACTAACCGTTAGGCAAAGATTGTTAGCGTTGCTAGCCGCCGAAAAGTTGGCTTGGAGGGTTGGCATAGTAGTAGGCCCCGTAGCCGTAGCACCTGGTGGCAATAGCCATTGGTA
>DAINNZ010000265.1:0-1516 GCA_036735605.1 Lewinella sp. | reverse complement strand
AGTCGCAAAGGCGGTGTTCACTTGGGCTGTAAACTCGGCAGTGCCTGGGCAAAAGCTAGCCGGCCCATTTAAGATCGGTATAGGCGGCGGAGCATTATCCGTAACAAGAGTATGAAAATAGGTTTCTTCGCAAATCGTATTGGTTAAAAATTCTTCAATTCGAACCCTATAAGTACCTGCACCACAAACGGTTACGCTAGCTTGATTACGGTCGGTTACAATGCTGCCGCTCCCCATTGCCGTCCAGCGATAGCCTACTGACCCCGCATTATTTGAATCGGTGATGACTGCGCTCAGATTCACGCAATCGTCGCTTGCATTACAACTAATCGTAGTAGGGCCATCGATAAAAGCCGCTACGGTTGTTAGCACCACGGTTACTTCATCTGTGCTGGTACAGGACTCTCGGAAGCTGATTTCGTCAATTGCAAAATCATTTCCACTAGTGGCTGTATTGAGGTTTAGGATACAGAGGGTTGCTTGGGTATTGTTGCCAGAAAACCAATTGCTTGAAAATTGCTCCCAACTACAATTGATACCACTCGATTGGAACTCTTGCCCCAACTGCTCACCATTCACCGTAAACTGAAGGCGAGCGGGTGCTTCACTCACCACCGTGGCCACCCAAGCCGAAAAGTTGTAGCTGGTATTTGGCATAATGGCGATATTTTGGCACCAAATGTTTGTCACCTGCGAGGCACCATTTACCACCATCATCTGGTTATCGCCGTTGTGGTCTCCACAGGCAGCAAAATTAGGATGCACCAAAGCAGGGCTGGAAGTAATGCTATAAGTAGCTTCGTTCCACACTTCATCTCCCACCCCAGGCAAATCAGCTCGGTAAGTATAATTGGAAAAAAAACCTGTATTCCCTTGCGCAAACCCGCCGTTGGCCACCAAAGTGGGTGCATTGGGGTCAAAACCCGTAACCGTGAGCGTAAAAGTAGTGGTATTGAAAACCGTTGCCGTAGGCGTTAAGCTGTTTGGGTCATCCAACAAATGAGCAGGCTCCCAGCGCTGGTCAATAATGGGCCCTAGGCCCTCACCCGCTAGCTGCACGGAGCCACCATTACCGCAAAGCGTAAGGTCTTCCCCCGCATAAGCGAGCACATTACAAAGTAAGCTTTCCGCTGCAATCGGCATCAGAGCTGCTCTTTCTTCGGCTTCAAGCCTGGCTTTCGTAGCCGCTAAAAGCAGCACCAATGCACCTAAAATCCAGTAAGCTATGTAATCTTTTCTCATATCAATCGTTTAGAAATTTTCGCTTTGTCGGTCGCTTCGCTTGCCCCTGTCTAAAGTCCCCATACGGGCAGGCGGGCAAGAATGCAGGGGCAAGTGTTTTTTCAAAGCGCAAGACTGTCCGACTTATTCGGCGATGCCTCCTAAGGCTACACCCAGCAACTTTACGCCTACTAAGTACTCGGACCTATTTAATGCAACTTTTCAATCTGGTAGATTTTGCTTTCAGCCGAGGCAAGCACGACCGCCGAAGGCAGCCGCGTAGCGAACTAGCCGC
>DAINNZ010000264.1:0-2251 GCA_036735605.1 Lewinella sp. | reverse complement strand
GCCTGGCGTTTCTCCAAATTTATCTTTAAAACACTTTACGAAGTAGGCGGTGCTGCTGAAGCCCGTTTGTAGCGCCACTTCGGCAACGGGTGCAGCCTGCTGCTGTAGGAGGTCGGCGGCCCGCTGCAAGCGGACAGACTGTATGAACTGATTGGAAGACTGGTTTACTAAGGCGCGGAGTTTTCGGTTGAGGTTCGTTCGGCTCATCCCGAGCTTGGTAGCTAGGACATCCACGCTGAATTGCTCATCTAGCAGGGAGGTCTCCACAAATTCTAGGGCTTGCTCGAGGAAGGCTTGATCTTGGGCGTTGGTTACAATTTCACTGGGTTTGATGTAGATAGCATCGGCAAAGCGCTGCCGGAGCTGTTGGCGTAGTTGGATGAGGTTCTGCACGCGCACCAAGAGCTCTCTGGAGTCGAAAGGCTTGGTTAGGTAGTCGTCGGCTCCTGTTTCCAAGCCCGCGAGTTTTTCGGCCTGGGCAGCTTTTGCCGTCAGCAATATCACAGGGATGTGGCAGGTGTGTAAGTCGGTCTTTAGCGTTTGAAACACTTCGTAGCCATTCTTTTTAGGCATCATCACATCGCTGATGATGAGATCGGGCATCAACTCAAAGGCTTTTTCAATACCTGCTTGCCCATCAACGGCCTCGGCGATGCGGAAGCTGGGCGCCAGGCGCAGGCGGATGAAAGCCCGCACATCCTCATTGTCTTCAACGACCAGCACTAGCGGAGCATCGGATGCTGCGCTGGCCACCACTTTGGGGCGGGCAGTAGCTGCTGCGAGGGGGAGGTGTAGCAAAAATCGCGTACCCTTTCCCCGTTCGCTTTCAACGCTGATGTCTCCGCCGTGGAGCTCAACGAGTTCTTTGGTGAGCGCAAGACCAATACCACTCCCTTGGAGGGCTTCATTTTTTCCTATTTCTGCTTGAAAGAAGCGGTCGAAAATATGCGGTAGCTCGCTGGCGGCAATTCCTGTACCCGTATCGGCCACCGCTACGGCTAATTGCTCCTGTTGCCGCTTTAATGATACCGAGATGCGCCCACCCTCGGCCGTGAACTTGAAGGCATTGGATAGCAAGTTGTAAAATACGGTCTCCATCTTTTCTTCGCTGAAACTAGCTAGTAGTTTTCCTTCAGGGCACGCTACGCTTAACGAGATTCCCTTCTGTTCGGCAAGCGAATCATAGGCTTGTACCAGGCCTTTCAAGAAGGGAATAAAATCTTGGGTGGTAGCGTCCAACTCCATCTTATTTGCCTCCAAGGTAGAAAGCTCCAACAATTGATTGACCAAGACCAATTGCCGGCGAGCGTTGCGCTGCGCCAGTGCTAATAGTTCGCGTTGTTCCGGCTCCTCCGCCTGCTCTGAAAGCTGTTGTAAGGGACCCATTATAAGCGTCAGGGGGGTGCGAAACTCATGAGAAATATTAGCAAAGAACCTAGACTTTAGCGCATCTAGTTCTTCCATCCGCTGCTTCTCCCCTTGTATGGTATTGATCCGATCAAATAAGCCATAAAATAAGATGCCCGAAGATAGAACCGTACCCGCTTGGAAAACAGCAAAACCTACTTCCGTATAAAACATAAGCAGCCGATAGGACAACAAAAAGAAAAAGGCGCCCAAGGCCAAAACCAACAGGGAAATTGATAATATAATGGCATCTCTGTCGCGTCTTAGCGCCAAGGTAATAATCGCCGTCATCGTGCATACCACCCAGGCCGCTAGCAGGATGTTATAGGATATTACAATGGTCAGCATCGGTACCCCCACTAGGCTTAGTAGGTGCGGGTAGAATACACACAATAGGGATGAAGCCAAAAAAAATTTATAAAGCCCCGCGAGTTGCTGCTTCAGTTCCAATCGATGAGAAGTGAAAAGGAAAATAGACCAGACCAAACCAGACACCAACCAGATAGAGAGATTAATATCATTCGCCAGAAACCAATTAGTGAAAAAAGCTTCTATCAAGCCGCTGACCTCTATGAAATATAAAATAAAAAAGAAGGTCTGCAAAGCAAAATATACGAAACTCTTTTCCCTGAAAATGTGGAATAGGAAAAGGCTAAATACACAAAAAAGTAACATGATGCCTGTGTAAAAGGCTTGCCAGACTTGCTTGGTAGCCAGGCTGTGATGAACAGATTTTTGAGCAGTTAGGTTAAGGTGTTTCCTGTGCTCCAGGTCAGTAGCCTTTTCGGCCAACAAACGGATAAAATACGTCCGCTCGGTTCCTGCTTCTAAACTAAGCGGAAGG
>DAINNZ010000263.1:0-2300 GCA_036735605.1 Lewinella sp. | reverse complement strand
CTCACCTAACGAGGTAATGCAACAGACGGTTGCATTTATTACTTGAATGCGCGATCAATAAAGTCTTTTTTAGAGCCGCGCTGGGTGATGGCCGCAATCTTCATTGCCGCGATGTCACGCACAGAGGCCATGCGAATACCTTCTATGGCCACTTCGGGGTCTAGCCAAGGATAGGGGTAGTTGACGAGGTCGACTTTGACGTTGTCAACAAAATACACTTTAATTGATTTGCTTGTTGCAACGATTTCTACTTCTTCAAAGCTAGCCAAGGCCTCCATAATCTGACTATCACTCAGTCTATGGGAGCCAAACATATCGATATCTATTGAATTCCGATGCCCCAACTGTAGCGCTAGTGCTGTTCCACCAACCAAGCGCAAATCACAAAGCGCTTCTATGCTCATCAATTTGCTTAATAATGCCAAAAGCTCGGCTGAGACTGTCTCTCTATATAGCATCTAAAATCTTCTTTTTTCACTGAAAGTACTAAGCTTAGAAACGCTATACTAAAGTCATCCAAGTCACGTAATTGCACTACTGCTGCTCTCATGGTATCACGGCCATACCATTTTTTGATTAGCTCCCAGTCTTCAAATCGGCCGTACCGCATAACGCGTTCTATAATAAACCCGCGATGGTCGAACCAGTGAATATTTTCGATTGGTGTATCCCAAAATATGCGCCCTGATAGATGTCTTACCTCGTGTGATGTTTCAATTGCTTGTTCTGCCATTTTGCAAAGATACAAATTTTGAGTGTTTTGAGCGCTGAGCGAAGCCGAAGCTTCTTTTCGCTGCGGCCTTGTGGGCAGCGAGAAATTCTTCCTAAGTGGGCACCACAGCTCGGAGGAGCATTCGCCGCGCTGCGCTGGCAAACGACCCTTCGACTTCGCTCAGTACCGCGCGCCTCTGAGGTGTAAATGCTCGCCCCACCCTGGCTTGGGTTGGGCAGCTATTTCTCGATATTCCTTAATTTCTGGCCATTGTTGGCGTATGCTCCATATATGTTTTAGCAGGCGGGTGGCGAGCTTCCATTCTTTTTTGCTGAGGGCATCTAATACGAATCTTGTGCCTTCTTTCCAGAAGTAGCCAAAGGGTTCGGGATTGTTGATGTCCGCAAGGAGGTTCAGCAATTGTGTTTTGGCATATCGCTCTTGTTGAGCGGGGTCGAAAGCCTTATCTCGTGCTTCTCGGTCGTGGTAGATGTGTGCCTGCCAGCAAAAACCGATTTGTAGGCCGTGGTAGTGTAGGCGCTGCGCATAATCGCGGTCTTCGCCATAGTGGAAGAAGAGCGGACTAAAGCCCCCTACCCTTTCCAGGCAGCTGCGACTCATCAGCCAAGCAGCGGCATTGATGAAATCAGCTGCTTGAATACTGGCCTGCTGCTTGCCAAGCGCTAGCTGGGAATAGACTTTCCTGCCGTGCTTATTTTTTTGTGTGATGTATTCATAGAAGCCAGCATCCAGCAGCTGCCCACTTCCGTTGAGGTGCACAGGACTCAGGATGGCGTATTCGGGGGCAGCCTGAGCTTTTTCAGTTAGGATAGTCAGGGTATCTTCCGCTACCCAAGCATCTTGATTAAGGAGGAAGCAATAATCTGCTCCCCGCGCTAGGGCCTTTTGAATGCCTAGGTTATTGGCTTGGCCGAAACCTAGGTTTTTATCGGAGCAAATCAGCTCCACTTCCGGGTAGTGTGCTCGGATATAGGCTGGCGTTCCGTCTTGGGAGGCATTGTCTATCACGATCACCTGCGTGGCCAAGCTGCTGCTACGCAGGCTTCCCAGGCATTTATCCAGCCACTGTAGGCCATTGTAAGTAACGATGATGGTGCTTAGGTTCATTTTCTCCTTGGTAGCCCACGAAACACCCCAGGGATAAGTTCGTAGGTTGGCACTTGCGCTGCTCTTTTTAGTAGGCACTGCTCCTGTCGAAACACCAGTATGGGCTACGGTTTCTACACATCTTGACAAGCACGCTTCGCAAGGAGGACGCTGAAGGCGTCAAAACGCGAATAGCCCCTGAATTTATTCAGGGGTGAACGAGCGCACCCTCTGATCCGCAACGCTGAAAGCGTTGGATGTGAAAAAACGGAACAAAAGACCATTAAAATTAAGTATTCTTCCATAAAATCAACCATTTCACATGCTGCTCCTCCAGAGCAGTTACTCGCCGTACACTTTGCCCCCGATTAAAATCGGGGGCTATTCGTATGCGACCCCTATCGGGGGCGATGGTTTCGATGGCTGCTCGGGAATTGGGGAGAAAAACAGTATTTTGTAAAGTTATGTAGAAACCGTAGCC
>DAINNZ010000262.1:0-2414 GCA_036735605.1 Lewinella sp. | reverse complement strand
TCCTAACGCAGGCGCCACCTACGTGGTGCGCATCTTCAACGGTGCGGATGGTTGTTTTGTGGATGAGGTGGTGATGGTTCCAGAAATAGTGTGTGTGTCTTTGCCCGTCACCGTAGGCGATTATGTGTGGATAGATCTCAACGAGGACGGCCTCCAAGCAGGCGAGCCTGGCTTGGAAGGTGTCACGGTTACCATCTATGATGTGGCCACGGGTATGCCTGTAGCGAATGATGTAGATGGCAATGCTTACAGCAGTACCCAAACAACCGACGCCAACGGAGCCTACCTCTTCGAAGACCTGCCGCCAGGCGACTACTACGTCGTCTTCGATTTAGCAACCGCCAACAATGCTGACCTCTATACCTACACGATGCCCAACATCGGCAGCGATGATGCTGTGGATTCCGATGCCGTACCTAGCAGTGCTACGCTGGCGCAAACAGCTCCGACGGGCTTCCTCCCAGGTGGTAGCGAGGATCTAACGCTAGATGCCGGCGTGATCTGTACAGTAGCGGCAGAAGCTGGTACGCCACAAACGATTTGCTCTACGGCTACCATTGATCTCAGCAGTATTGGAGCCAGCATCACCCCCGCTAGTTTGGGTGGTTTCTGGATTAGCAGCGGGAACGGTATTTTCCTCGATGCCGTAGGGAATGAGCTGATACCCGACCTTGGGCCAGTGCCTTTTGGAACCGCCGTCCGATACATTCCTGGCAGTGCAGATGTAGCCAGTGGTACCGTTATGCTCACACTGATGAGTGAATTCCCAGCAGATTTAGGTAGCCCTTGCCCACCCGCTGAAGACGCCGTACTCATTACCATCCTGAAAGTTGACTGTGGCACCTTCCCTTGGGACGGAAACGAATAGAAAAATTACGCCTTTTCAAAGCCCTCGCCGCATTCGGTGGGGGCTTTTTTTGTTTCGAGTGCTTTTTTTAGAAGAATATAGCTAAAAAGAGCGTACTTTGCTAACAATTCTCAATATGGCTCACGCCCATACGGGCTACGGTTTCTACACATCTTGACAAGCACGGCTTCGCAAGGAGGACGCTGAAGGCGTCAAAACGTGAATAGCCCTGAATTTATTCAGGGCAAACGAGCGCACCCTCTGATCCGCAACGCTGAAAGCGTTGAATGTGAAAAAAACGGAACAAAAGACCATTAAAATTAAGTATTCTACCATAAAATTAACCATTTCACATGCTGCTCCTCCAGAGCAGTTACTCGCCGTACACTTTACCCCCGATTAAAATCGGGGGCTATTCGTGTGCGACCCCTATCGGGGGCGATGGCTTCGATGGCTACTCGAGAATTGGGGAGAAAAACAGTATTTTGTAAAGTTATGTAGAAACCGTAGCCCATACGGGACCAGGGTCAGGAGCCGTGCAAAATCATTTTGAGCAAGGTTTGGTAATGAAAATAGCCTAAACTGAAGTATTTTTAGCGCACGAAAGCTTTTCCACCACTACTTTGAGAATTGCAGGTACTTGGCAAGAGCGTACTAAAAACTAGGAGCTTATTATGTTAAAACAACATCTACTTTTCAACAGGGTGACCTCACTACTCTTTCTCCTCCTTATCGCGGGCTGGTTTACCGCCTGCCAAACCGATACCAATAAGACACCTACTATACCGGAGACGGACCAGGCAGCGCTTTACCAGCAAAGGCTTCACCCCAAAGTTGCGGCAATAACGCAAGAGATCAAAGGAGAATTCGATGCCGGATTGCGCAATTATATCGGGGAAGAACGAAGCTTGTCTTATTTGTATGAACAAAATGCCCGATCACTTCGAATGCACTTTCTGGCCGAAGAAACCTTTCGCCATGTCTTTCCTTTTAATGGAAAAATTAATGAAGAACAACTGTCTAACGTGGCTGATCAGCTTCCTTATTTTACTAAAAAATGTGGGTTTCAATCAGAAGAAGGTATTGTTAATTATTACTGTCCTGCCATCGACTCTGCCTTTTTCAGTTATCTAGCGGATATAAAGCCAGCCAGCAGAATAATCCAAAAATTTCATGACAGCTATTTAGAGACGAAAGTCATCACACCAGATGTTCGACAGGAAATGCTTCTACAGGCTTTAGAAGCGCTAGACTTCAATAGCCCCGACCATCAGCTATTTTATGCCCTCTTTCAACTTTGGATGTATGAGGAAATGCGGGCTTACGCCAAAGTAAGTAATGGGAGAAGCAGCGAAAAGCCTAATAATAAATAAGCGCTTGTTGGGCGGGAATTTTATCTACCCATTTTCTCCATCTTCCAATCCTCAATGTTCCGGCTTTGGCTGCTGAACTGTATGCCGATGCCTACCACGGGCTTGCCGCGCTCCCACCAAGCTTGGTAGTATTTTTTACTGCGGATTTGTGCTAGGGCGGCTTCGGGGCTTTCGTCTAGTTTAAACTCTAGGAT
>DAINNZ010000261.1:0-2574 GCA_036735605.1 Lewinella sp. | reverse complement strand
CTCGGGAATTGGGGAGAAAAACAGTATTTTGTAAAGTTATGTAGAAACCGTAGCCAGTATGGGCGTGAGCAAAAGCTAGCCCCTCGCGCCCCTAAAATATCGCCTGTAGTACCGTACAATCAAAAAGACAGAACCTAAACTGTAGAGTAACAATACGGCGTACTTCAAACGAGTATCTTGCAGCCAATAGGCCAGCAGTAGGCCTAGCACGAGGCTATAGTTGAAGGCCCAAATACGAAATATTCGCTGCACACTGTAGCCAAAAAGCTTGTAAAAACCCAGGTACATCGTAATGGGTAGGCTCCCCAGGAGATTGCCCAGGATAAGGCCGATGATCATTCCTTTGATAGAGAACAGGATACCGATGGAAGCCCCGATAATCTGGGCGGCAGCACTAATAATACTATTGTAAACCAGTTGGCGCTCGCCTTGGTAAAGGATAAACATCGTACCGCAGGCATTCAGCATAATGGCCGTGGGGAGGATAATAGAAAGGGGGTACAAAAAATCGCCGACCATTCGCCAATTAGCCCCCCAGATCAATTCGCTGAGCTCGTAGCCGAAGAGGTGAAAGATCACTACAGCGGGAAAACCGAAGGCACCGAGCAGCTGTAGGTAGTCGGCAAATTCGCTGCGGACTTCTTTCCCTTCGTCTTTTAGCCGCTGAAACATCGGCAGCTGTATGGTGTTGATCACCCCGCTGATGATGTTCACGGGCAAGCGATTGAAGGTATAGGCACGGTTGTATAGCGCCAGACTATTGCTGCCTTGTAGCTTACTGAGGTAGAGGTTGTCTATATTAGAAGCGGCATAGACCAAGACCTTAAACAGGGTCATATTAGCTACCAGCAGCCGTATTTTTTGGTAAGTGGCGCGTATGGGCAGGGTTTTTAAGGACTTCGCCCCCAGTGGTAAGGCCAACTGCCGCCTAAAGCTGAAATATTTTACCACGGGCACCAATAGCAGTGGCCAAATCAAAGACCAGAAGGAAAAGCCTAGCACCGCCAGCACATAGGTAAGCACAATTTGCAGCAGCGAAGCCCATAAATTGGTGCTGGCGACTAGCCTAAATTGCTCCCTTTTTGACAATACAGCCTCGTGCACTAGTGGTAGGCCACTCAGCAGTAAGCAAGCCGCATATAAAGCCAACACGCCCAGCAGTTCTGGCTGCCCATACCATTGCGCAATCGGGTAGCTAAGGAGTAGAAGCAACAAAGCTAAGCCCGCACTTACGCCCAGCGATAATAGCCGCATGCTGCGCTGGAAATCTACGTTATCGGCTTCGCGAATGACTGCCATGCTGATGCCAGCATCTAGGAATATTTGCGCAATGCCGTAGTAGATGGCGCCTGTCACTTGTATGCCATATTCCGCTGGGGTAATTTGCCGCGAGATGAAAGCACTTCCCACAAAGGCCAGCAACATCCCCGAGTATTTCAGCGCCCCAACGGTGAGGAAGTTTCTAGCGATTTGCTGCTGGAAGCTCAAGAGCGTATTTTATAGGTAGTGACAGCCATTCTCAATTTGGCTCACGCAGGAGCAATGTACACTCATTTTAGCCATGTTGCTAAAAAAAGCTTTCACACTTCGATCGAAGGGATTCCTAGTTCCTACCCCTTCCGCACCACCACAATATGTTGGAAGGTATAAAAATCTGGGAATAGGTATTTATGCCCCAGCGCCCAGAGGGGGAATTTACTCCCAATGGGGTCGCGAAAGCGGTAGTTTCTATGCCAACTCACGACCTGAAAGCCGGCCGTTTCTACCCATTCCTGCAGGTTGCGTTTGGTTACTACTTGTAGGTGGGTTTTATCGAATATGCCGCGCTCGTTTCGGGGCCAATAGCCTTTAAACACCAGCTGTAGAATAGCTGATATATGGCGCATATTCGGCACAGAAATAATCACGCGGCCGTCATCTGCCAGATGTGGGTGTAGGCGCGCTAATACTTCTTCTGGTCTTCGCAGATGCTCGAGCACATCGCCGCAGAGTATACAATCGAAGGCTTCTAGCGGTAGTTTCTCAGCTAGTGGCATCGTATCCATATCCCCTACGAGCACCTGATCGTAATTTTCGCTGGCTACAGCTGCCATATCGGCACTGTATTCTATACCCCACAAGCTATCGATTCGGCCGGCCGCTCGGAGATATTTCCCGTTCACGCCCGTGGAGCAACCAATATCCAATAGCCGAAGCTTTTTTGGTTGCTGTGGCAGCAGTTTAATCAGATCGTGGCGCAGCCCGACGTAGGAGGGGATAAAATTTTCTGCCATAGTTAGTATCCTTATACCTTGTAAAAAGCTCGATACCAATCCACAAAAGCCTTGACGCCTTGGCGGATGGGGGTGGCGGGGCGGTAGTCCAAATCGTCCATCAAATCCTGCACATCGGCGTAGGTGGCGGGCACGTCGCCGGGTTGGATGGGGAGCATATTTTTTTGGGCTTCGATGCCGATTTCCTCTTCGATGGCCTGGATGAAGTCCATCAATTTCACGGGATTGTTGTTCCCGATATTATAAACTTTGTAGGGCGCTTTGGAGGTGGAGGGGTCGGGCTGCTGCCCTGTCCACGTCG
>DAINNZ010000260.1:0-2606 GCA_036735605.1 Lewinella sp. | reverse complement strand
AGGAGCTACGGTTTTTAGTCCACGCTTGCGCTACAAAGCCTACCCTTGCCCCTGCTCTGTGGTAAAAAAATACGATATATTATTTTACTCATCTAAAATTTTCTCACATTTTTTGAAATATATTTTGACGCTTGAGTAAGCCACGAATACAAAACTTACGGGGCTTTTGCTGCTTGCTGCCTCGCCGAAAAGTCTATTGCAATTGCATACCACTAGACATTTTCGTGTGCTAGGTCAACAAAACTAAAGCGTAAAGTTTTTTTAAAAAAAAGGCACAAAAAGTTTTTATCTTTAAAAAAAACACCTTATCTTTGCATTAACGCAAGGAGCTCCTATTGAGCTTTAGTCTTCTTTACACCTAAACCACCCAAAGGAAGTAGGCCTATTAGCTTCCCTAAAACAGCGTAGCTAGCACGCTATTGGTATCACACCCAGCACTTTGGAACTCTCCCGACTTGACTTAGGCACTAGTTGATTGTTTAAGTTTAAAAGGGGAGTTGGCGGAAAGCCCAAGCAAGCAGAATAGAGAAATTACCGGCTTTGGAAAATTGGGCAAGCCACCGACTGTAAGCAGGTGGTTGCCCAATTTTCCAAAGTCTTTCAGGGGAATTCCTCCTACTTGTGTAACTATGGGTAGCGACGGGTAGCGACGGGTGTAGGGTGGGTTTCCCTCGCTACAATATTTCTTCTAGCATCTATCTAAGGGCGGTTTTCGCTGGCCTCAAGCCCAGTGTAGTGCTCGTTGTATTCAGTATCAAAGTAATTAGTGTTGTGCTTTTTCTCCTATTTTTAAAAATGTCTAGTAGTATGTTGTTATTGCGTTAGCTTGCGGGCTTAGGCGTAGGCTGTTCCATCTAGTGGGGGGATTTGGTGCATCATTTTTTTGCGTGGCAGTAAGTTCAGAACTATCGTATTTTGCCACAGTTACGTCGATTTTAGCATTCAAAAAGCATAGCAGCATTTTTATGACAGATCTTTGGCTATGAACGACTTCCGACCGTTTGTTAAGCATCACGCTGACGTCGATTTAATGTGACGATACTTACTGGTAGGCTCATTAGGTTTATACGACAGTCGTTTTCCACTTTCCCTTCTTAAAGTAGTAGTAAGCTGCAATAGCGAGGCATCCTTCTGCTAATACAATAGCCCAGCAAACGCCAGCTAGTTCGTAGCCCATGTGGATACCCAAGAAGTAGCCAAGTGGGATTTCAAACAGCCAGAAGGCTACGAAATTAAGCCTTGCTGGCGTTTTGGTATCGCCTGCCCCATTAAAAGCTTGCGTCATAGTGAGCCCAAGGCCAAAAAGAACATAGCCACCGCCAAAAATGCGAAGTGCCAAAATACCTAGCGGAATAGCCTGGGCATCGTCGGTGAACAGTTGTATAAAAAATGGTGCAAAGGCTAGATAAAAAAGGCCGATCAGGAGCATATAAAGCATTACCAAAAAGGTAGCCTCCCAGACACCTTTTTCAGCCCGATCGGGTTGTTTAGCTCCTAAATTTTGTCCCACAAAGGTAGCTGCTGCATTTGCTAAGCCCCAAGCGGGGAGGAGGGTGAAAACGATCAAGCGAATCGCAACCGTATAGCCTGCCACCGCAGCTTCGCCCGACTGCGCAATAATACGCATCAAGAAAATCCAGCTAGCGGAGGCAATCAAATATTGGAAAGCACCGTTAGCCGCGATACGCCCCAACCGCTGCATAATGTTTAGGTCAAGATGCCAGCTTCCGGCGGCTATTTTCACTAAAGAGAAACCGCCGAAGAGCAGGTATAATTGATAAAGAACGCCTACACTCCGCCCAATCGTAGTGGCCACCGCCGCGCCTGTCAGTCCCATTTCAGGAAAAGGGCCCCAGCCGAAAATCAAAATGGGGTCTAAAACAATATTGATGCCATTAGATAGCCACAATACGCGCATCGCTTTGGCGGCTTCGCCAGCTCCTCGGAAAATACCGTTGAGCAAAAAGAGTAGCATAATAACAACATTACTAGCGAATAGTATCTGTGTATAAGCCGTGCCTTGCTCCACCACAGCCTCACTAGCACCCATTAGCCGGAGTATGTCGGCAGCAAAAATAAAGCCAGGTACCCCGATCAAAATACTTATTCCAATCGCTAGCCAAAGTGCTTGTCGGGCCGTTTTACCAGCATTTTGGGTGTCTTTTTCCCCAATATAGCGCGCTACCATGGCCATCGGAGCGGTACTTAGCCCGATCGCTACGGCGTAGATGAGTGTCAAAACGACCTCTGTCAATCCGACGGTGGTGAGCGCCCCGATACCCAGGTGGCCTACGAAAAAGGTATCTACCAAGGCAAAAGCGGACTCCATAGCCATTTCTAACATCATCGGAATGGCCAGCATTGCAATGGCTGCGCGCGTATTGCCCCTTGTTAGATCGTATTCATCTCCACGCAGTGCTGCGCGAATGAAAGTAAGCCATTTTTGCATGGTGAAAACAGGTGCATTTAGTTGCCCTCCCTAAGATGCTGCAAAGTAAAGCTATTTTTTATATCCTACTTTCTTTTTGGCTGGCGCAGGGGCAAAGGGCTGCTCCTGAGCGCAAATGGGGTAAAGCCCAATCTCCGAATAGTAGCATTGTTCGGTA
>DAINNZ010000259.1:596-2683 GCA_036735605.1 Lewinella sp. | reverse complement strand
TTCTCGGAGCTTGGCAGAGAGGAAGTTCGTCCTAGCGGTGTGGCCCTAGCCCCCTCCTCCTATCGACTAAGCACGCTGCCTTCCCCACGCTTGCGCTACAAAACAGCCTTTGCCCCTGCCTTTGGCCAAAATTGAAATCTAGTGAAGGCTTGTTGGCTGCTGGAATTGGGGGCGGGTAGTTTGGGGTATGCTGTATGGATGCGGGCGTGCTTGTTTCGTCAGATTATCGTCAAGACCTGAAAAAAAAGGCAACCTAGTGATCGGTTTGGCTGTTGCATCCAATGAGCAATTACCATGATGACGAAATACCCAGCTTTACGACGATTTTTCAGGCTACTGAAATTAGACCGCAAGGATATAGGCTATGTTTATCTATATGCCATTTTCTCAGGCTTGATAACCTTGTCTTTGCCTTTGGGCATACAAGCGATTATTAGCATGATTGCAGGCGGGGCGATGAGTGCAGCGCTAACTATTCTGATTGGCGTAGTGACGGCCGGTACCTTCTTGACGGGGGTGTTGCGGATCATGCAGATCAGTGTGACGGAGAGCATTCAGCGGCGAATTTTTTCGCGTGCGAGTTTTGAGTTTGCCTGGCGGCTTCCTAGAATTCGGTTTGAGGAGTTCAGTGATGAGTATCCACCGGAGTTGGTGAATCGCTTTTTCGATACATTGACACTTCAAAAAGGCCTACCGAAGCTACTGACGGACATTTCGACGGCAGCTTTACAGATTATTTTCGGCTTGCTTTTGATTTCGTTGTATCACCCCACTTTTGTGGCCTTCAGTGTTGTTTTGCTGTTAGTTTTGGTGGCGCTATTATATTTCTCGGGCCCCAGAGGGCTTTCGACGGCTTTGCTAGAGAGCAAATACAAGTATAAGGTAGCCTTTTGGTTGGAAGAAATTGCTCGTGCGGTAACCACCTTCAAGCTATCTGGCCAAGCGGTGTTGCCGATTAAGCATACGAAGAAGTTGGTAAAAGGTTATTTAGAGGCGCGGCATGCCCACTATCGGGTGTTATTGTTGCAGTATATAGCGATGGTCTTGTTCAAGACCTTGATCACGCTTTCGGTGCTTTTACTAGGTAGTTTGTTGGTGATGGATAATGAGATTACGATTGGGCAATTCGTGGCGGCAGAGATTGTAATTATCTTATTATTGAGCTCGGTGGAGAAACTAATTTTGAGCATGGATACGATTTACGATTTACTGACGGCAGTGGAGAAAATCGGGTATGTGACGGATTTAGAGCTAGAAACGGAATCGGAAGGCTTGGCTTTCGAGCGGATTGATGTGCCAGATACGGGGCTTTCTGTGCAGTTTCGCGACTTGAGTTTCCGTTTCATGGATAGCCAAAAAGAGGTTGTTAAGAACGTTAATCTTAGTATTAAAGCAGGTGAACGTATTTGTGTTATTGGGCCGAATAGTTCAGGCAAATCAACATTCATTCATTTAGCGGGTATGTTATATACGAAATACAGCGGCAGTATTACCTACAATGGGGTGCCGGTACGGAATATTGACTACCAAGACTTACGCAGGCACATAGGGGACTATATGCGCGATGAGGATATTTTTCGGGCTTCTTTATTAGACAACTTATGGCTACATGAAGCGGCTCCTGATCTTCGGCAAATACAGTGGGCAATTGATTATTTTGGTTTAACGGCGTATGTTTCTTCTTTACCAGATGGGCTTAATACAGAGTTGTTGCCAAGTGGGAGGAATTTGCCGGCTAGTGTGAGAACCAAACTACTGCTAATTCGTTCGCTAATGGGGAGTCCGCGCCTACTAGCTTTAGGTGATTTTGGTGCGAACCTCAGTACTGCCGATAACCATCGGGTGGCTGATTTGTTGACCGATCCAAAGCAGCACTGGACAGTGCTAGCTGTATCGCACGATCCTTACTTTGCGCGTCGTTGTGATCGTGTTCTTTATTTCCAAGACGGGGAACTATCGTTGGATGGCACCTTCGAGGAATTGATAAAAGATCCGCGCGTGGCCTATGTACTAGGACAGACAGACGAAGACCCATTCTATAACTATAAAAAAACAGAATAAGATGCTCAACATTAGTGCCAATGATA
>DAINNZ010000259.1:0-586 GCA_036735605.1 Lewinella sp. | reverse complement strand
GATAACATAGCACCTCCTGATTTACGGGAGTTTGAGCAGCAATCGACGCAGGTGATGCCGGAGGCGAATCGTTTATTTCGGCGCTGGCTGACCGGTGGCTTGTTGATGGTGGCTGTGTTCTTATTTCTACCTTGGACGCAGAACATCCAATCTAACGGAAAAGTAACCACGCTACTACCAGAAGACCGGCCGCAAACCATACAATCAGCCATAGCCGGCAGAGTGGAGAAATGGTATGTGCGCGAGGGGCAAACCGTAAAAGCGGGTGACACTATTGTGCGTCTAGCGGAGATCAAAGTAGAGTACCTCGATCCGCAACTAGTGGATCGAACGGCTGCGCAGCGGGATGCAAAGAGCGGTAGTGCGGATAGTTACCTCGATAAAGCGGCGGCACTAACGGCTCAAATACAGACCTTAGAAGACCAGCTGATCTTGAAGCGGGAGCAGTTGGATCAGAAGATCCGGCAAACGGAGTTAAAAGTAAACACCCAACAAGCCAATATTGCGAATGAAGAAACGCAGCTAGTCATTGCGCAGATTCAATATAATCGGTCGGATTCTCTTTTTAGAATGGGGATAGACGCTA
>DAINNZ010000258.1:0-2685 GCA_036735605.1 Lewinella sp. | reverse complement strand
ATTGCAGCCCCGACGAACTGGCCGTGTTGGAAAAGGCACTGGACAAGTCATGGCTGCTTGAATGCTTGCGAGCGTCGCTTGTTGGTTGGTCAGTAAGCGTATTTGGCTACTATCAAGCTTGCCTCCTGCCTCGGATCGTAAAAAATCGGCAAAGATAGCCGCATCACGATGGGCGTAGTTTAAATCCAATATGCCTTCGTCTTTGTATTCCGAAACGCCTATTACCACGGCAAAGGTGGTGTTGGCTTCGGCCATGAATGAAGGCAGCTGCGCATGAACAGCCACGCTACTGAAGAGTAAAAGAGAAGTGAGTAGTTTTCGTATGGGTTGCATCCAGTAGGCCTTGTATTGGGGAATCGCTAAACAAGCAGGTAGCTTTCTTGACAAAGATAGGGTATTTATACCTGAACCGAAGGCAAAGCATTTCGATTCAAGTATATACAGTCTTCCAACCCAACATTTCGCTGCGTGTCTATTGCGTGGTGTGAATTCTGACTGGCTCTTTTACCTTCGGTGAGCGTTGCTTCGCTCCTTGTCGTTTCGTATCGCTGCATTGGAAGACGATAGCTAGGCGTATTCATTGGTGGGCTTACTCGCCAACGATACAAGTAGCCTTGCCTGCTTGTAAACTGCTTAGGTTGCCAATTTGCACCTCGGCTACACCCGCCGCAAGGGCTGCAAAGGCATTGTCTAGCTTGGGGATCATACCTGCCGAGATAATGTTCTTGGCGCGCAGTTCGGCATAGTCAGCGGCACTAATGCGTGCGATCACACTGTCAGGTCGCTGTAGGTCTTCCAGCACCCCCGCTAGTTCAAAACAGTACTGTAAGCTGATGGGGCGTAGGGTGGCTAAGGCTTGGGCAACGGCCTGCGCGATGGTATCGGCGTTGGTGTTCAATAACTGCCCAGCTCCATTGTGAGTGATAGGACAAATAACCGGATAAAAACCTTGGGTGAGCAATTGCTCCAGGAAGGTGGCGTTCACGGCACCTACGTCGCCGGCAAAGCCATAATCGATGTTCCGCACGGGGCGCTGCTGCGCTAGAATAAGATTAGCATCCGCACCACTTAAACCAATGGCGGCTACCTGAAGGGCCTGCAACTGCGCCACGATCTGCTTGTTGAGTAAGCCTGCATATACCATAGTAACCACCTCAAGTGTAGCGGCATCGGTGATGCGCCGGCCATCTATCATGCTGGGTTCTTGCCCCATTTTAAGCAGCAGCTCGTCGGCTTTTCTGCCGCCACCATGCACTAAAACCGCCGCAGAAGGTAAAGTGGCTAGATAGTGCAATGCTTGAGCCAGTTGCTCGGGCTGATTAATAACATTACCCCCAATCTTTAGAATCGTTGTGGTTGCTCGCATATCAATAAATGGCCTCTACGGTATAGCCCTGAGCGCGAAGTAGCGCAATTACGCCCTTTTCTCCACCTAAATGACCAGCACCAACAGCAAAAAAAGCCGGTGTTTTTTGCATCATCGCTTGCATTAATGGTATCCAGTTGAGATTGCGGGAGGTGAGTAGCATTTCCTCAAAGCGGCCTTCTTCATCCCCTTCTTCTACTACCATAGTGGCCATCTCCGCTACCGCTTGCCGCTTATACATATCGATCATTTTTGCCATTTGGTCATCCCCCTCGGCACTGCCATTTGTATTAGCTCGAATGGCTTCTACGAGCATTTGAGCCTGAAATTCATAGGAAATGCTATCAAAGAGTGAGAGCTGAAAATCCATCGTTTCTAGGCCAGATATGGTTTTGTCGGCAGCCGTAGCAATCTTACTGAGCTCCATTTCGTAGCTCTTGATGCCTTCGGTATCGCCTAAGCCACCGCCGCTAAGCTGGCTCATGTCTTGGCCCACTATCGTGGCCACAAATAGGGGTTTCATCCGCTCAAATAGAAAGAAAGGTAGCCCTGTTTGGCGAAAGTATTCTTTGACCAAGGTGTAATCGGCTTCGCTCAGTAGATCGGCTAGGCCGATACCATCCTGCATATTGATTTTTCCCATTAGCTGGAACAACATCATGGGGTTTTCCATGTCGCGGGGGTCGATCTCGAAAGCTACCTGCTCGGTATCATTCAGTGCCTTGATTACCTTGGTAGGGAGAAAATAATCGGTAGCTGGAATCAAGTGAATCGTGCCGAAAAGATAGGAAGCTTCCACAAGGCTAGGCCCACTAATACGCCAGAGCAAACTAGTATCGCTATTCGTAGGCGCTTGTGCAAATAGCCCTAGGCTAAGGGAAAAAACAAAAAAAGTAGGGATAATACGCATAGTAGCTAAGGCCAAAAGGCCAATTATTTAAGAGATAACAAGCAAGACCCTCGCTAGGTTTTCTCTAGCTGCGCTAGCCGATCAAGTTGCTTGTTTTGTAGGCTCTTTTTGGTCTGTTGGACGGGTCCATTTGACCATTTTACGGCTTTTTCCCAGTTTTTTCTTTTTTTGCACAAAGTGCAGGGGCAAAGCTATACTTAAAACAAAGTGGTTGCGCTTCGCGGCTGCCCATGGCGGTGGGCGAAGTCCGATCGCGGCTGCCCATGGCGGTGGGCGAAGTCCGATCGCGGCTGCCCATGGCGGTGGGCGAAGTCCGAGCCGCCACCTATCGGTAATAGGGGGCTTTGATAGCCATTTATAGTCTTCCAATGCAGGATTTACCTTCGGTGCTACTGCGTGGTCGCTACGC
>DAINNZ010000257.1:0-2711 GCA_036735605.1 Lewinella sp. | reverse complement strand
GCCTGCGGCGGTCGTGGTGGGATATAAATGGCTATCGAAACCTACTTGCTACCGATCGTTGTCGGCTCGGGCTTCGCCCACCGCCACGGGCAGCCGCGAAGCGCAACCACTTTGTTGTAAGTATAAAAAAACATCAAAGCTGCGCTGCCCGCTGCGAATCAAAAACTTTCGCTAGCTTTGCTAAATGATCCTACAAAGTGTATCCAAGCGGAAAAAAATCGGCTTAAGCCTACTCTTTGGGCTTTTGTTATGGTGGTTATTCTGCTTGCCACAACCACTTTTCCAAGCGCCTTTATCTACCATTTTGCTAGATGAAAACGGCCAGTTACTAAGTGCACAGATTGCTACGGATGGCCAATGGCGCATCCCTGCGGCCGATAGCCTTTCCCCGAAGTTAAGCGCTGCTGTATTACAGTTTGAAGACAAGCGTTTCCATCAACACTGGGGGGTTGATTTCAGGGCATTGATCCGAGCGGTGCGCGATAATTGGCGGGCGGGCCGCGTCGTGTCGGGAGCTTCAACTATTAGTATGCAAGTCATTCGCCTTGCGAAGCAAAACCCGCCGCGCAACCATTGGCAAAAGCTACTAGAAATCTTCCAAGCTACCCGTTTAGATGCGAAACATAGCAAAGCCGATATCTTGAAGATGTGGTGTAATCATGCTCCCTTCGGCGGCAACACTGTGGGCGTGGAAGCAGCGGCTTGGCGATATTTTCAGCGGCCTGCCACCGAACTGAGTTGGGCAGAAGCAGCCATGTTAGCGGTGTTACCCAATAGCCCGGGGCTGATCCATCCTGGTCGTAGCCGAACAGCCCTACTAGCTAAACGGAATAAGCTACTGCTACAGTTGCATCAAGCTGGTTACCTAACTGAATCCGACCTCACTTTGGCGCAGGCCGAAAACTTAGCAAGCGCGCCGCAACAGCTGCCGCGCCAAGCCCCCCACTTACTCCACCACCTCGATCGGCAGCTAGGAAAAGGACGGCATGCCACCAGCTTATCCGCTGCCCTGCAAACGGAAGTGAGCCGTATCATTAGCAGCCATCATCAGCAACTGATGGGCAACCAAATTGCCAATTTAGCCGCTATCGTAGTAGAAGTAAGCAGCGGCCAAACCAAAGCCTATGTCGCTAACGTACCCGACTTGCCTAATCAATATAGCCCTTCAGTGGACTTGATTCATGCCGCTCGTAGTCCGGGTAGTTTACTAAAGCCGCTCTTGTATGGCCTAGCGCTCACGGAGGGAAAAATAAGTCCGAAGCAGTTGCTTAGGGATGTCCCCGTGGCGTTCAGAGGCTTTTATCCAGCCAATTTCAACAAAAGCTTTTCAGGGGCTGTGCCGGCGAATGAAGCACTCGCTAGATCGCTCAATATTCCTTTTGTACTATTACTACAAGATTACGGTGTTCCTAAATTTCATGAAGCGCTGCGGCACTACGGCTTTTCCTACCTCAATCGCTCGCCAGATCATTATGGTCTCTCACTCGTTTTGGGAGGTTGTGAAATCAATATGAAGCAAATAGCGGCTTGGTTTCTTGGCTTAAGCCGGCAGCAGCGCTACTATTACCCCCGCCAGGGGTGGTATGCTGAGGCCGACTGGCAGCCGCCCACCTATTTGGCCGAGCAAGAACGGCCAGCCCTAGCAGCCTTATCGCGTAAAGCAGGCCCTATTGATGCCGCAGCGGGCTATTCGATCCTGAAAGCTTTACAGCAGGTGGAACGCCCCGACGAAGAAGGCCGCTGGGAACGCTTCACGGCCGCAGGGCCAATCGCTTGGAAAACAGGTACTAGCTTCGGCTTCAGAGATGCTTGGGCCGTGGGCACCAATGGCGAGTATGTAGTGGCCGTTTGGGCAGGGAATGCTAGCGGTGAAGGACGACCAGGATTAATCGGCACTAGAGCCGCAGCCCCTGTTTTGTTTGATATTTTCAGGCAGCTACCCACGTCTATGCATACAAATTTCGAGTGCCCCTACGATGCGATGCTAGTTACCAGTATTTGCCGAAACAGTGGTTTTCTAGCCGGCCCATACTGCCCTTCCGATACCGTATATGTACCTAAACTAGCAGAGCGATCGGGTAGCTGCCCTTACCACAGTTTAGTGCACCTAACGGCCGATGGTAGCCATAGAAGTCATCTAGGCTGTGCGCCCCCTGAAGAGGTCAATGCGACGGCTTGGTTCAGCCTTCCTCCTACGCAAGCCTACTACTATCAGAAAGAAAACCCCGACTACCAAGGCCTTCCTCCTTGGTTGGCTAGCTGCCAGCCACCCAGTAGCTCGCAAGAACAAAGGATGCAAATGATCTACCCCCACAGCAATAGCCGTATTAGCCCCGGTTACGACTGGCACGGGAACCCCATGCCTTTTATCTTCGAACTAGCTCATAACCTACCCGAACAACAAGTTCACTGGCACTTGGATGGCGAGTACCTCGGTAGCACCCAGCATTTTCACACCTTTGAGCTGCTGCCCACAGCAGGTAAGCACTTGCTGACCCTCCGAGATGAAGAAGGCCAGTCGATTCAATGCGCTTTTGAAGTTCGGTAGCGGTAGGTAGCCTACCCAACCTATGGTCTTGCTCGATAGATTAGTCTATGACTTGCGCTACAAGGGGAGTCTTGCCCCTGCATGTATGCCCGCCTGCCCGCACTGGGACTGGGCCTGGGCGAGAGCAACGAGTCCGTACCTGTCCGTATGGATGGACATTTAT
>DAINNZ010000256.1:0-2815 GCA_036735605.1 Lewinella sp. | reverse complement strand
GTCTAAAATCCCTCCACATCACATCCACAAAATCCTGTCAATCCGTCCACGTCATTCTTAAAACTTATGTACATTTGTATTTGTAAATCCGTTTAAGGAAAGACGGGAAGGGTGCGCTATAGCTGGCACGACAGCTACTTTAGCGGCCAATTGATGTGTAAAAACCGCTTAGTATAAGCGAGGAAACAACTGTATGAAATCATTGCTTTTAGCTCTAATGGGCTTTATTTTACTGGCCTTAGCTGCTTGTGGGCAGCCGGAAGACAAGGGCGGCAGCCAAGGAGTGCGCCAAGATTTTGGCAGCGTTCGCTTGCTTACTTATCGCTACTTGCCCCAAGACAAGGCTATTATTGATAGCTTTCAGCTCAAGTACAAGGTGCGCGTGGAGGTGGAGTTACACTCGCCGGCTAGTTTGCTGCTGCAAGCCCAGCAAAAACAACTAAAAGGCGATCTAGTAATGGTGCCTAAACTAGGCGACATTGTGCGGATGAAGAGCTTTGGTATCTTACAGCCCTTCTACCTGAATGCCTTCTCGGCAGGTAATGTAGATGATGGCTATATGGATCGGGAGGGCTACTACGCTGGTATTAGCCGCTGGTCGATGGCAGCCGTGTATAACCCTAACGCGGTAGCAAGTGATGAGGTAAAAACCTACCGAAGTATTGCACAGATTCCGCTGCGAGGTATCCGAATGGGTATGGCACACCCCGACTCCTCCGGCCTCGCTACTGTGGTGGCAGGCCTCGCTACCCTAGTAAACGAAACAGGCGCCGCTCTTTGGGCAAAAATGATGATGGAAGGTGCTACTCCCCCCTTGGCAGGCAATGATTACGACCAACTAGATAGAATGCTAGCCGGCGAGCTGGATATGGCTTTCGTGAGTGCTAGTGCAGCTGTTCGCTGGCTACTCAATGGCGACCCACAGCACTTCGCTGCTGCAGAAGTTTGGCGTATCGCCTACCCGCATACCGAAAAAGACTTTATCACGCTCATGGATGTTAGCAGCCTAGGGGTTTTAGCGGATGCACCCAATCGCGATAATGCCTTAAAATTGGCCAACTACTACTTTCAGCAACCGAACCAAGAGCTGATTTGTGATGCGCTTTTTGAATATCCAAATGAATCCTTTAGTGTGGTTTCTGACTTCTTAATGAACCTCAGTGGATCGCCCAACCGCTCTGTTTCCGCCGATATGTTGGAGGATCAGCTCCCCTTCGCTTACCAAGTGATCAATAAAGTGGCCGAAGGGCAGTAAGCTAGCATACCCTAAGCTAGCATACCCTAGGCTAGCATACCCTAGGCTAGGGGGCTGCGCTTCCTTAGGACAGCTCCGATGGCTTACCGGTAGTCTTCCAACAACCTTAGCCGATTATAAGCAGCATTTGCGCTACAAAAATACCTTTGCCCCTGCACGGCGTGCCAATCCGAACAAGATATACCGACCTAGGGGGCTTGCTATACAAAATCCGTTAAGATCCTATTCTTTGAATTTTTTAATTATTTTGCTATGCAATTACTTCGTTTTTGTTTTTTTACGCTCTGGTTCTTAGGCAGTATGGCTGTTCCACTGCGTGCTCAATATGGCTATTGGCAACAAGCCGTCAGTTATCAAATGGATATTGATGTGGACGCGGCGAAAAACCAATACAAAGGGGCGCAGCGGCTGGTTTATACCAATAATTCCCCCGATACGCTGCATAAGGTTTTTTACCATCTCTATTTTAATGCCTTTCAGCCGGGCAGCATGATGGATGTGCGCAGCCGAACCATCAGCGACCCGGATCGTCGTGTGGCCGACCGCATTGCTAATTTGAGTGCCGATGAAATCGGCTACCAGCGGGTCATGAGCCTTACGCAAGACAACCAGCCCCTACAGTTTGAAACCGTTGAAAGTATTCTGGAAGTAAGCTTAGCTAAGCCGATCCTGCCAGGAGCCAGCACCGAGTTCGTGATGCAGTGGGATGCCCAAGTGCCGCTGCAAGTGCGCAGAAATGGCCGCGATAGCGAAGAAGGTATCCGCCTGAGTATGGCGCAATGGTACCCTAAAATGGCGGAATACGACGACCAAGGCTGGCACGCCAACCCTTATGTCGGTCGTGAATTTCATGGCGTTTGGGGCGATTTTGATGTGCGCATCAGCATCGACAGCGACTATATTGTGGCGGCCACCGGCTACCTCCAAAACCCAGAGGAAATTGGGTATGGATACGGCCCCGAACCAAAGAAGCGGAAGAAAAAAATCACCTACCACTTCAAAGCCCCTAATGTACACGACTTCTTCTGGGGTGCCGACCCCGATTATACCCACACCAGCCTCCAGCGCAAAGACGGTGTGCTCATGCACTTCTTCTATCAAGAAAATGAGCGCACTAAAGATAACTGGGAAGCCCTGCCTGCTATCATGGACGAGGCCTTTAATTATATCAACCAGCACTACGGCTCCTATCTATATGAGCAGTATAGCTTTGTACAAGGCGGCGATGGCGGCATGGAATATCCCATGGGCACACTGATTACGGGCGAGCGCAACATCAGTAGCCTCGTGGGCGTATCGGTGCACGAACTGATGCACAGCTGGTACCAAATGATGCTAGCCACCAACGAGGCGCTATATGCTTGGATGGATGAAGGTTTCACCAGTTGGGCCAGCGCAGAAGTAATGAACCACCTAAAACAGAAAAAAATGATTCCTGGCGAAGCCGTAGCCAACCCTCACCTTGGTTCTTATCGCTCTTTGCGCAGCTTCCGTGAATCGGGCTTGCAAGAAGCCCTTAGCACCCATGCCGACCACTTCGACACCAATTCGGCTTATGGC
>DAINNZ010000255.1:0-2941 GCA_036735605.1 Lewinella sp. | reverse complement strand
CTAGCGGCATTCATCTCCCAATATGGCAATAGCTCGCTTTTCCGTAGCTTAGCCGTGCTGCGTAGTTGTTTACCCCGTGAAGGATAGGTATCCGTCCAACCAACGATCCGATACGGTGCCTGCGCCTCAAAAACAATCTCTAACACACGCTCCGCACTAGGATAGGCTAAGCGATATACCTGTAAGTTAGTCCCACTAAAGGTACTGCCCGAATAGGCAGCCAATGAGGTAGTAGCCACCACCGCTTCAAAGGGCTGATGCACTAAAGCTAAATACCCTAACGAAGGCAACACCCGCTGCTCGCCTAAGGGCAAGCCCGCTGGATCAATCCGCAGTCGGTTCATTAACTCATCTTCCAACCAAGTGGCCACCACACTGCCCTCTTGATCGCCCTCTTGCTCGAAATAGGACCGCATTTGCGTCTTCCAGTTTTGTCCGCTCGTGTGATTAAGCTGCGAATAGGTCTGCCCACACCAATCCTGCACGCTATTGGTTACTTTCAGCGTGTGCGGTAAGCGATCCGTCTGGGTAGGCGTAAAAACCGAAACCATCATCGAGTAATCATATAAACCCGTTGTAAAACGACTGAGTTTATTGGTCTTGAAAATGGGTGCCGAGGCTTTGCTGCGGTAAGTATCATTCTTGACTTGCTTATCGGTCAAAAAATCCTCCGTCACAAATATAAGTACTACTTCGCCAGGATGTAATTCGCCATAGCGCGACTGCTCCAGGTCGTAAGTATTTACTTCTGCTTTGCCTTGGTACCAATAGTCGGATAGCGTACCCGAAAATGAGGATGCCTCGGCAGCTTCCTTCGCCTCGTTCAGGCTGGCCAGTGCCACCGCTTTTTCGGCCGTGTTGGGCTGCTCGCAGCCTAACAGGGCTAGCAAAATGAGTAGCAGCGCCAAAAACGGTGTAGCAAGCAGCCGCGTAGCAAGCGGTGTGTTAGTCGCTCGCCAATTAGATGAAAAAATAAGTATTGACATATCCAAAATTTAGTTTCTTGCGTAATACTGTCCCTTAAAAGATGGCTATCGCAGGGGCAAGTGCCTTTTGGTAGCGCAAGCCTTTTTGGACAACGCTTGCGCCCTAAAGTTGCCCTTGCCCCTGCATTATGCCCGTCTTTATACCCCTATTAAGCCTTAGATAGGACTTTGGCTAGTGCTGCAAGGCGCAACAAGCACTAAGAGCCTCTAAACTACATAACTACTTAATTTCAACCGAGATAGACCTTAAAATGTTCTAAGGTTGCAAGAACTTATATCTAATTCACTTCATCAGCTACGCAGTGAGCTACAATACCATAAACTATGCGTTTCTTATTAAAAGTGGCCGTCTTCCTCGTCATTGCCATCGTTGGCTACAACTACCTCTTTGGCGATGAGGCCGAAAAAGCACAAAGCCGCGAGATCGTTGGCAAAGCAACCGACCTCGGCAAAGATGCGTGGAACCTACTACGAGGCGAACAAGCTAAGTTTAAAGAAGGCAAATACGACGGAGCCGTGGATAAACTAGAAGGCCTCTATACTTCTTTGAAAGAAAAAGCCGAACTATTGAAAGATAGTAAAGCCATAGAACGGATTCGAGAACTAGAGGCCCAGCGAAAAGCCATCACGGAGCAACTTAAAAGTAGCAGCGAAGCGGAAAGGACAGCAGCCGAAAAACAATTAGAAAAACTGACCAAAAGCACCGAGCTACTGATGAATGAACTCGAAGCCCACGAGTAGTAAGAACTGCAGCGAAACGCGGCAAAACGAAGCCAGCATAAACGAGGCCGCGATTCGTAAGATCATCCATATTGATATGGATGCCTTTTTCGCTTCCGTAGAGCAGCGAGACGACCCTAGCCTGCGCGGTAAACCAATCGCCGTGGGTGGTGGCAGTGCCCGAGGGGTGGTAGCAGCTGCCAGCTACGAGGCGCGTCAATTTGGTGTCCGCTCGGCTATGCCTAGTGTAACGGCTCAGCGGCTTTGCCCTCAACTCATCTTCGTTCGTCATCGTTTTGAAGTCTATAAGGCCGTCTCAGATCAGATTCAAGCAATCTTTCATACCTACACCGATTTGGTGGAGCCGCTGTCCTTAGACGAAGCCTATTTGGATGTAACAAACCCTAAAAAAGGGCCGCCTTCTGCCACTTTGATCGCGCAGGCTATCCGAGAAGAAATCTTTTCTACCACTGGCCTCACCGCTTCAGCAGGTATTAGCTTCAATAAATTTCTAGCTAAAGTAGCTAGCGATATCAATAAGCCGAATGGCATGAAAGTCATCATGCCTAAGGAGGCCGAAGCGTTTATTGCGGCCTTGCCCATTGAAAAATTTCATGGCATCGGTAAAAAAACAGCCGAGCGTATGCATAAAATGGGCTTACATACTGGTGCTGATTTGATGGCGCTTTCTGAATTAGAGCTAGCCACGCGCTTTGGGAAGGCTGGGCGCCATTATTATCATATTGTGCGGGCACTGGATCGGCGTCCCGTTAATCCCGCAAGGGTTCGTAAAAGTATTGGCATAGAACGCACCTTCATACAAGACCTTCAAACGGCCGCAGAAATGCAGGAAAAAATAAGCTTCTTAGCAGAAAAAATTTTCCTTTACATGGCCGATAAAAACAACTTCGGCCGCACCATCACCCTCAAACTCAAGAGCCCCGATTTTCAAATCCATACCCGCTCGCGCAGCTTTCCATCAGAAATACGAGAACTAGCACAGCTTACCCATCTCGCCCAGCAGCTCCTACTAGAGAATATCGCTAGCGTGCCACGCGTTCGGCTCTTAGGACTCAGCATCAGTAACTTAGAGCGAGAACACGAAGGAGACGGCTATCAATTGCTATTACCTTTTCCCGAAGAAAAATAAAAAAGCCCTCAGCCAAATGGCTGAAGGCTTTGTGATTCCTCTGGGGCTCGAACCCAGGACCCCCTCATTAAAAGTGAGGTGCTCT
>DAINNZ010000254.1:0-3022 GCA_036735605.1 Lewinella sp. | reverse complement strand
AACCCGCTGATTACTGCTCCTTTCCTGTTCGCTATCGCCTACTAGGTGAAAGTAATTCTGTACTGGGTTGGGAGTAACCAGCAGAGGCGTTTTACTTAGGTCGGGGCGGCAATTAAGTCCTGCCGAACAACACTAATAAATAGCAGCATAAGCCGCCATCCTATTTACCGCCCTCTACTCGTCTATTATCGGTTAATCTTTTGTTCCGGTTGTTGACAAAAAAGGTATAGACAAATTAGAAAAAACCACTCTACTGGTTTCATCAAGCCATCGCTAACGAACAAAATAGGCCAAAAGTAACCGTAGCAGCAAGAGTAATTCCATGTCCAAAATCTTAGCGGCATTAGTTTTTCAGCCAACGTTTAGTAGCGCTTCGTCCGCTTTGATCGTTTAGGCGCAACCAGTAGAGGCCTATTGGCAAGTTGCTAAGTTCATAGCGCAATTGCCGGGCACCCCCGGGGATGGGCGGCAGGGCGATGGTTTGCCCCAGGCTATTAAAAAGCTGCACCGAGGTAGGCGAAATAGCGTCTGACCAAGTTAGCAACAGTACCCCTTGGCTGGGGTTAGGGCTGAGCTGCCAAGCAGCCGCTGGTAGGCTCGTTTCTTCATTGGACGAACAGCTATTAAACAGCGTGCTTACGAAGGCTCCCTGACCAGCGGCGCAAGTGCTAGCTACTTGGGCATCATACAGATCACAGAGGGGGAAATTATCCAGGGTGAGGGATAGTTCGGTGGTGGTGACGCTCGTCCATTCGCTGCTATTTCTTCGCCGATAGCGCACTACGTATTCCCCCCCTTGCGCCAAAGAAGCAGGCCAATCGAGGCGAATGGATCCCGTTTCCTCAAAGTAGGTTGCGATGAGCTGATCGGGCGGCACACAACCCGGGCTTTCGATGATACGGAGACAATAGTCTTCAACCTCCCCATCTCTAACAAGCGTATTGCAGGAAGATTGAGCATTGGAAAATTCCATAACGACCCGCATTCTAGGCAAGCCTAAAGGAGCGGTGAGTGGCACATCGAGGGGTATGGTAACCATTGCTCCTCCGGAGCTAATAGCGGCTCCTATTTGTTCATTACTAGTAAAGAAGCCGTTTTGATCCCAATCTACCCAAATTTTAAACGACTCCGTGAAAATTCTATCTATATGCCCTGGTTGAAGGCGGATGGGATAAAGCCCGCCACGAGCTAAGGTGCTACCTTGTAATTCACCAAAATTGATATAGCCGCCCACATTAGCACCGCTGACGTTAACCACACGGCCACCGAGATCAAATAACTCAATCCACTCTTCGCTATTATCGGGCGGAGCGGGCAGGCAATAGTCTAAATCTAGGCAAGCACCGCATCCGGCGGTTAGAAAAATTTGGGCGGGGCCGAAATCGGTCAGTATGGTATCGCAATCGCTACGCAAAGCTAGCTCGTAGGTAGTGCAGGCTTGTAAATTTACGAGTGTGAGGCTATTACCTGCCGTAGTCTGCTCAATCCAAGGAGTACTTCCTTGAGGGCGGTAACGCAAGTGGTAGCTCCGTGCGGCTAGAATAGCCTCCCATTGTAAGAGTACCGAACTACTACTTAGGTTGCTCACTTGTAGATCGGTAGGTGCCAAGCAGCAGCCCTCCGTAGTAGCTGTGATTATCTCGCTGCTCTGATTTTCTTCTGCGCAGCGACTAGTTAGTTGAATTTCATACGTAGTGCAGCTATTTAAACCGGTGAGCGTGTAGGGGCTAGCTAGATCCGTCCGTAGATTCCATTCGCTACTTCCTTGAGGGCGGTAACGCAGCTCTACGTTGTTGACGAGGCTGAGTGTATTCCAAGTGAGTAATAGGCCATTCGTGCTATTGGGCTCAATGCGGATGGTGAGCGGAGCTAAACAGGAAAGGGAAATATCCATCATTGCCTCCATCGCTTGGCCGATATTGAGCACCCCGCCCGACACGGTGACATTGGCTAAAGAAGGTAAAGGCTTCACCGTACTGAGAATAATATTTTTCACAAGTAAAGCGGCATAAACGGGATCGGCCGCTAAAATTTCGCCAAAGGCTGGGTTGGGCGCGCTATATAATAAACCGATAGCCCCTGCCACCGCAGGAGTAGCGGCCGAAGTGCCCGTGAAGCTACCATAGGTGCCATTGTTCCGAATCGTAAATACATTTTCGCCGTAGGCACCTAATTCAATACTGTTCACCCCAAAGGCAGCACCGGTAGTTTTGATATCATTGTGGTTGACGCTAGTGACTCCTAGCAGAAAATCGCTCGGGCAATTAGTGGGCAGATCCCCCACTATATCCACATCCACATTGGCATTTTGGGGTGCGCCAGCGCTCAGAATACCCAGCTCCCCTAGTAGGTCGTAGAGGCTACACCAAATAGGACTATCTTCCACATTGCCGTTATCAATACCCCAACTTGCATTTGTAGCCACAACGTAGGCACCTTTTTCACCCTGAGTACTATTGTATAGTATGCGGGCATCGAGGGCGTAGCTGTAAGCCTTTAGCACCTCGCTTTCTGCGGCAAAAAATCGGTTGTTAACAATCATGACTTTGGTCGTCCAATTGACACCTGTAACGCCTAAGTTGTTATTCCCTCTTGCTCCTACGATACCCGCTACGGAGGTACCATGCGGCCCCCCGTTAATGTCGCTATTGTTATTCGCAGAGTTCCATCCCTGGTAATCGTCGATATAGCCATTGTTGTCGTCGTCGATTCCATTGTTGGGTATTTCATGATGGTTGATCCATAGATTAGGTCGTAGATCGGGGTGGGTAGGGTCAATACCGTTGTCGATCACACAGACTACGATTGTATCTCCGTTTGGTGTAAGGCCGCCCGTGCTATGATCCCAAGCTGCACAAATATTGAAATCCGCACCGGCTGTTCCTCCACTTTGCCCTGTATTACGAAACTGCCACTGCTGATTAAATTGAGAGTCGTTCGGTAGTGTGGAGCGCAAATTTACGAGCCGGTTGAGCTGAGCAATCAGAACCTCTGGCCGCTTCGTCAGTCTTTTTTTCATATC
>DAINNZ010000253.1:0-3067 GCA_036735605.1 Lewinella sp. | reverse complement strand
AGGGAGCCTCAGGTGCTAGGGAGCCTCAGGTGCTAGGGAGCCTCAGGTGCTAGGGAGCCTCAGGTGCTAGGGAGCCTCAGGTGCTAGGGAGCCTCAGGTGCTAGGGGTGGTTGTTGTGGAGGCGTTGGCCCCTCTTTTGCGCTACAAGACGAACCCTTGCCCCCGCCTTTGGCCAAAAAAAGGAGAAACAACGAACGAAGAGAAATCTAACCCAAAGCCACAAAAGAAAAGATGGATAGGAAGAATGGCTGTTAGAATAGTGATGGAGCGGAGATAGCTACTTCTTTTTACGTTTTCTATTCCTATTAACGGCTTCTTCTGTTGCCGCTAGTAAGGCTTGCAGATCATACTGCTCTTCTAAGGATTGCTTAACCGTTTCTCGGTAGGCAGAGCGATCTAAATCTAGTATTCTAATATCGTAGCCGGTGTAGTTTTGAATTGCTTGCAGCAAACTTTTTTCCTCTGTGGCACAAAAAGAATAGGCTATGCCCCGATGGTTTCCTCTACCGGTTCTACCAATGCGATGGACGTATTGGTCAGCCTGTTCGGGTAGATCGTAATTAACCACGTGGGTCACATCTGCTACATCGATACCGCGAGCGCTCACGTCGGTAGCAATCATGCGTTGCTGGGCACTTTCTCGGAACAGCTGTAATGTTTTTTCTCGTTCTGCTTGAGGTAGGTCTCCATGCAAAATTAGGCTCTCTATGCCTGCTCTTTGCATCGCTTTTTGTACGCGCTCGGCTCTTACTTTTGTTCTCACAAAAACCAGCATTTTGGCTTCGGCAGCCTCGCGTAGAATCCGCTCTAGGAAGAAGCGCTTATCGTCCATTTCTACAAAAATAACGGAGTGATCGATATTTTTAGAAACGGGGTCTTTAGGGGATACCTGAATGCGAATCGGTTTGCTCGTTAGGCTATAAGCGAGTTTCTTAATGGCCTCATCGATAGTGGCCGAGAAAAAGAGCGTTTGTCGCCTTTTAGGCAACATTTTGATGAGGTCTCGGACGTCTTCTAAGAAACCGAGGCCGAGCATTTGGTCGGCTTCATCAATGATGAGTGTTTCTACTCGCTCTAAGCGCAACTCGCCTTGATGCCGTAAATCAAACATACGGCCAGGGGTGGTGATGAGTAGGTCGGTGCCCGCCTGCAACTGTTCAATTTGTGGGTCTTGCTCTACACCACCTAGTAAAACTGCTACTCGAACAGCTGTTTTTTCCACCAGAGCCGTAAAAACTTGGTGTATCTGTAAGGCCAGCTCTCTGGTAGGCACTAGCACTAGGCATTTGATCCCATCTCTACGGCGCTGGCTGTCTTTAAATTCCAGTAGTAGCTGCACCACGGGGATGGCAAAAGCGGCTGTCTTACCAGTGCCCGTTTGAGCAACGGCAAGCACGTCTTCCCCCTCTAATATAGGAGGAATAGCCTTGAACTGAATGTCAGTAGGCCGGCGGAAGCCTTGGGCAGCTATATTCTGCTTAAGCTGTGGGGATAGCGGGTATTCGTCAAATTTCACCGTGTAAAGATAACTAAAAGGTTAGTCTCCGGCGTCCTTCTCGAAGATACCGCTTAATATTTAGCCAAAAAGCCACGAAAAAGTAAAAGAGCAGCGGGGAGCCCAAGGTAAGGCAAGACAAATACACAAAATAGGTGCGTACCCGACTCCTCGGAATTCCCATTTTATCGGCTAAGTAAGCGCACACCCCAAAGGCGGAGTGTTCCAAGATTTTGCGAAATTTTTCCATCCTATACACAGTTACGCCCAAAGATAAGGAATAATGTGGTAAATTAAAGGGGTCTTGAGAGGAAAAAGTGCAAAATATGTATGTAAGTTCGTGAAAGCACCGCTTCAAAGTTAAGCTCAGCAATCACGAAGATAGTGCACTACGGCTAGTTGACAATGGTGCAACTCCAAGGACCTGAGCCTACATCTCTGGAAAAATGCTGTGCGACAGCGGTAATTGTATTCTTCATAAGCGGGTCTTTGTTGTATCTCCAAATAGAGCCCCCCACCCAGACACCTTGTTAATAGGGTTACAAAAGCACCCCCCACCACTAGAGGTTAGCAAGATTTAGACTATTCGTTTTATACTTTAACAAAACTTTAACCTTTAAAAACAGCTCAAATAGAAGTTTCAGTACGTTATCTTGTTGCGATCCAATAGTCCTTATGAATGGATTTGAAATGCTAAATCTTCAGGTTCTCTCTAGCGGGCGGGTTCCTTTTATCTACTAAAACAATCCAATATGAAACCTTTTTCCTACGCTTTTTTCTTTTTGAGTTTCCTACTCTCTTTCGGGGTAAATGCCCAATCCGAAGCTACGGCCGAGGAAGCGAACAACAGCCGCCGAGGCAAAATCTGGCTGGATGGCAGCAGTATGACGGCAGATGAAAACCTATTCACGGGCTTCGGCTATTTCTTAACCGAGAACTTGCTCATTGGCAGCCGCGTGGAATCTATATTCCCCTTTACGGAGGATTATCGATTGATTTTTTCTCCTTTTGTGCGTTATTATGCGGGCAAGCTCGGAAAGGCTTGGCTGCCCTACGCCCAAGTGGAGGCAAATTGGGGTTCCACTAATTTTCTTAGCCCGCTCAATAGCTACGGGGCAAGAATAGGCCTAGAGAGAAATATCCAAGGCAATACGCTGTTGAACATGGATATCGCCTACACGAATGATCGAAATTTTAACGGTAACCAATGGGGAGCGAATGTTGGCTTAAATACGATCCTTGGCGGAGCGGCGGGCAAAAATGCCGCCCTAAACTACTTCCAAAAAGGTAACCTGCTACTGGGTAATCAGTTGTTGAACGTGAACGCTTTAAGCAATGGTTTAATAAATGGCTTTGAAGCTAGCCTGACGCCATCGGGCTATTACTTCCTGTCAGATCGCTTATTGGTTAGGGGCTTGCTGCGGTTGAGTGCTGCAGATTATACAATTAATTTTTCTTCAAGCGATGTAGAAATAAAACAGCAAAGCCTGGATGTATCAACAGGCCTTCGCTATTATATCACCAAGCAAAGCTTGTTTAATCTTTTCGCGGAGGCCGCTTTGGGCTTTCGCC
>DAINNZ010000252.1:1647-3088 GCA_036735605.1 Lewinella sp. | reverse complement strand
CCGTGCAGTATGATTTTGGAGGCAACAACAATGTTCACCGCCCGGTAGATAGCCGTATGCTGGCTACAAATGCGGCTGCCGCTTTCCGTTTTGACCATATCCATGAGTAGTGTTCATTTGCACGGCTGGCTGCTCTACGGCTGGTCGTGCAAACTTTGCGCCCAATCTACTTTACATTTTATAAGAAAACAGCCATGGAAATATATTTTCGTATTGTTTTATTGAGCTTCACTTTAAGCTTATTGGGAAGTTGTGGAGAGGAGGAAATCGTGTTGCAGGATACCTACAGCTTTCAAGTGGCTGCTCATTTTCCCCCAGCGGTGTATGACTTCGAGCGCAATCCCATTACAGAAGCAGGCGTGAGGCTAGGGAAAAGACTGTTCAATGACCCTGGTTTATCCAGTGATGGTAGTGTGGCTTGTAGCAATTGCCATATCAAATCAATAGCTTTTGCCGACCCACAACATCGCCTCAGTGTGGGGGTAGGCGATAGAATTGGCCGTCGAAATACGCCTATGATTGCAAACATGGCTTTTTATCGGGAGTTTTTCTGGGATGGTGGGGTTGCTCACCTCGATTTTGTGCCTATTAACGCCATCGAAAATCCGGTGGAAATGGATGCCAGCCTCGCCAGCGTAGTGGAACGACTACGAGCTGATGACACCTATCGCCGTCAGTTTCGAGTAACCTTTGGACAAGATACGATCACCTCGGGGCTGCTATTTCAAGCTTTTTCACAATATATGGCCTTGATCGTTTCCGATCGATCTAAATACGATGAGGTGGTCTTGGGGCGCAACCAAGCCAGCTTCAGCCCCTTAGAACAAGCCGGAGAACAACTGTTTAAGCTCCACTGCGCCAACTGTCATCAGCCACCACTATTCACCAACCAAGACTATGCGAACAATGGCCTTGATAGTAGTCCGAGTGATGAAGGCCGAGCAGCTATCAGTGGTCGAGCAACCGACTGGGGCAAATTTCGCGTCCCCAGCCTTCGTAACATAGCACTAACCGCACCCTATATGCACGATGGCCGTTTTCAGGATTTAAATCAGGTACTCACGCATTATCGCCTTGGCATACAAAGCTCACCTACGCTCGCTCCTGAATTAGACGGTGGCCTAGCTTTTTCTGAAGCAGATCAAGCAGCCATTATCGCCTTTCTAGCAACCCTCACCGATTGGGAGATGCTTCGCGATACACGTTTTTAATAGCCTTGCTCCTTGCAGAAACGTAGCTGCTGTCGGAACACCTGTATGGCTGCGAGCAATAAATGTGTATTGGCTTCTGGCAAAAAAAGAATACCCCACGAGGAGAAATGCTTGTTTCCCCCCGCTCCTAGTACGTACTTGTTCTGACTTGTGCTGACTCGTTCTGACTCGTGCTGAGCCTAGTCGAAGTAGCCTAGTCGAAGTAGCTGGGTCGAAGTAGCTTTCTCCAA
>DAINNZ010000252.1:0-1637 GCA_036735605.1 Lewinella sp. | reverse complement strand
GATCGAAGCCTATAATATTTCAGCTCCGCTCCTAGTACGTACTTGTGCTGAGCTGGGTCGAAGCATCTTTCGCCAAGCGCAGCGCAGCGAAAGTTCGTCCTAGGTGTCAGAGCTGCGCAGCGCAGCGAAAGTTCGTCCTAGGCGTCGGTGCCTACGGTAACCTATTTTTTCACCAGCCGCTGTGGGCTTTCCCCCGTTAGTTTCCACCAATAGACAGCGGAAGGAAGTTCGTTGAGCGGAATGCTTATTTGATCGGTAGTAGCGGCTATTTGTCCAGTCTTAACCAAGCGGCCGCTGGCATCTAGTAATTGCCATATTCTATCTTGCGGGCTGCTTTCAACTCGCACGTTTAACTGTTGCTGAACGGGATTAGGGAAAAGCTGCAAGGAGCTAGCTGCTTTATCAAAGCGGACACTGCGAATATCGCTGTAGGTCATGCTGCCATCGTAGTCTATTTGTGCTAGACGGTAGTAATTGATACCGTCCAAGGGGCTTGTATCGGTGAGCCGATAGTCTTGCCTAACTTGGCTATTCCCGTGGCCAGCTATCGTGGCGATGGGCTGAAATTGTCGCGCATCGCCGAATCGCTCCACCACAAAGCGGGCATTGTTTTCTTCAGAGGCCGTAGCCCAGTCGAGTAGCACCTGCTGCCCTTGGCGCTTGGCTTCGAAAAATAGATAAGTGACGGGCAAAGCCACCGAGCAGTCTTCATCGGGCAGATAGCCTTGGTAGGGCCTAGGGGAGTTGAAATCTCCTCCGCAATTGATAAGCGGTGGGTTGTAGCCCATGGCAAGGCTTTGAATATAAGCAGCCCCCGCCAAATCACTGCTGCCAAGGCTAGTGACGGGGCTGGCGCTATTGCTGATGTAGTACATAGACTGGGTATTGTCGTTCACATGATCGAGCTGTGCGGCATGCCCTATTTCGTGGAGCAGGATGGCTTCAAAACTCACGGTGTTCCCACTCGGTGCGCCTGTGCCATAATGCCAGTTGAAATTGCTGGGGTTGCCTCCCCGTCTTAGGATGATGTCTATTTCTACTATCTCAAATTCCGAGGAGCTACATTTACTATAAACACTGAAGGCAATGCCCGTTACATCAGCTCCTACTTCGGCACTCAGGTCGTAGGCGTTATTATCAAAACTAATGACATTCACGCCGTCTATACTAGGCGTCTGCACACTAGTCGTTCCGCAGCTTTCGCCAGCATAAATGGCGTAGTTACTCTGAGATTGCCAAGTCTCCACCACGCGCTCCACCGCCTGCAGAGCGGCACTATTATTTGCTAAGCTGGCACCATTGTTGGCCGTGCTAGAACTGAGCAACATGGTATAACCACCATTACCATCCGCCAAATCATCTATCAATCGGCCATTGACAAAACTCCCCACAGACGGATCAAATAAGGAGATCACGGCATAGGTAACAAGGAGGTTGTTAGCAGAAAAACTAGTTTGCCCACTGCTATTCTGAACACCAATCCTTCCAGTGCCCGCATTCGTTACGTTCACTGTGATCTGGGTATCCGACCAACTCAAGATAGCAGCGCCACCAACAAGAGCAAAGGCACCGCCCTGCCCATCATTGGGGCTGTCAAACAATACTAAGCCCGGGCTGCTACCAAAACCGCTACCCTG
>DAINNZ010000251.1:0-3108 GCA_036735605.1 Lewinella sp. | reverse complement strand
TTCTCGCTCATGCGGCAAATTTACGCGTTCCACACTTTTTGTCAAAGAACCAAAAGTATTTATCTTTGGTAAGACTAAACCTTACATTAGAATGAAACTACCCATTTTCACGATCTTTTGCTTGTTCCTATGCGGTCTATTTCCATCACAATCCTTGGCACAAAGTAGTACTTTGCACCTGATAGTTAGCATTGATGAGCTGAACGACGACATTATGGAAGGCTGCCAGAAGGACTACGTCTTAATCAGCGATTTATTCAGAACCGTTGCACAAGAAGCGAGGATGCCCTTTCGGCTGCATCGACTGCCCTTTGAGATTGATGCAGTGGAAGACTTCCTAGCCTCCTTCCGTTGTAGCCCAAGTGATGCTGTTGTCTTTTTTTACTCTGGCCACGGTGTTCGATATGGCGACGAAAACGAAGAAGACTGGCCTTGGCCTTATCTCTATTACTGCGATAAGCGATTGAATGCCGACCCTTTGGCCTGTGAGTTAGATATGGAGACTGTAATTGAGGGGCTAGGCGCCGCGAACCCACGCTTATTGATTGTGCTTGGCGATAATTGCAACGATATACAAGGTAATGAGGCCATGAACGACTTATTATCCATAACAGCCGCCCTTCAAGAAAGTAGCGAATCGACTACAGAAAGAGGCTATAACAACCTCGAGCTAATGACCCGATCAAGCGGACAAATTATAGCTAGCGCAGCCTCGCCTGGGCAGGCCGCTTTCACCAATCCTGATGGTTCTCATTTTGCCAACGCTTTTTTTCATCAGCTGATAGATGCTTTCACCGCCCAAAGGCCCTCCTCCTGGGCGCAGATTATGCGAAATACGAGGAATCGGGTTATAGAAATTAGTGCAGGCGAACAGACACCACAGTTTTCAATCAACGGCGTTCGTCATTAGAACGTAGGCATCACTAGTGGGTCAACCAAGTTAAACTTTCAAAAATAAATTACTATGCGAATCCTATTCCTGATCTTACTCTTTAGCCTCACAGCGGTGTTTCAAGTCGAGGGGCAATCTGCCTTACTAGCTTTAAAATCGCAAGCAAAGCCTCGCACTGCCATGACGAGGGTAAGCCCCAAGCACGTCAATAAGAAAAAAGGCCTCAATAGCCACCAACGGCCTGAACAAGTAGCAGAGGAACTACATGAAGGCTTCGACTTCCTAGAAAATGAAGACTATGCAGAAGCGATTACTTTTTTTTCTGATTCCTACGAAGAGGACGCCGATGCCGCTTTTGGCTTAGGGCTCGCTTACTACCAAGACCATCAGCCGCTCGAAGCCATTACTTATTTTGAGCTAGCCGTTGAGCTAGATGAAGAGAATACCGATGCGCTTTATCTGCTTGGCTTACTATATGCCGAAATGGGCGATTTGGAAGCGGCCACTGATGCCCTCTTTAGTTTGCTGCTACTTGACGAGGAGGATGCCGACGCTTGGTATCTGCTAGGCTTCGTTTATTACGTTGCCGGCTATGAAGAAACCGCCTACACCTGCTTACAAGAAGCTGCGAGATACGACGCTGCTTATCGGGAGGAAGGATATTAAGGCCGTTACCAAGGCGAATAGCCGCCTAACAAAAGCGGACAGCAGACTGTTCGATATCGAACACTTTACATTAAAAAAATATACCTAAACAACTGATTATCAGAATTAAATAGTTCTGGCACGCTTTTTTCTTGCTATTTGTTGCAAGACCAACCTGAAAAAGGGAAGGAGCAACAAAAAAAAGCAAGCTATGGATACCATCATTGATGCCTCAGAGCGGAGAAAGAAAAAGCGGAGGCAATATGTCCGCTGGGCACTCCTTTTGCTATTGCTAGTGAGTCTGGTGGTAGCTTTCCGCTGGTTGATTCGTCCTCGGGCTACTGCCAGCCAATTGCGGATTGCGGCGGTAGAACAGGGAGACATTCAGCAAACGGTGACGGCTACGGGCTTAGTGGTAGCTTCTTTCGAGGAGCAACTCAATGCGCCGGTGGCTACCACGATCAAACAACTCCATCTCCGCATCGGTAGTGAGGTAAACCCTCAAGATCTGGTGCTCTCGCTCGATAAAGAGTATGTACAACTCGATTTGGATAGCCGTCGCGATCAGTTGGCGCTAAAGCGCAATAATGTGGCTTTGCTTAAATTGGAATACGACCGCGACCTCCAGGAGTTAGATTACAATACCCAAATCAAGGAAATGGAACTGAGTACGGCTGCCGCTCAACTAGCCGATGCCAAGCGGCTGTTAGCCATTGGCGGCGCCACAGCAGAAGAGGTAGAAAGAGCCGAGCTGCAAGTGCGCATCACAGAATTGGAAAGGGATAAACTACGCAATGAACTCACTTTCCGCCGAGCCAGCCTCGCTGCACGCAGAGAAAACCTGGAGCTAGAGGTGGGCATGCAAGAAAAAGAAGTAGCCCAATTGAGCCGCAAGCTTCGCGAAACGGAAGTGCGGGCACCTCGGGCAGGCGTCATCACTTGGATCAATGAAAAAATCGGCCAGCAAGTAGCAGCGGGAAGCCCGTTGGTACGCATCGCAGACCTAGGGCATTACCGCATGGAAGCCAGTTGTAGCGACCGCTATGCCGACCAAATCAAAGTAGGCTTACCGGTAGTTATTAAACTAGCCAAAGCTAAACTAGCCGGCCAGGTGGCTGCCATTTTACCAGAAGTGGAGAACAACACCCTCAAGTTTATCGTCCAGCTCGAGCAACCCGACCATCCTGCGCTTCGGCCGAGTTTGCTAGCAGAGACGGAGGTCATTATCGATGAAAAAAGCGATATTTTACGGATTAAAAACGGCCCGGCCTTCCGAGGCGGCATCCTGCAAGCAGTCTATGTAGTGAAAGGCAAGGAAGCCATTGCCACCGAAGTCCGCCTAGGGATGCGCAGCGGAGACTACATTGAGATCAGTTCACCAGACATTAAAGCTGGCGACCGCATCATTATTTCCGATACCAAAGACTTCTTGGAGCGTAAACGAATCAAACTCAACTAGGCCATGAATAGGAAACCAATCTTAGTGGCGATCTTTTGGGCCTTGCTAGGCTGTTTAGCTGCTCAGCCATGGGCCGGGGATTCCATCTCGCTGAAACAATTACAAAATCTAG
>DAINNZ010000250.1:0-3132 GCA_036735605.1 Lewinella sp. | reverse complement strand
CATTTTGTAGGGGCCGTCGTTGTAGCGCGCATCAGCAGGGCGGTGGGCGAGTTTAACCGTAGTTGCTGTGGCAGATAGTGGTGCATCTCGATGGATGCGGGTGATGAAATCTGTAAAATAATATTCATCCCATCGCCTGCCACCATCGCGGCCGCTGTAAGCATAGGGTTTCACCCCGTGTTTTGTCCAAGATCCTTCATTTTCAATCTTCATTAGGTCGGGTGTTGTGGGATAATGCTCGTGGAAATTGTACCTTGCACCAAACCAAATTTTTGACTCATGATTTTTTCCTTGGATTAGTTGTAGGTCTTGCCCCTGACGGCCAACCAACAGCTCAGCTCTATCAAGATTTAGTGTGTTGTTGTCGAAAATTTTGTTGGTTCCAAAACCATTATTAACCACCATTCTGGTGGTGGGTATTCCATTGATGGTATCTAACATAGGTATGGAATCAGGCATAATTGGTCGAACCAATATTTTGGAGGCAACAGACCCCGGGTAGCGTATTTGAATCCCCTCCGTATAGTCATTCGTACTAGTATCAATTGTGCTTTCGTACAGTTTAACGGCATATTTTGGCTGCTGATGCCAAACTTCTTCCAAAGGGTCAATAAGATTGCTCTTGTTATAAAAGCCTGCATTTTCAGAGCTACGGAAACGCTGTAAATGCACATGAGAAACAACCCCACCACTTGTTCCTACAGAGCCTATTACTTGGCCAGCAGCTACTTGGTTGGTGGCATAAATGGTATCGGTGCCTATTACGTAATAGCTCATGGAACAATCATTGTTTCTACAAGCAGCTATCAAAGTGGTATCAATGCCTGGCCTGTAGTGGAGCACGCCATAAATGTAGGTTACATCAGCACTACTAGCTGGCGAGGTCAATCTAACCAATTCCACGTTACCCTGACGGATAGGATTGCCAGAAATGACTGTTGCATCCGTAAAGGCATGATTATACATCAAGTGCATTGTATTGCCGTTAATTTGCGGGTATTTCTGCCCAGACCCTCCTCGGATTCTTGTTACCGTTCCTGCCTCAAGGGATAGAATGTGATACCCATGATCTTCAACACCCTCTACGGTGTAATCCACCCCACCATGCCACCATTTAGAACCAGTAAGATTTCTAGGGCCAAAATCAGAGACGATGTTTCGAGTGCCCATATCTAGAACCTCGCCCTCTTGCACAAGGCTAGTACTCAAACAATTTTCACAGGCTCTTAATTGTAATTGTAAGCCGTCCATTATTTCTTGTGCAAAAAGGCTGCTATGCACTAGCAGAAGAAGCGTTGCTACAAAGTAAATCTTTTTCATAAGGTTTTTATTGACAGTTTAGAGGAACGATTTCGAAATCTTTGTTTAAGTCTAGCTGCTTTTCTGTTCCGTCTGGATAATGAAGAAGTAAAAGATCATTGATAGTGTATCCAGTGCTAACATTTACATACACGTTTTCATCGGTAATTAAAGTTAGTTCTTCTTTCATAGATTCGTGTGTGTTTACTTTGGTTTCAAGCATTGTCTCTGTTTTACTATATCGCCACCGAGTGCCAGCATAAAGAAAACTATACTTATTATCAATACCTATGCCATATTGCGATGTAGTCGAATCTCTATAACACATTTTTTCCTCAGCTAAAGAAAATACAGACACATAGTGCATCCAAGGATACAGCCCTTCTTGAAGATTTCTTTTTGGTTCAGATGCATCCATCATGTGTGCTAGCAGTAGGTAGTTTGCGGCTGTATCTACTGTTACGGAAGTAGTCGAAAAAGGCAAAATAGGCGTTTGCCCCAGCAACTGCCCCGTAACGGGGTCTAGCACTACAAAAGCACTCAAACCAGGGTAGGCTACGTATTCTAAAATTTCCTCCGCGGGCAGTAAGTCGTAACTATACCATATAATGACAGGGCAAGCATAGCAATCGCTTAGAGCAGACTGTCTTATATGAGTGGCAGCGATAATATAATCATCCGTCAGAAAATCGTATAGAAGCGGTGGAATTTTACCTTTAACTTCCGCTTTGGTGGCATCAATTTCTTGATTGATCCCGGAAAGTTGCTGTATAATCCATTCGGTTTTCACTTCCGTCTTATCTTTTGGGAGGAAGGGATTCCATTGTCCAACATCAATGATCTTGGTAACGCTGTCTTTTGCTATGTCGTAAAAGATCAAGTAGTCTTGCATTAAATTGGTATCATTGCTAGCGGAATAGACCAAGGCCGTTGGATTTAGTCGGCTCGGATAGCGTGCGCACAAGCGAATATTATTAGTAGAGTAGTGCGGCTTTTTCTCCAAAAAACGCAATACGGCAGCGGGTCTAGCCTCATATGCCCAATCGATGAATTTTGGCGGCAAACTATCCCGCTCCACCACCACCGCGCTCACCGCGCTACCCCTATCCGTGGCGGGTGTAGGCTGTTGGAAGGTGGCTGGCTCGGGCTCTTGGGGGCTGGCAGCTTTGTCGTTGGGGGCACCACAGCTCAGCAGGCCGCTGAGGACTAGGCAATAAAGGCCACGCAGGGCCAGATTTAGGTAGCACATAGGCTGATTTTAGATGATCTAGAGACGATCAAGGGTTAAAAAAGGATGGATGTGGGCAAAAATAGAGATTTTTTACCCGAACTTATTCCTAAAAAGCGCTTTTTAGGAAAATCAATATGCAACAATACCCCCCCCTACGATATATGCAAGTTTTTTGGCAATTATTTTTCCACAATGGCGATAATTTAACATTTACAAGGCAAAATGGGTGGGTTTTGTGCTTTTTTGGGGAAGGGGACAGGGGAAAAGGTTGGAAAAGGGGGAAAGGTTTTGAAAGTGTAAAGGGGGAAAGGTGGAAAAGTGTAAAGGTTTTGAAAGTGTAAAGGCGCTGCACTGACTCGTGCTGACTTGTGCTGACTCGTGCTGACTCGTGCTGAGCGTAGCCGAAGTAGCGTAGCCGAAGTAGCCTGTCGCAGTAGCTAGCCGAAGCATCTTTCTTCAAGCACGTGGGAGAGAAAGTTCGTTCAGTGTCGGGGGGGGGGCTATATTCAATTAATAGGCCGGTGCCAGTCGTAGCCGGTTTTCCCCCAAACTTTCTCTATCTTTGCCCACATGAAACGATTCTTCAATACGACTGGTGTCTG
>DAINNZ010000249.1:0-3172 GCA_036735605.1 Lewinella sp. | reverse complement strand
CGGGTCTGTGCTTACCGCAGCGCCTGTGGAGGAAATTGGTGCCTCTGTTCCTGCAACTACCCCAACCACATAATCACCTGGCGGTAGGTTCTCGAACAAATAGTTACCACTTGCGTCGGTCACCGTGGAGGTGATCAATGTTGTGCCATCTGCTTCGTAAAGATTAACCGTCATCCCTGCGATACCCCTTTCCAATGGGTTAGTCGGGTCTTGGTCGCCGCTGTTGTCCACATCATAGAAAACTGTTGATCCTAAGCTCATGGCTGGAGCGAAGCCAAAGTCAATGGTCATATTACCATTAGCGTCATCTCGGCTCTCTACACCATCCGCACTAGTGACGTTGGCATCTTGGTCACCGCCTTGGCCGGTTTCATCCTCTGGCATCGTACCCGTTGCGAGTGTTATCGTTCCAGAAGTAGTTCGATCGCCCGCAGCGACTTGGATACCATCATCATCGTTGTCCGTTGTTCCATCTCCGGCAGAAGGAGGATTCGTAGAACTGAGCGGAAAGGCCATTGGAGCGCTTGGGATAGAAACGAGGTAATCTCCGGCAGGGAGTCCACCGAAGAAATAGTTGCCGCTGCCATCGGTTGTAGTAGTAGCTATGGGAGCGTCTGTTCCTGGTGTAGCTCCAGCAGCATATAGTTCTACCGTTACGCCAGGGATGCCCATATCTGTTCCTACATCTAAAAGACCATTATTATTAAGGTCGCTGAATACTGTAGAACCAATACTATGACAATCGACAGGTATCTGTATGGCTGGATCTAAATTACAAACCGTATAACAAGCACCATCTAATGGACTATCGCCATCGGTAGCATTAATACCATTCACGACTGGGTCGAAAGACTCGCCGGGGATAAGAAAGTTATCCACAGGCTCTGTATCGCGATAATTAATAGCATACACAGCGTAAGTATTACTGGAGAGCCCTGTAAAATAGCCCGTACTATTAGCGGCTACAATATTTCCTGCCGAGTTCACCACCACATACATTTGAACTTGGCCAGAGGTGCCACCGGCCATGAAAGTACCTGGCTGCGATTGAATTAAAAGACCTCCTGCTGGAGTGAGAGGATCTGTAGTTACGGCACAAAAAGCTCCTGAGGCATTCAAACCATTGTCAGTCGTGACACCACAAATAATCTCTGGCACCTCCATCAAGCCTTGTACAGTTGGATCTGTATCATTTACGGCTGTGACCACTTGTACAGCACCCCCTACGGAAAGACCCGAATGAGCGAAGGGCCCAAAAGTCATTGGGAACCCATCAAATGACGATTGGGAAACGCCTCCGATGGAGACCGTGAAATCACCTGGACTTGTGGAAGAGACAGCCGATATTTCTATAAAATATTGCCCCAAGACCGCTCCATCGCAAGCCGCAGAAGCTTCAATAGTTACATCCTGCGCGCTCAAAGAAAAAGCTGGTAATGTAATAAATGCCAATGAGAGCAACATTGCGCCAAGAAAAGAACTTGCCTTTCTCGAAGACACTAATGTGTTTGACTGCTCTACAGCTAAAGAAGATGGTACTGATTGATTCATGCGATATAAATTGAATGCGGCTGGATGCCTAGTTACCTTAAGTATACTTGAAGTAGTGTCAACAAGAAGAGCCCTTCCATTGGAATGGAAAGGCAAATTAGATGGCCAATTGCTCGTTTTCTTTTTCCTAAAAGACGCTCCTAGGCATAGCCTCCAGAAGGCTGTGGTCGTTTTAATTTTTTTCATGAAAACACAATTTACTAGTAAGTAAAATCATAAAAAGCTGATTATCAATCAAATTTATCGATTGAACACAGCTATGAATACTTACACTCTATCAGTAAGGACGTCCTACTACAAACCCACTAGACGTCACTACGAAAAAACTATTTGTGATAATCCTAGGAAGTAGGAATACACAAGATGCTGCAAATATAATCATAATCTCTACATCTGAGTGATTTTCTATTTTTTTTCTCATTTTTTTTTACACCTCCTTTAGCTTTCGGGCTTTCCAATCTATTGCCCCCCCCCCACTTTCGCTACAAGGTTAACCTTTGCCCCTGCGTTCGCCAAAATTGATACAAGCGTACGGAGAGCGCGATCCATAGAGTTGGATGACCTCTTTGAGCAGCAGCAGGCTTGTGTTAAATTGAAGGTAGTAAAAGCAAGTAATGGCAGCCTTGACACGGGCATAAGCAGGAAATTTTCAGCTATAGAATAGAACCTAAGTTGAGCCAACTGACTTACCTTTGCCGGTATGGCTATATATTTTGCTTCTGATTTTCATCTTGGGGTGGATGCTCATACTAGCAGCCAGGATAGGGAGCGTCAATTGATCGCTTGGCTAACGCATGTCTCCAAAGATGCGGAAGCGATTTATCTGGTGGGCGATTTGTTTGAATTTTGGTTCGAATGGAAGCGGGTGGTTCCGAAAGGATATGTCCGTTTATTGGCTAAATTAGCGGACTTAGTAGAGCGAGGTATTCCCGTTCACATTTTCACTGGCAATCATGACATGTGGTTGTTCGACTATTTGGAAGTAGAAATTGGGGTGCAGCTGCATCGGCAGCCCATTCTGATAACACTGCAAGGCCAACGCTGTATGATAGGCCATGGCGATGGACTAGGGCCAGGAGATTATGGCTATAAGCGACTTAAGCGGCTTTTCAGCAGTAGCCTTGCCCAATGGCTATTAGCTCGTTTTCACCCTGACTTTACGATGTGGATTGCCTACTTCTGGAGTGGTCGAAGCCGATCAGCGCAAGGGCCTCAGGATGTATTTCTCGGTGCCGAAAAAGAGTGGTTAATTGCCTATTCGGAGAAGAAGCTAGCCCAACAAAACGATTTAGACCTATTCATTTTTGGCCACCGTCATTTACCCATCGACTATAAGCTTAGTAATGGGCGAAGCCGCTACATCAACTTAGGCGAGTGGCTCCACTATACTACCTATGTGCGGTTAGCGGAGGGGAAGGCTGCGCTACTACAATGGCCCGGCGGTAAAGAACTACCCGCCCACTTGAAGCCTGAATAAAAGCTCAATCAGACATCCACTTACTCGCTGGCTAGATCAAGCCAGGGTAGTCCGCTCTGAAAGCATTCATCAAGTGTCTGGAGGCAATAAATCGGAGTCGCCTACCGAAAGTACCTACACCTGTAAGTTCTATCGTGGTGATAT
>DAINNZ010000248.1:0-3189 GCA_036735605.1 Lewinella sp. | reverse complement strand
TAGGAGGATTTATTAACGAATTGGCTCTTCTAAAAGCATCTATCGTGAAGTCAAATATTATTGTTCTTAGCGTGTATGGACAAGAAGGAATAGAACAAGGAACAGCACAAGAAGTGTAATATACCACACTTCCGTCAGGGCCTGGATAGGGGAGCTGTTGTTCCTCACACACACCTTCTGGATTACAGTCCACAGATTCTGTATCATCAAAAAGGAAGTTGTAATTATTTTCGCAATATGTAATTGAAGCACACCAAGCTTTCTCCATTAGGGAGGGAGTGTTTATAATTGTTTGAATTCTTTGCTCCAGCGTACTACCCACAAATATGGAATTTGGTGAATTACCTAGCTCAGAAAAAAAGCCTGCTTGGTACCATCTTACTAATTGTATAGCACTAGCTCTTGTTACTGTACAGTTCGAGTCATAGGTTTGCGGTGGGTCACATACAGCTATTCTAGGGTCTAAGAGATTATAAGTGCAGACAACATCTCTTAAATCTGCGATGCTTGTCCCACCACAAAAAACCCCAACGCAATCGTCGCTAAGTACTTGAAATAGTGGCTGTGGGTCACCTAGCGGAAATAGTATGGTATGCAAGATACTCAGATTTGCGGGGCAATATCTGATTTTCTTACAACCATTATAACCAAGAATGGCAGCTTGACTAGCTAAAAGATCAAGGTATTCACCAGGTAGTTCGGTACACTGTCTGGCAGCTGGTAAAATAAAATTCAAATATGCTGCTAAAGTAACAACACGTGTCTTAATCGGTTGAAAGTCTACTTCTTCTCCGTTACAAAATCCAGGTATTCCACAAGGTCCATTAAAATAACCGCCATAAGCCAAATTAGAACGCCAAGTAACATCTTCTATTAGTCTAGCATCCTCGCCTAGATACTCCCCATTGCAATATCGATCATAAATACAAAGCTCTTCGTCCTCATCATAGCTAAAAAGTTCTCGACTAAATACTTGAGTTGGTACCGTGAACTGAAGATTGAATACGCACGAACCTATGTGTACTGATATTTCTTGAAAGTCAGAATTCTGTGCAAAGCCTCCTATAGAATATATTAAGCTAGTGGGACTATTTTCAAGAGTTTCCACAAGGTTGCCATTTAGATATATGGATATTGGATCATTCAGCGGATTTTGAATTCGTATGTCTCTTACGCCGTCACTGAACCCAGGGCATGGATTATTTCCGGAATCCAAGTATGCTGATCGATTCAATACATCAATGCACTTTTCTACAACACATTCCTGTCGATCATAAATATAAACACAAACGCGCGATTCTCTATCATTAGTAACGATAGAGCTACCGCTTCCTTGATTACTACTTGATAACCAAACGTACTCATATGGCTCATTTCCTCCACTAGGTAGTACAGAAATAACAGTTGATGAACAACTTAGTGTTTTATCCAATGTAACCTCCAAAGGCATCAATTCAACACAACGGTCGGTAGCTGTTCCGCATCTGTCCGTTATTGTATAGCAGTAACTGCCCATTGCCAAACCAGTCCTATGGAAACCATAAGTTTGTCCATCACTCCAGAGAATATCGTAGGGTCCCTGCCCTCCTTCATAGGTGGCCTTAATTGAGCCATTATTTTGTTCTGGGCAAGGATGCAATATTTCAGCCTCATTACGGATCGGTAATATTTCTAATTCAGCATTTCCTACTTCATAGGTTTCAACAATCGGACAGTTTGGAAGGCTGTTGTTCACAATAGTCACGGTATAACTACCCGGCAGTAAATCGCTTATTAAGCCTGATATCCCTGTTGAGGTGTGCCCAGTACTCCAACTAAAGGTAAAGTTGTCTGCCGCACTCTGTATATTCAGAACCACTTCCAATGAGCCCGATGCCGAATTCTCATTACACGCCGCTAAATCGTTAACGCCTAATACTTCTGGCATATTTTCGAAAAGCAGATCAAAGCAAGTCTCATCTCGGCACCCGTTAGCGTCTTGTACAACCAAGCAATAAGTGCCAGGCAATACCCCGCTTAAATTGTTCCCAGATGCTTGATAAAGGACAGTATTTCGCTCCCAGAAATAGGTGTAGGGTGGCGTACCACCGGTGGGTGTAACGCTGTAAATTCTAATACTACCGTCTGCAATATTACAAGACGATGGTAGGCGAGCCGCGCCAAAAGCGTTTGATTGTAAGCTTGAACAGTCAAAGACCTCAAAACTTTCCACCACCTCACAGCACAGACCGTCTGATACCGCAACCGTGTAGGTGCCCGGACTAAGATTTTCTCGGCTAGCCTCCGTAGAACCATCCGACCAACTGTAGCTATACGCTACATCAAACAAACCCGTTACCGACAGGCTAATGGCTCCATTGTTCTGCCCAGCAGAAACAGGCGTAACCTGCCCGCTGATGCTGTGGCAGTTGTTTTGGGAGCTGATTACGAAATAAGGTTCTTCCGAGCGGCCACGTCCTTCTCCGCAGTTGGGATTGCGTATATAATGCACCTCATCTGGCCCGCTTGGAATAGCATTGGAAGACCAACCACTGGCATTGCGTGTCGGTAGCGCCAAACAAGTATTGCTCTGATGAGTAGAATTGAAAGATAATAGACTAGTAGGGAATATTTGGGGGGATACAGGATAATCATAACCAGAAAACTGAAACTTTACCCCCGATGAAGATTCACAAAAAGTCCGGGCAGTTGCGCCAGCTACATGAAAGGTAGCGGTGAGGCCATCATCAGACCATTCCGCTTGGAAGTCTTCTTCGCAGCTTCCCGTGCAAGCCTCATTCTCGTAGTGTATAGACAGCGTTAGCTGCTGCAAAGGCTCACTTACTTTGGCGCTGATCGTCCAGCCATTGTCCGAAATTGCCTCATAGCTCAGGGTGACACCATTTACAGCTAATGCCCCCAATCGGATTCCATTGCAACTACCACCAATTCCAGGCTCCCATCCCCGCTGATAAAACAGCAGATCTCCCACACGGGCTGAAACAGACTCCACATACGGCTTGAAATTATCCAGCACAAAATCCAGCGTATCGGAGGTGAAGATGCTGTCTCTTACGGTGGTTACCTTGGCCAGCATTTTGTAGGGGCCGTCGTTGTAGCGCGCATCAGCAGGGCGGTGGGCAATTTTAGGGCTGCTATTATTGGCCAGCGGCGCTTCCCGATGGATGCGGGTGATGAAGGCAGGGTAGA
>DAINNZ010000247.1:0-3201 GCA_036735605.1 Lewinella sp. | reverse complement strand
TAAAATGTACACACAAATAATCAACTTTAACAAAATTTTAACACTTTGCTAAATTTGCAAAAGTGGCAAAAGAGTAGTACACTTGTAAGAGCAGCGATTGAGGATGAGACTTTTGCTGTGACACGGAACTGTCACACAGAAGGCCAAAAAGTAGGGGAAATGCGGTGTTTCGTAGGTTAGGGGAGGCTCCCGCCTTCGGCACAAATCGCCCAAAACCCGCCCAAAACCTAACTTTTTAGCGCGGGTGTGACAAATTACTGTCACACCCGTTCTCGTTGGCTGCAACTTTATGCAATGCCAACAAAAAAAACTTTTGCCCAATACACATATAAGGTATATGCGCCAGCTGACTTGAAAAAGCGCTGGTTCGTTTACTATTATGACGAAAAAGGTAAGCGAATCCGAAGTGGTGAGGGAATTAACGAACACCAAACGGCCACGGATCGGATGGCCGCCGCACAAGCCCTCATCCAGAAGCTCCAGCGGGAACACGCGGGGATAATTGTGGCCAGTGCTACCCAAAAAAACATCCTACAATACTTGAGCGATAACAAAGCTCGATGGACAAAGACCACCTACAAAGGATACCAGGCGGCGGCCAACCACTTCATAGATTTTTGTGCCGGCAAAGAGGCCAGCCCAAAACTTGTGCAGGATTACTTTGCTCAACTAGCAAAGGACTTGCACCCAACTACCTATAATTCTAGGCTTACATTTTTGGGGGGAGTGTTTCGAAAGATTGGGGCGTTGGATTTTTGTGCTAGTATTGTTCGCCTGAAGACGGAGAAAACACCCGCCCGGTACTTCCAGCGATACCAAGTGAAGCAGCTTATTGAACACATTGGCGCTGCTGATCCTGACTTGAAACTGTTTGTGGAGTTCATGTTCTACACTTTCATACGTCCAAAAGAGCTGCGCTCGTTGCGAGCTGGAGATATACTCATGGATGATGCAGAAATAAGGGTAAGAGCCGAAATATCCAAAAATAAAAAGACCCAGTTTGTGGCCATTCCAGATGTATTCTTGCCTCGTCTTTCATTTGTGTATGACCTGGCTCCAGGAGCCCACATTTTTACGAACTTGGCTACTGGCAAGCCTTGGAGTAAAAATGCTATGTACGAACGCCACAAGCGCTTCTTGGAAGAGCTTGGATATGGTGAAGGTTATACCTTGTATAGTTGGAAGCATACCGGGGCCGTTATGCTCGCCAAAGCGGGCGTATCCATCAAGGAAATCCAGTTGCAAATGCGTCACCACTCTATAGATCAAACAGACCAGTACTTGCGGCAAATGGGTATTAGAGATGTGCAATTGCTTCGATCTTCTTTCCCTTCGATGATATAATATAAAACGCCGCCAAAATAAATTTTGGCAGCGTCCTCACAAACAATTACACTACTATCTATACAGCCAGTGCGCCACCGGGCTGGCCATTATCCACAGCCAGCAGGATGTCAATTTCTTTTCGTAGTGCTTGAATCTCGGCCAGCGTATTAAATACGAGGCCATAGGCGCGTGTGCTAATAGAAAGCGCTTGTAGTGCTACTCGCTCTACATTGTCACGAGGCACACCAGTTCGCTGGCTCAATTGATCCAGTACAATTTTTGCCTCTTCGGGGGTAAGATCAAGCAGCTCTTGTAAGAAAACAGTTCGATCATTGTAAATCTCCAACAGCAATGGGTACGCTTGGTACAGTGCTAGGAGATCAGGTAGCTGAAATCCATCAGCCAGGGGTTCTTTGATTATGCGGTACACGGCGATGCTATCAGCCAATGTATCCACAACTTCGGAAAATCCATACTTATTCATTTGCGCAAAGTTTGGGGGTGAAAAATGCGCAATACTGTAGGCGGGTCAGCGCTTTAGCTTAGGTAGGAGGCTGCCACCGCAAAAGCGACAATCAGCCCCAGTGTTCCATTTCCTTTCTTCCCAGCGGCGGAGTATGCCTGGCTGTTGCTGGTGGAGTAAGTAAATGCGGCCATCCGGTTTAGCCAGGGGCGCAGCCATGTGTCCTTCATGTCTGGCCTCACATTATTAGCGAAGTGATGATAAAACTCAATCCGGCGGTTTTTATACCGTTCAAATAGATCGAACGGAATGGCATTGTTAATAGCGGCCAGTGTGACGGGGCCTACAATGCCATCAGCACCAACACCTAGAACTTGCTGAATCATTTTTATGCCCCAAAAGCCATGGTTGACGTGGCCGTCAAAAAGTATTGTGGCCACTTGTTGGTCTTCAATTTTATCGCCTTGGATGCGTCGCCAGTAGCTGTTTCGGTATATCTGCTTGGCAGTTTCCTTGGTCATAGCTCGCATATCGGCCACGGTAGGGGGGCGGCCTATGTGTTCCTCATATACCTTGGCATTGATACCCCAATTGGTACCAACTTGCTCACCACGGCTATTGAAGTTGCCCGGATCATTGGCAAAGTTCTGGTAGCCGCCTTCGTTTCTCTTCACTACCTGGTAGGCGATTTCAAATGATGCCATAGCTTTTTCTTCTTTTGGTGGTTGCGTTGTTTCTTCTGGTTCTTGGCTTTGCTCCTCCTCTTCAGGCACGGCTCCTGCACCTGTTGCAATAGGTACGATTGGCTCTACATAGATTACCGTTTCTTCCAGCTCTTCCAAGTTGTCTGGCTCATCGGTGGGCTTCTGGTAGGTTGGCTTTTTCTTGTTAGAGAATATTAGCCATCCAGCCAAAAAGGTCAAAATTGCCGTTAAAAGTCCAAAAATCGTGTTCATACATCTATTTTAAAGCGGCTGAGAATTTCATACACGGCCTTTGGCCTTGCTTGTTTTTTCTGTGCGCTGGATTTTGCGTTCATTTTACCATCCAAGTGCGTATCTGCTGATAATCTTGAGGTAAGGAGCTAGTTTCTTGATCTGATCCGTAGTAGGGTATAAAAAATCATACTTCTGAAATGTTAAGAAGTAATTTTTAAGCCCCTTTTGAGCCAGTTCCCAACGTACCCAAGCCTCGTAGCATCTGGCAAAGAGTTCACGAGGGCTAGCCCAATAACCAGCTTGCTCCATTTCTAAGCTATCAAAAAACATTTTTGTCTGCTTTCCTGCTTTGGTAAAGCAGATATGAAACATTAGCCCCAAGTATGTTTTTTCTAGGTCAGTTTGCGGCGCTTTCCTGTTCATAGCCGCCATAAATGCCTCTTGACTTAGCAAGCTACTACCATACTTTCTGCT
>DAINNZ010000246.1:0-3202 GCA_036735605.1 Lewinella sp. | reverse complement strand
CTAGCCCAACAAATTTATCAGCTACAGCGGCTACCCGATCAGCAAGCGCAGCTAGAGAAAATAGCCGCGCTGCTGCAGCAGCGAAGCGGCTTGCAAACAGACTTATTAACGCAGCACCCTGCTTATTTTCAACAAAAAGGCCATATCCCCGCCGATTTTATTCAGCAGCAGCAGCAAAAACTCAGGGAATATGAACGCGCTGGCCACCCCACAAGCATCCTTTATTTTTTTCACCATCCCAATTTTTCTTATAAAATACTGATTAATACCGATACCACTATCTTTGCTAGGGTACATGACCCCGTTCTACACCCCAATAATTTTCCTGCGCTCGTAAAAAGCTTTCCCAACTGCGTGCAGCAGTCGCCGCTTCATCGGCCGCTGAACGAACAGCAAGCCTGTATAGCGGAAGGCTACGCTTTATCACAGCTATTACTTGGCGAAGAGATCGAGACATTACTCGCCCCCCGTGTACTCATCACAGGCAATGGCCCATTTGCCGCTTTCCCCTTTCAAGCTTTGCCCTTAGATAGTCTTGGCCAGCAGTATTTTGGCAGTAAGCACACGATCAGTATTGCTAGCTCGCTGCGCTTACACCAGTTGATGGAAGACCGAAACGTTAGCCCGAAAAAAGCTGGTGTCTTGGGCTTTGCTCCTGATTTTTCAGCCGATTTCGACACCCTGCTCCTAGCAGAGCGGCAGCAACGTAACCTAGGAGCCCTCTTTGCTAATAAAAAAGAGCTAGCAGCCATCGCTGATCGAGTGGGCGGGCGCTATTTTTACGGAGAGGATGCCCAGATCGACCACTTTTATCGCTATGCAAGCCAATACAGCATCCTACACCTAGCCACCCACGCCAAAGCTGATGCGAACGATGGCAGGAATAGCCTTTTCCTTCTAGCCGATCCCGACGAAGGGGTCGCTCCTATTTTTGCCGAAGACCTTACCCAGCTAAGTTTACAAAGCAATCTAGTCATCCTCAGTGCCTGCGAAACTGGGCTAGGTAGCAGCCACTCAACGGAAGGCACGATTGGTTTCACCCACGCCTTTATGGCCGCTGGTGCGAAAAGCCTCATCGCTAGCTTTTGGTCAGTAGAAGACCAATCCACCGCTGAAGTGATGACGGCCTTTTATAAACACCTCGCAAATGGCCTGCCTAAAGACGAGGCTCTCCGGCAGGCTCAGCTCGATTTTCGCCAGCGCAACCAAGGTACCTACCGCGATCATCCTTACTATTGGGCCGCTTTCAGCTTTTTTGGCGACGCCAGTCCGATCCAATTGCCGGCCCCCAACGAGCAGCGCCGCTATCTTGTGCTCGGGCTATTGCTCATCACTTGGCTGGGTATCCGCAGTTGGCGCCGTCATCGCAGCCTAGCTAAACGCTAAATTTCGCGCCTTCTTCTTGGATCGTTGCTCCCTGCTTGGGCTTCAGCCGTTTTTCACGCTTAAACGGGCACAAGTGCAGGGGCAAGGGTCGCTTAGTAGCGCAAGTGTAGTATAGGCCCCCCTGCAAACCGAAGCCACCTTAAAGTAGCCGATAGCCATTTACCGCCTTACCGAACAAGTCTATTATCCACTTTGTTCGTAGCTTTGCACTACTTATACTTGTTTGTTGGGTCGTGAACAAGCGAACAAGCCTCTTTAATAAAGCAGATGCGAACATTCTTCCCAGCTAAGATTTTGCTCTTCGGCGAGCACCGCGTCTTGCGGGGAGCTGCTGCCCTAGCAGTGCCTTACCACGGCCTTGGCGCCACTTGGCACGCAGCGGCACCTACACCAGCGATATTCTCTGACTTTCAACAGTATCTTCAACAGCATTTCACCAAAGACGAGCTTAACTTTCAGCAACTACAACAAGCACTAACAAAGGGGCTGCAACTACACACCAGTATTCCTTTTGGTTATGGCTTAGGTAGCTCAGGAGCGCTCTGCGCAGCCTTTTGGGATCGCTTCCGAACAAGCTCCCTCGCTACTCAAAGCCTCCTTGGCCTACAACAGCGATTCGCTTTAATGGAATCTTTCTTTCATGGGAAAAGCTCTGGTATTGATCCGCTCATCTCTTATTTAGATCAAGCCTTCGTGCTTGGCGGCGGTGCCCTACCTAGCGTTTGTGAAATGCCTACTGCCTGGGCGACGGGCTTCTTTTTGCTCGATACCCGCATCACTAGGCACTCCAATCTACTGATTCAGGCCTTCCTTGATCGCTACGATACCGATGCCGCTTGGCGCCGAGCAGCTGAAGCCGAATGGGGTACGGCGGATAGCGCCTGCCAAAGGGCACTACTAGAAGCCGACTGGCCCACCCTAGCCAAGCAATTTCGTTTGCTCAGCGAAGCGCAGTTTAGCTTGGCCTCCTTTTTAATACCCCCTAGCATACAGCCCCTCTGGCGAGGCCAATCGTATTGCTTGAAGGTCTGTGGTGCTGGCGGCGGCGGCTTCATGCTGGGCTATACCACCAACTGGCTCCAAACCCAAGCTGAACTAAGCGATTGGAGTTTGCGCAAACTATGAAACAATCAACAATTTGTTGGTTAATAGTTTAGCAAAGTGAATTTATTTCATTTTTTTACACGCAAAAAAGTTATGTTTGAAAAAAAATGAACTTTTTGCGCAAAAAATATTTGAAAAAGCTTGCAAATTAAAAACAAGGTGTTTATATTTGCAGCACAAAAGAACAAAACAGCAAACCAATGGATCAACTTAAAGATAAAGCTGCTAAGCTCAAAGCATTACAGCTTACGATGGATCGCTTAGAAAAATCGTATGGTAAAGGCACCATTATGCGTTTAGGCGAAAGCCAAATCGCCAATGTAGAAATTATCCCCACCGGTTCCCTAAGCTTAGATGTGGCCTTAGGTATCGGTGGCCTTCCGAGAGGTCGGGTAGTAGAAATTTACGGCCCCGAATCTTCAGGAAAAACCACGCTAGCCATTCATGCTATTGCTGAATGCCAAAAAATGGGCGGTATTGCTGCCATTATTGATGCAGAGCATGCCTTCGATCGTTTTTATGCGGCTGGCCTTGGTGTAGATACGGAGAACTTGCTGATCTCCCAGCCCGACAATGGCGAGCAAGCGCTAGAAATCGCAGAAAACCTCATTCGCTCGGGAGCTATCGACATTTTAGTCATCGACTCCGTTGCAGCTCTTGTGCCGAGAGCTGAAATTGAAGGCGAAATGGGCGATAGTAAAGTTGGCTTACA
>DAINNZ010000245.1:0-3269 GCA_036735605.1 Lewinella sp. | reverse complement strand
ACAAGCCTTTGCGAACAAGGCTAATACGATGGATGATATATCGAGAAAATAAAGGGAACTTTAGTAAAGCTTAACCTTTATAAGTTATTGTTTTTTAGACTTTTATGTTTGGAGAAACAAATCGGTCATGTCAGCTGAACAATGTTTTTGCAGCAGTTCCTCCAATTGCTTCAATTCATGCTCGTAAGCTTCCCGTTGGGCTAGTGCGATAGCGGTTTGTGCATAGGAGCGCCCCTTTTCTTTGTCGCCAATTTGGAAATAATAGGCAGCCACTGTACGAAAGAGGATCACTTTCTGGGGGTCTCGTAAGAGGCTAACTTGATGTAGGTTTTCATAGGGTAGGAGCAGCTTTTCGGCTAGACTTAATTGGTTTCCCTTCACGGCGGCTTCTGCTTCTCGGATGCGGCTGTGTTTTGTCCAATCTTCGGGAGCTTCATTTGCGAAGTAGGCATTGGTACTGGTGAAAAGCTGGCTGGCTATTGCCAATTGTTCGGGCTTGCCTCCGTCATGTCCGCTTCTCATCAAGGTAACGGCTTGCTGGTGCTCGTTTTTTTGAAGCAGCATATCTGGGTTTGGCCAAATATGGGGGTGTGCTTTCACCAGTTCTGAATTATTTTGGAAGCTCAACAAAGCCCCCTCGTAATCGCCAGCTTGGCGCAATAGATTGCCTTGCAGGTTTTGTACTTTTTGATACAGCTCATACTCCTTCAAATTTCCGAAAATACTTGCCGCCTGCCGTGCTAATATTAGCCCGTCTTGCGCCTTGGGCTTTGGGCCAAGTTGTAATTTGATTTTGGCGGCTATTAAATACAGTAGCCCTTCGTGGTAAGGCGAATAGTGGTGAAGTTTCTTCAAATCAAGGATGGTAGTTAAGACATCCACAGCAAAAGCGCCTTGCAGATAGGCGCCGGCTTCTGCTTCCCGGTCAATTTTCAGTAGCTGCTCGTGCAATAAATCTGCATTCTGCTGCCGATCTATCAGCTGGTGGAGCGGGATAGAGGACAGTATTTTTTTCCGAGCGGCATCATACTGTTTTTGTAGGTGTTGGGCTATTTCAATCGCCTTGTCAAGATGCTCGTGCAGCGAGCGATCAAACTTGATTTCATCTGCTAGTATGCGGTTGACTAAATTTCGATGGTAGTTGACAGCTGTTTTTTTACTCAGCAAACGAGCGAAATGGGCATAACTACCGTGGTACTTTCCCAGATTTTGGAGCAGTAGTTTGAGGTATTGTCTCTTGTCCTTGTGTAGGGTGTGCATAGCGGTTAATAGTTATTGCGGTAACATTTTTCACAACGTCCCTTTAGTGTTAACAGTTCCCTTCACACCCTATTTTCTACCCTCATCTTTGCCTTATCGATAGGCTAATGCGCTTTTTTGAGCGTGGTAGCAAGGTGCGCACCGAAGGCGAAACCCGAAGCCTCGTAATGGCGGGTATGGTGTATTTCAAATTCGGTTTTTATGAAATGCTTGTTGTTTTATGTATGGCACACGCTTGCAATACTCTTATTTTCCACGGGACTTGGTGCCCAAGTGGTACAGGATGTTATTATTTCACGTTCCAAGCCTAGCGAGTATGGGCAGTTAGGGGTGACGGTTGCGGACTTGCCACCCCATGTTTCTGCGGGGAGATTGCATCCTACTAGTCGAGCGCTTTCGTTACAGTTTCCAATACTAGCGCAACAGAAGGCCTCACACTTGTTGCTCCAATATCCTAATGGAAAAGAAATCTTGCTGGCCATTCCTTCAGACAAGACGGCTGTGCTGCTTCCTTTTGATGATGGTCTTCAAGGTACTTTGCGTTATAGCTTTTTGTTAGAAGGACACTTACTTTTTAGTAGCACATTGGACTTGTAGGTAGGCCAATATCCTATTCTGTCGTAGCAGTTCTTGGGTCGAGTACCTGAGAACTGCGCTTCACTTCCCCAACCACAGCAGCTTCTCCCGCAGCCAGGGCACGAAGGGGTAGGAGTGTTCGGAAAGGGCGGCGACTTGTTTTTTTTGGGCGGCGTCCAGTCTTCGGTGGTCTTGGAGGGAGTGGCTATGGTGGTAGCCTTTTTGGTGCAGGGCATACAGATCGCCGAAGGCTTTAATAAATACCCGATGGTAGTCTGCTATGTAGCCGAGGCTTGGGTTTTCGTGTTCCCAGTAGTCGAGCTGTTTGCGGTAGGCTTCCAGTAGGTTAGGGATGCGGAGGCCCGATTTTTTGGCCAGCTTTTTGCTTTCGCTATCGGCGGCGCTTTCTAGCTCGTAGAGGCATTTAAGGCTTAGGACTTTAAGGCTGATGGCCAAAACCATGGCCTGGCTCTTAGGCATCTTTTGTAGCAATTTTAAAGCCTCGGCATAGCGAGTGGCATGAAATAGATTGGTGGCCTTACAAAAGGCAATAGTAGCCTTGGCATCTACTGATTTCAAGCGCTTGCCATATTGTTGGATGAAAGCGGCCACCCAATCGAAGGCATTATCGGCAGCTACGCCATGAAGTGTCAGGCTCGGCCAATCGATGGCTAGACCCGGCAGGGCTAATTTGACTACGTTTTGGAATATTTCGGGTGCTAAGGCTTCTCCTTTTTGGGCTTTCTGACCGTGCTGGATGTCTATCATCTGTACATAGAGCTGTAGTTGGAGGGGGCGATAATCGCTTAGCCCCAGGTTGATGGCTTTTGTGCAGTAGTTGGTGACGATGGAGAGGACGTCGATGCGGTCGTCTCGATCAATGTCTGCTGGGTAGTTTTGCGAAAAGGATAGGATTTGCTGCACGAGCTGCTGCGGGTCTTTGTCGCTACTGAGGGCTGGGTCAATCAGTTGTAGCAGCAGGTAGTAGAACTGGAGGGTGGGCACACTGAAAAGGCTAGTGGGCTTCTCCGCTAGCCAAGCCTGTAGCCAAGAAAAATCGCTTTCTGATAAATCCAATTGGGAAGGATGGGAAAAATCAGCGTAGCTTAAATAACGGCAATACAAGCGCAATTTATATAAAAGGACATACTGCTCTAGTTTGCGACCCAGTGGAGCTAGTTTAGGTAAGCCTCGTCTAGCAACATTGCGTTCAGCAGCGCGGATAGCAGCAAAGTGAGCCTCTATTTGTTGAGCGAGTTCCCTTTCCATATCCAAAGGTGTGCTTTCTTTATGAATGAACGGCTAAATTCGTGTACCAGCTATTTTGCCTATTCCCAGAATGCAAAGATACCTGAAGTGTGCGAGATTGGGTGAAACCCACTATAAAATAGTCCATTGGACTAGTCCAACCATCCTTTTTGACGTTCCCACCA
>DAINNZ010000244.1:2660-3280 GCA_036735605.1 Lewinella sp. | reverse complement strand
CAATGTTAAGTCTATATTAACTCTCATCCTTGAACGGAAATGCGCCTAAATGCGCCTCTTTATTGCTATAAATTGGCTGCTGGCTGTTGGCTGTCCACGCAGCGATGACCTTTACCTACTTCGGCTTCGCTCAGCACGAGTCAGTACGAGTCAGTATATCGCTTTCACCCTTTGCCCCCCTTGCCCCTGCGTCAGCCAAAAAAATGCGCTTAAAAAATCGCAAAAGGGTTCTTATTTTCTCTGAGTCGAGTAGATTAGGTAGAATGGTATCGAATGGTGCTTTTGTGGGTAAAAGGCGGGGCTGTAGGTCAGTTGGACGAGTCCAATGGACCTAAAAAGCACCAAAATCCCCCTTCCGTCAACCCCCTTTGAGCCAACACAAAAAAAGTGGCCCACCGAAGCGAGCCACCCAAAGAATTACCAAAAACCAAATAAGCTAGTAGCAGCCGGCAGGCCGCCGTTCCGACTCGTAGAGATAATGACTCAAGCAATTGAAGCGACTGTGGCTGTAGGGGTGGGTGCGGGAGAGTAGCCCGATCGACTTAAAAGTGGAAGGTGCTTGGCTAGCGCCCTCCAAAAACTGGAAGAAGGCCAAGCCCGCTCGGGGATCGTAGCCCGCT
>DAINNZ010000244.1:0-2650 GCA_036735605.1 Lewinella sp. | reverse complement strand
TCGTTCATGAGGTAGAGGGCGGCGCGGTCGGCGATGAGCTCGTCGTATTGTTGTAGTGCAGTAGTGAGGCTCTTCGTACTATTGGCTGCTAGGGTGCCGAACCAGCCTGTCCCGATCTTATCCGCTATAACTTTTTCCAAAGCTATCTTCTTGTCTATTGCCAAGTTCTCGATGTGTGCCATCTCGTGTGCCAGTATGAAAGCGATGATATCCTCTTGCTCTGCGAACCGGTCATACAGCGCCTCTGTAATGTAGATGCTGCCATCTGCAATCACCCAAGCGTTGCTTAGCCCTGGTTCTTTAGTGTGGCGCACGAGGAAGGTTTGGTATTTCACATCCGCTCGCAGGCTGTGCTGTCGTAATTCTTGGGTGATACGGTTCAGCTTACGCTGCTTTTTTCCGCCCACTTCTTTGAAAGTGAAGGCCAAATCAGTTTTGGCCACCTTAGCGTTGTCCACAAGCTCAGGTCTGGTCACCAAGAGTGCTTCGTTCATAATCTGCTGTTCATACTTCATAGCTAGGCGCTTGATGGCCTTATCCATATCGCCTTCCTCGCAAGCGATGTCTTTGAACTGCCGGATGTGCAGACCATCCTGAAAGACATAGGAGAGGGGGCAGGGATCTGGTGGCGGGGGATCGGTCTGGCAGCTTGCAACTAGGCAAAAAACAAGGCAACGGGCAAAGAAAAGCCCAATCGTGCTGCCTGCATAGTTGTACGAGTGAGGAGGCGGTAAGGCTTGGCTGTCGCTTCGCTCGCGGGGGCAAGGGTCCTTTTGCAGCGCAAGACCATTGGAATGTTTAAGCGAAGGCTGCTCCTTGCGTAGCTTTCGCTGACTAGTTGGGAAGTTGCTTGTTTTCATCGTTTGGGTATTTTGGGTCGATGGAACTGCGCAAATCGAGTGCGAAAGGCGCATCGGTGAGGTAAAAATTGGTTTCTGATCGCCCCGCAATAATCACCTCCGCTAAAAAGGGATAATGGGTGCTAAGCTCGAACTGACATTCGCCCTCCTGATCCGTTAGGAGTTGGTAAGTGCTATTTTCTACGGTAATGAGGCCAATTGGAACTCCTTCGACCTTCTCGCCTCCGGCTTTGATGACGAAACGTTGGCGGTGCTTAGGGATCAAGCCGCTGTATGCAAGCTCGTCTTGTAGTAAGGCATCGTATCGTTGTTCTACCAAGGCCGTTGGATCATCTACATCGGCTCTTTGTAGGAGGCTATATTGAGGCCTTTGGCCTATTAAAAAACGAGCCATCGATTTGAAGACTGCCACTTTGGAGAAGAAAATTGCCTCCATCCGCCGATAGCGCCGTTCGTAACGGGTCTTCTGCCAAAATAACTGCCAACGAGGGTGCGTAACCCAGGCTGCTGCCAAAAAGAAAAGACCTGCTAGGATAGACGACACTAGACTAAGGAGATCAAATTGCTGCTCGTTATAAACGTAGGCCCTATTGGCGGCTAAAGCAATCGTGAACACGAGCAAGAGGATAATGGCTAAATAGCCTCTTCTTCTGATGGCTTTTTGTTGTCGGTGGCCATCCATGGGATTTAAACCCCGCTCTTCTTGATTCAGTGCGGCATGGATGGGGTCGGCTTGCTGAAAGTATTCGGTGGCCAAGCCCAGCAGCACAGTAAAAATGGTAGCGATGCCAAGAGCTAGAAAAGTGAGGGTGATGTAATACAGCGTTGGGGTGTCTTTTTGGCTGATAGGCAATACATCCTCCACCCAAACAAAGGCGGGAGGAGCCCCCAACAAGGCCTCAATAGCTACGAAAAAGAAGTAAGCAATAGCGGCTCCTAATACATTAGGTTGTGCTTCGCTAATACTTTGGGTGTGTTGGTGCTTTGGCCGAAGCTGCTGCAGGGAAAAGTGAAGCTTACCCAGTTGTGTCCATAATGTATCTGCTTGCTCGAATGAAGCCGATAGGGACTGTTTATTCGCTTGTGATGACATAAGAGGAAGGTTTGATTTTTTTAAAAAAGTTCGTCTCGATATCCAGTTGTAGCGGCAGTAGTTGTTCTAGCTTTTCAGCTGTGAGGTCAGTCTCCGTGAGGAGGTAGATAGCAGCGTAGGCTGATACATTCTTCCAGTCCTCCGCTTGTACCACATAAGGCTGTTGGCCCGGTTCATGATTGATGAGATCGCTATGGATCAGCAGATAGGTTTGGCTACTTCGTTGATCGTTCTGGATAGACCGCTCCAGCTTACGGAGTGTCTTTAGCACGTAGGTATCGGCGGTCTTCAACAAGGGTGCTTGCCCTTGTGGCAGCTTGGCGAGGTATTGGGCGATCCGGCCTTTGCGTTCTGCTAGTGCTTGCTGGTAGGCTGCTTGTAGCTGGTGGAAATTGCGATCCCACTTCGTGCCGGGATCGGGCAAGGCCGGAAGGCTGATACGATTGATCTGGCTGTGGGGATCGTCTAGCCTGATATGGTCTAGCTCCCAAGCATCTAGGGAACTTTCCAATAGGTTTTCCAAGTTCTTTAAGAAATCCTCGGAAAAGCCCGCAGGAATCCTACGAGAACCTGACAGATCAGTAACGAGGATCAGCCGGTTTTCGATAGGACTGATGGGGCCTTGTGAGGGGCAGGCGGTGAGGAGGAGGGCGGCTGTGGCCATCAGAAAAAAGTTTCTACTTTTCATAGCTATAGA
>DAINNZ010000243.1:0-3283 GCA_036735605.1 Lewinella sp. | reverse complement strand
CGATTGTAGAGCGATTAGATATACTGTTATAAAGTTATATTTTATTTTACTCATTTAATATTTTCCTAGGGTATAATATACTGAAAAATACTTTAAACCCAACCCTAAGCAGAAGCCCAAGCTCAAGATGAAAGCCCTAAGCGTCAGCTAAAAGCCTTGGTCTAATACAACGACTTGCCTAGGCGAAGCGTTATATTAGCCGACGCTTAACAAAAACGGATTTTATGCAATACTTTTTCTTGCTTTTAGCAGCACTCTTGTTTTCACCTGCTTGTTTATTGGGGCAAACGGTTGGCTCCACGGGTACGGGGCTAGCTACTTATTTTTCTAATGAATTTCACGGCAGTACTACCAAATATGGGGAAGTGTATAACCGTAACGACTTGGTGGCAGCCCATAAAACCTATCCCTATAATTCGCGGGTGCGGGTGACCAACCTGGAGAACAACCAGCAGGTAACGGTTCGGATTGTTGACCAAGGCCCCTTTATACAAGGGCGCATCCTTGAGGTTTCCTACCGAGCTGCCGAGCTGCTGGGTATCCTGGATAGCAAAACAGCCAAAGTACATGTAGAACTGCTCAGTAATGGCGATGCAGCGGCTTTGGCAGCTAGCAATCCTACGGCCAACTTGACGAACCAAACGCCTAATATCACACCGCCGCCGCCGCCTGTACCAGGCGTGGTAGCGCCTTCTACGAATACGAATCCTCCTAGTGCTGCTCCTAGTACAGCTCCTAGTACAGCTCCTAGTACAGCTCCTAGCACGAGCCCTACAGCTACGCCCGTGCCTGCCGAGCGGGTAGTCTCGGCTCCATCCGCTAGCCCGGCCGATCGAGCCGCTGCTATAGCCACTAGCCCTGGCGAAACGGCCACTTCAAAAACGGCTGTGACCTATGAACCTAGCAAGCAAAAGCTGCTTTCTACGGGTAAATTCGGTACAGGCCTGTATAAAATCGAGATTCGCGAAGCAGGCGCAGGTTCTCATGGTGTGCAAATTGCTTCCTTGAGCAGCCTAGAAAGCGCTATGCAAGAGGTAGCTAAATTACAAGCTAAATGGTTTGAAAATATCTTAGTCAACTGTGTGGAACAAGATGGTAAGCTAGTATATAAAATTATCTTAGGCCCACAAAGCAGCCAAACCGAAGCTTCTGCCTACGCCAAGCAATTGCTGAAAAAATACAAGATCAAGGGCTTTCCAGTAGCCTTGTAGGAAAGACAAAGGGGGGGGGCAGGTTTCAGTTATCAGGTTTCAGTTATCAGGTTGGATGGTCTGCTGAACCAGTCTATTGTGTACGGATGCTGCCATTAGCATAGCGGAATTTCCATTGGCTCATATCTGCCGCAATTACTTCAAAGGTGGTAGGCCCATTCACAAAGCGCACCGCAGCGCCGGCAGCGGGTGCGGCCAAGTTGGTGAGGCAAAGCTCAAAGAGCGGACTATTAGCCGGCAGTGAAATACCTTTGAGGCCGGCCTCTGTCCACAGGGTACTTAAATAGCCTCGGCTCGTGAAGCGGTCGCCAAAATTAGCAGGGCCGTAGCCTGGCAGTTTGAAGTTGCGGATGCTATGGTAGGCTAGCTGGGTACTATCCCATTGGATAGTGTACTGAAAACCGATGAGGTTGCTAAAGTTCTGGGCCGTAATGGGCAAGCAGGCCGTCTCTCCCTTCCCTACACTTGCTTCTCCCATGCGGAGTGTGAGGGCTTCTTGGCTAGTTGCTTTCGCCGAGGCGGCGGGGTCTTCCGCTAAACGCCCGCCAGTATTGACAGCCGCAGCTACTATTTGTCCTGCTTCATCTGCCCCGCAAGCAAAAAGTAGCAGTAGGCAAGCATATAAATACATTCGCATAGCTATTGAGTTAGTTCCTGCTGCAAAGGTACACTTATTTACAGAACCATAGTCTGCCGAACAACGTTATTATCCCTGCCTTTGGCCATAAAGACAGTAGGCTAAGGCTGATTGATAGAATGATAAATTAAAAGCAGGCTAAAACTTGCCTACTAGCCGAAGACTTGCTATTTTGCGCCTAAGAAAACCGCCATTATGTCCCGACTAGTCATTATTTCCAACCGATTGCCCATCACGATCAACCGCCGGCATGGTGAGTTGCATTACTACCCCAGCGCAGGCGGCCTTGCCACGGGCTTAAACTCTTTGGATAGCAGCTATAATAAGATCTGGATTGGCTGGCCTGGGGAAACGAGCGAAGACCCTGAGGAACGTAGTCAGATCCGAAAAGACTTAGCTAAGAGCAAATTAGCCCCCGTCTTTTTAACGGACGACGAGATCGAGCTCTACTACGAGGGCTTTAGTAATAAGACGATCTGGCCACACTTTCACTACTTCACCGAATACACCACCTACGATGATGAGTATTGGAAAAGCTACCAAGAGGTCAACTTCAAATTCTTCCAAGTAGTGGCCGAGGAGCTTCAGGAGGGCGATATGGTTTGGGTACACGATTACCAACTGATGTTACTACCTAAGATGATCCGAGATCGTTTCCCCGACGTTAGCATCGGCTTTTTCTTGCATATTCCTTTTCCGAGCTATGAGGTATTCCGTATTTTACCTTATCGAGAGGCTATCTTAGAGGGGCTGTTAGGTGCTGATCAGATTGGCTTTCACACCTTCGATTATATGCGCCACTTTCTAAGTGCAGCTTATCGGATCACGGGTTATGAACACGAGTTTGGCCACCTATCGATTGGCGAACGCGAGGTAAATGTGGATGTTTTCCCGATGGGAATCGACTATGAACGCTACGCCTTCCCGGATGTAGATGCCGATCATGACCTAGCGAGCCAAGAAATACTAGAACTTGCCAAGGTGCGTAAACTAATCGTATCGATTGATCGGCTTGATTACACCAAGGGCATCCCACAGCGTATTCGTGCTTTTGCGGAGTTTGTACGCCGCTACCCTCAATACCACGGCAAGGTCAATTTAGTGATGCTAGTAGTTCCTAGCCGCTCTAATGTGGATACCTATCGAGAATTGAAGCGGGAAGTGGATGTGCTAGTAAGTGAGGTCAATAGTGAATACAGCCATTTTAACTGGATTCCCATTCGCTACTACTACCGATCGCTCAATTTTGCTTCGCTTACGACACTGTATCAATGCTCCGATGTGGCCTTGATTACGCCACTACGCGATGGGATGAATCTGGTTGCTAAAGAGTATATTGCTATCAAAGAAACTAGTAAAAAGGGCGTGCTGATTCTTAGCGAAATGGCAGGTGCGGCCCAGGAGCTGAACGATGCGCTTATCGTAAATCCGCAAG
>DAINNZ010000242.1:0-3356 GCA_036735605.1 Lewinella sp. | reverse complement strand
TGGCTACAGCTATGGCTATTAGCTAAGCCAAATCCTGTAAATCTTGTTAATCCTGCGTGCCCGTCTTCCAACCCGCCTGGGTCTAAAACACCTCAAAGTCCCGCCTAGATAAAAACGCTACCCCAAAAAACTAGCCATTAAATGCTAAAAAATCCTATATTTGCCCCACCACTAGGATAATCACCCGCTACCTATGATCGAGCAGCTTCAGGCGGAACTAAAAGACCTTGTCAGCGATAATGAGCTGGGCGAGTTGTTCCGCCGTTTGAAAGAGGAGGTGTTGCGGAGTGATTCGGATTTATACGATAAGCTGATTCTTACAGAGGCACGTTACAATAAGCGGGAAACGGATAGTAGGATGGGCGTCTTGGACTTCGAAAAAGACGGCATCAGCTTCGCTACGACTAACCAGGCACTACTGTGGCTGATCAACAAAATTAAGATAGCCGACCTAAAAGAATCCTTGCGCGTAGCAGTGGACAAACGCGTCCATCTATCTGAGGCACTTAGTTTCACTTGCGACCGGGTAACCCAAAATGAGCTGGTACAACTGCATTATTACGAAGATCCTAGCCCTAGAATACGGCATTTCTACATACACGGCGATGCCCGCCAAGCGGTAGAAAGCCTTGTGCAGCGCTTTGGAAACGAACTCAGCGGCAGCTTGCTCAATTGGCGGGATGCTAACTATCAGCCCAGCCAACGATTTGAATTTGTGAAATGCAAGCCCGCAGCAGCACAGATGGCCAAGTTGTTCCTCATCAACCTACAACGCGAATTGCTTACCCAATTTGGACTACAGCCAAAAAATAATATTATGCAGTCCAAGTTGAACGAACTTTTGCAATCGCCAGCCCTTCAAGGCAATTTTACTGGACATCCTTTCGGTACTGATGACTTCGTGTTCATCCTGCTTACTATAGATGACTACAACTGGAATGCCCGCGTAACGCCCGAGGTGGTAAAGGAATTTATCAGCAATTTCTGCGATTGCCAACTGCCCGAAGATGCCCCCAATTTCTTTATTTTCTATGGCATCAGCTATAAGAAGGAAAACAAAGCGGTGCGGCAGTCGGTACTGGAATACATTGAGCAATCTTCTTACGGCGAAAAACTGGACGAGCTGCACCCCGTCAGCCGCGATGAGCATATAGAGGAGTGGTTCAGCCGCTATGACATTTTGATGCCCACAGGCCAAACAGCCGAGGAGGCTGCTAAAAAGTTTTTCCCTACCGAGGAACGCCTGGATATGATGGATGTGGAAGCCGTACTACAACGCATCATCAACGATCACAACAAAGGGCTGATACCCGATCATTAAACACTTTTCACCCCCCCAACAAAAAATAATTGATCCGTAAATAATCTTTCCACATGGCCAATATACCTTACATCCTCAGCCCCGGACAGGAACACGCCCTTCGGGCAGCCGTGCGCCTCAATCAGCCGCTGCTACTCACCGGCGAGCCCGGTACGGGAAAAACCATGATGGCCCAGTGGGCACTGGAATACCTCAATAGAGAACATGGCAATACCTTCTACCCCGAGGTGCTGCGCTTTATGACCAAAACCACCTCCAAGGCCACCGACCTGCTGTATAGCTACGATGCCCTAAGTCACTTCCAGGCCGCCAATATCAAGGGCGATACGCAAGTGGATACGGCTCGCTTTATCAGCCTCCAGGCTTTGGGGAAAGCCATTGCCATCAGCAAACCGCAGCCGGCCTACCAAAAGCTCTTCCAATGGGATATGCCCGCCAAGCCCATGAACTCCGTGGTGCTGATTGATGAAGTGGATAAAGCACCCCGCGATTTTACCAACGATTTGCTGGACGAACTCGTCAACTACCGCTTCTCCATCAAAGAGCAGGAAGGTGCGGAAATAACCAAAGACCCCGCCGCCAAAATCGTGCTGATCCTCACCTCCAATTCCGAAAAAAACCTGCCCGATGCCTTCCTGCGTCGCTGTGCTTTCTTTCATATCAACTTCCCGAAAACGGAACAACTGCGGCAAATCGTAGAAGCCAATCTGGGTATGAAAATTACCTCGGAAACGGAGGCGGCCTATCAGCGTCTATTCGATTTTTTTCAGGCCGTGCGGGAAAAATCGGTGCGGAAAAAGCCCGCCACAGCAGAACTCATCGCTTGGCTGCGCCTACTGGGCGAAGACGGTTACCTGCAAGAAAAAAACATCGATACCCGCCGAAATATGATCCTCCAAAACCTCAGCTTCTTGGTGAAAACCCGCGAAGACCTAGAGGCCGTGAATGCCCTGATCGGGAAAGCAGCGGTGTAAAGGGGAATACTGCTTTTTTTTGGCTCACGCAGGAGCAATGCCTTCTTTTTTGAGCCATGTTCGTAAGCAAAATTACAGGCTAGCGAAGACCAGCCACCATCATCCAACCGTTTTTAATCACTTTTTTAAACACGCATTACCATTTCCACTCCGCATCCATATCAGGGGAATTTGCCTTTGGAAAAACTCTTCCTTCGGCTGGAGGCGGCTGGCTTCGATACCAGCCCCAGGGTGCGGCTATTGGTATGGGAAGCCCTGAATAAAAACGGTAGCGACTACCTCAACAACATCCGCGAACTGCCCTATCTGCTAACGCCCCTACTGGCCACTTCCGGACGGCAGCAGGAAAAGCTATACGCCATTTTTGAAGACTTCCTAGCTGAATGCGATCTGGCAGCCGAGCAGCTAGCAGAAAGCTCAACAGCATCAAGTGGAGGCGGCCAAGACGGGAACCCCCCACCGCGCTTCTCCCCTTGGTGGCTTTTATTGCTGCTGCCCTTGCTGGGCTTGCTTTGGTGGGCGAGCGAGCATCTTAAAAGGCCGGAGGAGGCTGGGTCACTCGATTTTATACCACCCACCGAGCTGCTGCGCGAAGGCGATACCCTGCGACTGCAAAAGGCAGGGGATTTAGCGAGCAAGGCCGTTTGGGAAATAAAAGATGCTGCCACTGGCCAAACGCTGCACCGCGATAGCAGCGAGCAGCTAGAATGGGTGATCAGTAGCAGCGAGGAATCTTTGGCGGGAACTTACTTGGATGTGCAATTATCAGCACCCCTGACCGTGCCTGTCAACCGGCAGATACTGGTGCATTGTGCGGAGCCGCCTAGCATTCGATTGGGTGCGGATTTTCCGGAATCGGGGGCTTTGGTGCTGGGGGAGACTTATCGCTTGGCGCTTTATGCCCCGCCAGCAGCGGAAGTTCGTTGGCTCATCGAAGGCGATACGCTTTCGGCTGTTCGCAGCGATAGCTTGTTTACGCTCTCCCTAGAGACTAAGCAGGCGGGGGAGCTATTCGCGAGGTGCATTGCCTATTCGCCGGGGAAGGCGGACTATTGCTTCAA
>DAINNZ010000241.1:0-3410 GCA_036735605.1 Lewinella sp. | reverse complement strand
CAAAGGCGTGGAGAACAAATGAGAAATTCTCCAACCACATCGATTCAAGTATATAGCCATTTTTTATGATTCAACGTGTTGTAAAACTCTATTTTCATCCAGAAAATGGAGCAGCTTACGAGCAAATTTATAACAGTTCCCGCGATCGGATTCGGGCTACGCCTGGCTGCCTACACTTAGAGTCTTGGCAAGACCTAGAAGACCCGAGTACCTACTACACTTACAGCCGCTGGTTAGATGAAGCTAGCTTGAACGCCTACCGGCAGTCTGCCTTCTTTCGAGCAACTTGGGCGAAAACAAAAGCCTTATTTCGGGCTAAGCCGGAAACCATCAGTGCTAGCAAGTTGATTGGCCACTTACCTTCTTTGACGGATACACAACAACTAGCCGTGGGAGACTATGCTCTCAGTATCGGTAATATTGGTAGCGCTCATATCACTTGGCTGGCTGCTCAAAATTATAGCAATTGGTTCGTTGTGATGGATGAAAACACTCAACAGCACTGCTGGCCCTTGCTGGCGCCCTGGTTGGCTAACTATCCGGTGCATTGCATCACCCTCCCGCCGGGGGAGCTGCACAAGCACCTCGGCAGCTGCCAGCAAATCTGGGAAGCCATGTTCGAGGCGCAGCTAGGGCGCAGCGCCTGTGTAATCAATCTTGGTGGCGGCGTGATTGGCGATATGGGTGGTTTTGCAGCAGCTACTTTTAAAAGAGGTATTGACTTTGTGCAAATACCCACTACCCTGCTCAGCCAGGTAGATGCCTCTGTGGGAGGGAAGCTGGGTATCGATTTTCTGGATATCAAGAACAGTATAGGGGTGTTCCGTGACCCAATTGCCGTTTGGATTGACCCCCTTTTTCTACAAACCTTACCGGCTCGGGAAATACGCTCTGGCTATGCGGAAATTCTTAAACACGCCCTTATTGCTGATAAAACACAGTGGGAGCAACTACTGTTAATCAAAGACCTAACCCAAGCCGACTGGGCCAGTATTATACCGGCCTCTGTGGCTATTAAGCAAGCGATTGTGGTAGCCGACCCCCAAGAGAAAGGCTGGCGCAAAGCGCTCAACTTTGGCCATACGATCGGCCACGCAATTGAAAGCTACTGGCTGGCTAGCCCGCAACGCTTATTACATGGGGAAGCCATTGCTGCCGGCATGATCGCCGAAGCTTGGCTGAGTTACGAACTTCTAGGACTGCGTGAAGAAGAGCTACACCGCATCAGCGGCTATTTGCTAGCTATCTATGGCCATCAACCACTCCCTGAAGCTAGCTTTGAGCAGCTTTTGGCATGGATGCAACAAGACAAGAAAAATGAAGATAGCCGCATCAACTTCACGCTACTGCAACATTGTGGCCAAGCCCACGTCAATGCCACCGCTAGCCGTGAGCATATCTTTGCCGCGCTGGCTTACTACAACCGTCTTGGCTAGTGGAAATGGTTTGCTTTCGGATTCTGTATATGCTATTGTCATCCCTTCGGGGTTTTGCGTGCCCGCCCTGCCCGTCGTGCCCGCCTGGGTCTGGGTCTAGGTCTGGGCACATCCTTCAAAATCCGTCCCCTTCCTAGCTGAAAAATCGTGTGCATCCTGCAAATCCCGTTAAATCTATCAACATCACGGGGGGGGGGAGGCAAAGCGTACCTTGTCTCTACGCGGCCTTTGCGCTACAAAGCCAACTCTTGCCCCTGCATTATGCCATTACATTAACAATAAAAGTGCTTTAGCAGATAGCGAGCCTTATCGATTGGGGAAGTATAATTTAGTCTAGTCGCGAACTAAATTTAAGGGCTAGGGGTTTGCAAACAATAGTAAATTTATTTGTCCTGTTCAACCCAAGACCAAAGCGACAAAGGCTATGAAAATAGGTATCCTTTCCCGTGGCCCTAGCTTGTATAGCACTAGCCGGCTAGTAGAAGCCGCTCGGCAAGCAGGGCATGAGGCGGTAATTATCGATCACGGGGAAGCTAGCTTACTGGTGGACGAGCTGGGTGCGCGCCTATTGGTGCGCGGCAGCGAAATCAAGCTACCGGACGTGGTGATTCCGCGTATTGGTGCCAACATCACCACCTTTGGTGCCACGGTTATTGGCCAACTAGAGCTGCTAGGCATCCCCCACCTGACTAGCATCCAAGGCCTGACGATAGCGCGCGATAAAATGCGTTGTTTACAGCTCTTAGCTAGCCACGGTATTGCTGCACCAGCCACCTTACTGGCCAACTCGGCGTCTGATGCCGTGCGGGCTGCTCGTTATTTAGGCAGTTATCCTGTAGTGGTGAAGCTTTTGGAAAGCACGCATGGCTTAGGTGTTTCGCTAGCTCGTAACCGTTACGATTTACATAAAATTGCGGCCACTTACATCCAGCTACAGGGGCGGGTAATTGTGCAAGAATACATCGCCGAAGCCCAAGGTTGCGACTTGAGAGCCTTTGTAGTAGCGGGCAAAATAGTGGCTAGTATGGAGCGAAAAGCGGCCAAGGGCGAATTCAGAGCCAACGTACATTTAGGGGCTCAAACGCAAGCAGTAGCACTTAGCGACGAGGAACAAGCAATGGCCCTGCATGCCGCTGCTTTATTGGATTTAGACGTAGCAGGCGTAGATATTATCCGAAGCAAACGCGGCCCACTGCTCATGGAAGTGAATGCTAGCCCCGGTCTGGAGGGCATCGAAGGCTGTAGTGGTGTAGATGTGGCAGCGGCAATGATACAAGCAGCGGTCAATAAAGTAGTGAAGCGGCCTTAAAAGTTTACTAAATTTCCTACCCCCTCGCTGAGAATAGGTACTAAAATTTAGCGAGCAAGCGTTTAGCTTCTGTATTCCATTGCCGATTCAGACTCACTCTGCGAACCCCCACCTTTACAATTAAGATGTTCATGCAGAGATTGAAAAAAACCAGTTCCCTTTCCCAATTGCTTTATCAAGTAGTGGGATATCCTCCCGCAAGTCTTTCATTTGTTGGCTTGTTATTGTTGTTTTGCCTAGTACAAGCCTCCTTGTCGGCTGAGACGAGGCACATTCATGTACTCAAAATTTTGGACGACAACAGCAGCAACCTAACCATCCGAGAAGGCTGCCGGAGCATCGACTATGGGGTCGATCAAGAGATACAGTTAATGCGGCACCATTTAGGTATTACGGATGTTCACTACTATCCTATTTCGGGCACTAATTTTAGTTTGGCTCGTTTGCAAGACGTCCTCGACTACGAGCTAGCCTACCAAGAGCGCGATATTATCATCCTTGTCTATGCTGGCCATGGCTACCGAGAGCCGGGCAGTAACAGTCGGTTTCCGAAGCTCTATTTCAACAGTTATACGGAGGCAATTGAATTCGAGGAAATACGCTGGCAGCTTATTGAAAAAAACCCGAGTATGCTTATAAATATGGTGATTGCGTGCAACGCCACC
>DAINNZ010000240.1:2262-3612 GCA_036735605.1 Lewinella sp. | reverse complement strand
AGCAGCACCATTATTTTCCTTTTTTTTGAGATACTAACCTCAAAGGTAAAAAATGCCTTCGTATCATGGCGATAATGATTTGAAAATGAGGCAATATTTAGGTATCTTTGCGCCATGAAGAAAGTAATTATTGCCATTGATGGCTTTTCGGGCTGCGGAAAAAGCAGCACTGCCAAAGCGGTAGCAGCGCACTTAGGCTACAACTACATAGACACAGGTGCCATGTATCGTGCCGTAACGCTTTATTTCTTAGAACAGCAAGTAGCTATCGAACAAGCCGAAGCCGTAGCAGCGGCCTTGGCAGAAATCGTTATTGAGTTTCAGCACTTAGCGGGTAAAAATCAGGTTTTCTTAAATGGCCGAAACGTAACCGATCCGATTCGGCAGCCAGCTGTCAATGCCTTCGTGAGTCCGGTGGCCACGCTGCCGGCCGTGCGCCGTGCCATGGTAGAACAACAGCGAAAAATGGGCCAAGAGGGCGGCTTAGTAATGGACGGGCGCGATATTGGCACCGTTGTGTTTCCGGAAGCGGCTCTCAAATTGTTTGTGACTGCTGGTATAGAAGAGCGCGTAGCAAGACGATACGCAGAAATGCGCACCGATAGTGCCCTAGCCCCCGATTACGAAGCTATCCGCAGCAACCTACTAGAAAGGGATCGCATCGACTCCAGCCGTGCAGATAGCCCGTTGCAGCAAGCCGAGGATGCCATCCTGATCGATAATAGTCAGCTCAGTTTCGACGATTTCTTGGCGCAGGGGCTAGCACTAGCAAAAGCAGCCATCGCAGCGCAAGCGCACTAAAGAAAGGCGGCCTAATAGAGCCGCTAATAGAGCCGCTAGTAGAGTCACTTTTAGAGCCGCTTCGCAAGCGCCAAGGCTACAATTGGTGTGGGCTTGAAAGCGCAGCAGTGCTATTTAGATATCTCGCACCGAATTGCGATCGGTCAATATATCTTTAAGTTCTTTTAAAAACTTGTACTGTCCGGCGCTTAGCTTATTTTTCAACGCTTCTTTGATGGTTAGGTAGGTGCCTGATTCTATCTCCTTCAGTTTTTCCTTCAGCTCGTGGGCATCCTCAAAAAGCATAGCTTTAAGGCTGGGGATATCGTGCCAATCGCCTTCCATTGCCACCGCATCTTGCTCGTCCTGCTCCGACTCTAAGTCGATCATATCCTCGTTGCGAGTGCTGGAGAGATCGCCTTCGGGTAAGCCCCATTCATCCGACTTATTGAGCATAAACACCTCTAAGCCACGCTCGCGGAAGCGGTAGATAATCAAACTAGCCTTTTTACGAATTTCCATAGTTCCTAATTTCTAGCCTACTATTTTGTACCTGCATCGAGGTGGTTG
>DAINNZ010000240.1:0-2225 GCA_036735605.1 Lewinella sp. | reverse complement strand
CGACAGCCAAAAAAACGGCACAAGCTTGCCCATTGGTGAAGCCTACAACCTGCTTAAAGCATAAAAGTTCACGCTGCTGCGCCACAAAAGTAGGTATTTTACAGTTTCCGAGCGGAATAATCGCAGTGAAGGTTGGCCGTCTCGATTTTTTTGTAGATGTTTGGCCGTAAAATAAAGCCGATTATCGTATGCCATTAGATCGAAGAAATTTTTTAAAAGTGGGGCTGAGCGCAGGGGCAAGTGTTGCGGTAGGGCGCAAGAGTGAAGCGCAGCCACAAAATAGCCCCTCCAAAGCGAAAGATGGGCTTCGGGTGGCTGTCTTAGGGAGTGGATACCGAGGCCAGAGCCACATAGATCTACTGCTGCGCCGCTCCGACTGCCAAGTGGTAGCGATTGCCGACCTCGATGCGCGCATGATTGCTAGCACGCTGTCGCTATTCTCCGAACGCGGCCTCAGTACGCCGAAAGTGTATGACCAAGGCCCGGAAGATTATCTTCGACTTCTAGCAACGGAAACGGTAGATGCCGTTATCATTGCTAGCCCTTGGCGTTGGCATACCCCGATGGCCATAGCAGCTATGGAAGCCGGCAAATACGTTGGTTTGGAGGTGGCCGGTGCTTTCTCCATCGATGAATGTTGGCAACTAGTGAACACCCACGAAAAGACGGGCCAGCACCTTTTTTTCCTAGAAAATGTTTGTTATCGACGCGACGTGATGGCCGTGCTGCAAATGGTAAAAAAGGGTCTTTTTGGCGAGCTACTGCACTTAGAAGGCGGCTATCAACACGATTTGCGCGAAGTAAAATTCAACGATGGCCAGCAAGCATACGGCGGTGGCGTAGAGTTTGGCGAAAAAGCTTTTCACGAAGCTAAATGGCGTACGCAACACGCGGTGCATCGCAACGGCGACCTCTACCCTACCCACGGTGTGGGCCCCGTGGCCAATTATATCAACATCAATCGAGGCAACCGTTTTGTGGGAATCACTTCTATGGCCAGTAAAGCTAGGGGCTTGCACGATTACATTGTCAATCACCCCAAAGGAGGACCACAGCATCCCAACGCAGCGGTGGAATTTAAACTAGGCGACAAAGTCACCTCGATGCTCAGTTGCAACAATGGCGAAACGGTGGTTTTGCATCACGATACGAACCTACCACGCCCCTATTCCCTCGGCTTCCGTGTGCAAGGCACCAAAGGGCTTTGGATGGACGTCAACCAATCGATCTATTTAGAAGGCCAAAGTCCGGAGGCGCATCGTTGGGAAAAAGCCCAGCCTTACTTGAAAAAATACGACCACCCGCTTTGGAAAAAATACGAAACCGAGGCCGAAGGAGCAGGTCATGGCGGTATGGACTACTTCCTCCTGCGCGACTTTGTGGAATGTGCCAAGGCCAATAAGCGGCCGCCTCTTGATGTTTACGACGCTGCTACGTGGCAGGCCATTACGCCCTTATCGGAGCAAAGCATAGCGGGGGGCGGCAGCTTGCAGCACTTCCCCGATTTTACCCGCGGCCGTTGGATGGATCGGGTGGCGGATTTTGGGGATGAGTAGTAGAAAATTATTAGCATTATTCGGCCAGCTATATAACTCTACTGCGGGGCTTGTTGCTTTCGGCTTATTTGTTGAATACTCAGCAATTCCCCATTTGAAATTGCCCCCCAATCCAAAGTGGCGGCTCAAGTATGATGGACACAGCATTTATGCGACTTTCATGCTGATCGCTTAACTCCATTAGCTCGCTTCTAATGCCAAATGGGGAATTGCTGCAATTTTGCAGAATCCTCCGGGTTCTTGTTCTATATTTTTCTCCTATTTTCTGCGCCAGCTGTGAAAGGTTGCTACCTTTAAGCCACGTGAAATACAAAAAGTGGCAACGCTTTCACCACTATCAATCTGCTGACTAAGAATTTGCCGAATGGCTTGCTTTGAATAGCGCATTAGCTTTGGTTTTGTTCGGCACAAAGTTCAGGCGCTAAATTGGAGGTCGCAATATGTTGTTGCTCGGACGCTTACTTTCAAGTTAACGTAACTATTCGAAGTATGAAATGTAAGTATGTAGGCTATCCAACCCCATTGTAATTCTGAAGCTATCTACCTTACTAGGATTTCTCAATTTAATAGGAACATTATCTGAATCAATTTGAGTTCCATATACTTGTTGATAGTTAGAGGTTATGTAAGTTGAATTTGCACTGCGCGTGCGCGACGCACGCGTACGCA
>DAINNZ010000239.1:0-3616 GCA_036735605.1 Lewinella sp. | reverse complement strand
TACCAGATTGAAAAGTTGCATTAAATATGTCCGAGTACTTACTTGAATCGAAACCGTTCGGGGGAGGGTCAAATCAAGCGTATTATTGGGTGGTGGAGGCGTAAAAGTAATGTTTTTTTTTAAACTATTGGCGCAGTCGGATCATTTGTTTAGTAAACGGTCAATTCTATGACAAGCTATCAAATATGGGGCTTGGTGATACAGCTTCTTTTTCTGGCGATTGGTGTGTACTTGTATTTGTTCAGCCGAGGCTGGATTCGCTTTGGTAATTCGGAGGTTCGGCAAAAGTCGGAAGTTTTTCGGGTTGAAAACGCTGGGTGGATGCGTTTTCTAGGTCTGGCCTTAGCGGCGGTGATGCTGGCGAATATTGTTATCGGTTTCATGGAGCTGTCGGCTAGTCGTTAGCTCCTTTTTTGCCTAGGCGACACTTGCGCTACCATCGCCTTTGCCCCTGCGCAAGCCAAAAAAAGTAGGTTCGATAAGTTTTTTTATTGGCTGACGCAGGGGCAAGGGGCGCTATTGAGCATAAGGGCAAGCTGCTTAGCTGAAAAGGTGGGCTGCTACTCGGAACGTATTAGCGTGGGCTTCTATGATATGTGCCAGTTGCCGGCTATACCCTCCACCCATACTGACGGCCACAGGGATGTTCCGCTCCTGGCAACTGGCTAGTACGAAGCGGTCGCGCTCCTTACAGCCCGCCAGACTAAGGGCTAGGCGGCCTAGCTTATCGGTGGCTAGCACATCCACGCCGCTGAGATAGAACACGATATCGGGCTGTTGTACATCGAGTAGGCGAGGCAAAACGGCGTAGAGCTGCGCTAGATAGGCCGCATCCCCACAAGCATCTGGCAGGCCAATATCTAGGTCGGATTGCTCTTTGCGTAGCGGGTAGTTTCGCTCGCCGTGCATACTGAAGGTGAAAACACGGGGCTCGTTTTGGAAGATGTGAGCGGTGCCGTTTCCTTGGTGTACGTCTAAGTCCACTACCAAGGTTTTCCGGATAAGCCCTTGGTGAAGGAGTTCATTGGCTGCGATGGCAATATCGTTAAAGATACAAAAGCCTTCTCCGCGATCGGCATAGGCATGGTGGGTTCCACCGGCGATATTGAGGGCTACACCATACTGAAAAGCGAGCTGGGCGCAACGTAGGGTGCCAGCGGCGATGACGCTGCCTCGCTGAATTAGCTCGGGGCGCATGGGGAAACCGATGTTTCGGATTTCCTTACGGCTTAGTTCGTTTTGCTGTAGTTTTTGCCAATAAGAAGGGCTGTGTGTCCGCAGCAGTACCGCCTCGCTGAGCGGCTGCGGTTCGAAGAAATTGGCTTCGCTGACGGTGCCTTCATACAAGAGCTGCTCGGGTAGCAGCTCGTATTTTTCCATAGGAAAGCGATGCCCAGCTGGTAGCTCGTAACGGTAAATGGGCGAAAAAGCGATATACAGCATCTAGGACTCTTCGTGTCTTTTTCGGTACTGTGCTAGTAGAAGCTGCTGTTCCTCGCTACTGGCAGTGGGGTTGTGGTGATACATATCCCGTAGCTCTCTAGCGCGCAGACCTGCGTAGAGGGATACAGCGCAAGCCACACTAATGTTCAGGGATTGTGCCAAACCATACATAGGAATTTTAAAACTAGCGTCGCAAAGTGCGGCTGTTTCGTTGCTCACACCATGGAGTTCATTCCCAAAGACGAGGGCGTGGCTTTGATGCAAGGGCAGCTCGTAGAGGCTGTGGCTATCTTCCGTTAGTTGAGCGCAATAAATGGCATCCACCCGTTGGCGCAGAGCGGCAAAGCAGCTTGGGCGATCGTAGAAATACTCGATATTAAGCCATCTTTTACCACCTCCGCTTGTTTTTTGGCCGAGTTTAACCTTCTTGAAACGGAGTTCTTCCTCGGTTTGGAGGATAAAGACCTGTTGTATGCCGACGGCATCGCAGCTACGCAAGACGGCACCTAGATTATGGCCATCTACGATATTTTCCAGTAGTACAACCCAGCCTAGTTGCCTTTTGGCCACTACTTCTTGGAAGCGTTGTAGTCTTTGTGGGCTAATAGATTTAGCCATGCCCTTTAGTTGACCTTCGTGAATTGATAGTTCCTGAACTGGAGGATATTGACGAAGGTATTTTCCCAGCGATCTACGCGCGGATTCTCAAAGTTGTTGGCACCTTCTTGCGGAATGCGTACGGGTTCGAAGCGGAACTCCGTGTGCATTCTTTTTTCTGGGTTGCGTGGAAGCTGATACTGAAAAAGTGTGCCGTGCTCTTGTTGCATTCGCAGGAAATAGTGGGTTACATCGTAGCCCACGTAGGCTTCCTCGCGTGGCAATGCTTTGAAACGTTCGAAGAATTGCTCTCGGAAGCGGCGGACATCAGGGTCTAGGCGATCTAGGAAAACGCTGCTGCTGATATGCACGTTACAGCCTTCGAAGTAGTTGAAATCCACTTGTTCGAAATTGCGCCACTGCGGCAGGCCATAAACGGTGACATTTAAAGACCGGTTTTTGGAAAGATCATAGGCTTGGCGCATAAAATTGGCTACGAAGCTTTCGTCTTCGTAGATGGGCACGATGAATATCACATCTCGGCGGTTGGCATAAGTGCTTAGATTGGCTTGTTTATTGGCCACAATCAGTTCTGTTAGGGGGGTGATTTGGGCGTTTTTCTTCAGTTCTCTGTAGGCGTTTTGAAAAAAGGCCAAGCGGTCTTTTTGCTCGCTAGTGCTTACTAGCACGATTTCGCTGGCATTTTGACTGCTAAGTGCGTGCGCTAGTAGGTTGCGGCAGTGTACCTCCAAGGTAGGGTTTACTTGTATGTAGTTGGGGTTGTTAGGGCTAATATCGGTAGCTGCGCTGTAGGGGGAAACCATCACTTGCTCTTTGCCTTTGATTTGCGCGCCTAGCTCTGCGATATTGTTGCGCATGTAGGGCCCGAAAATGAGGTGGGCATTGCGCAGCGGGTCTTGTGTTAGTAGTGCTTTGAGGGTATTTACGTCGGCTTTAGTATCCTGAGCGCTGACATTGAGCTGTAGGTTTTGGTTACTCAGATCATCTAGTGCCATTTGTGCGCCGGAATAAAAGTGTAGAGCCCACTGGGAGTTGGGATCAATTTTTGGCGAGTTGCCGCTTTCTCCCATGTCTAAGCGATTAGCTAAGAAAGGGAGTAGGAAATTGATATTATAGGCACTCAGCATCCTGGCGCCATTGTCGGAGGTGCCTGTTTGTTGAACGGGGTTGAGCCCGTTGCCTGCGTTTGGGTTGCTGGGTATAACAGGCTCAAAGATCGCGGTACCTTCTTCGGTAATAGGCCGAGCTTCATATTCTGAAATGACGCGCCACTGTACAGTGTCCATCTTTTCTACGGGCGCATTTTGCACGATGACGTAGGTGCCGGTTACGGGGTCGTAAACGCGGCGACTTTGGATGGGGTCTAGTTCATTGTTTTTAGTAGCTGCTTGTCCGTTGGTTGGGCTTCCTCCGCCGCTGGTTACGGGCTTGAATAGCTCGCAGGAGGAGGCAGCTAGCAGGCTAAGCAGTAGGCAGCTAGTGTAAACCAGGCGGGTGTATTTATTCCCAGTCAATAGTAGCAGGCGGTTTGGTACTGATATCATAAACGACTCTG
>DAINNZ010000238.1:0-3649 GCA_036735605.1 Lewinella sp. | reverse complement strand
GCACGCTCTCACCGCCCTCGGCTTTAAAGTGCCTAGCTATGCTATAGAACGGCTTTGCGCCCCCAATATCCAAGAAGCAGCTGCCTTTTGTAGAAAATGGGAAGCACAAAGGAATGAGTACGCCTACGAAATTGATGGTATGGTGCTAAAAGCCGATAGCCTCGCCCTGCAAGAAAGAGCAGGCTATACCGCCCACCACCCTCGCTGGGCCATCGCCTATAAATTCGCTGCCAAACAAGCCACCACTACCTTGCTAGATGTGGAATATCAGGTGGGAAAAATCGGCACCATCACGCCCGTTGCTAAAACAGCAGTCGTGAATTTAGCAGGCGTCAATATCAGTAGCATCAGCTTACATAACGAGGATTTTATCCGCGAAAAAGACCTCCACCTAGGCGATAAAATACTCATTGAACGAGCCGGCGATGTGATTCCCTATATCGTTAAAGCCTTAGCTACGCTGCGCGATGGTAGCGAACAACCCATCATTTGGCCTACCAACTGCCCCATCAACCCCAGCAGCAACCCGCCAGTAGCACTCATCCGCGAAGCAGGCGAAGCAGCCTGGCGATGCCCCAACTGCCTCTGCGGTGCGCAAGAACTACAACGGATCAACTTCCACGTATCAAAAGTAGCAATGGATATCGATGGCATGGGCAAACGCTATGTCGAGCAATTCTATGCCCTAGGATGGCTACAAACCTTGCCCGATATCTACCGCCTCCCCTACGAGCAAATAGCACAACTCGAAGGATTCGGTGAAAAATCAGCCCACAACCTACGAGAAGCCGTAGAAAAAGCAAAAAACAATCCGCTTTGGCGGCTCCTAGTGAGCCTTAGCATCCACCACCTAGGTAAAAAAGCTAGCCAGTTGCTGGCCGCACAAATCAACCACGCCCTAGAACTAGCCACCTGGCAAGAAGCCGATTTTTTAGCGATCAAAGATATTGGCCCCACCGTAGCGAACAACGTAATAGATTGGTTCTCGCAGGCCGACAATATTGCCCTACTCCAGACCCTTGAATCTCTGGGCGTCAACCTGCAAGCCACAGCGGAAGACCGCCCAAAAGCCACTAAAAGCAGCGGCCCACTCGCAGGTAAGAGCATTCTCTTCACAGGCACCCTAACGCAAATGAGCCGCAAGGAAGCACAAGAAAAGGCAACAGCCGCAGGAGCCCGCAATATATCCGCTATCAGCGGCTCTCTAGATATCTTGGTGGTAGGAGAAAATGCCGGCTCGAAGCTTAAAAAAGCACAAGCAATCGGTAGTATTACGATCCTTAGTGAAACTGATTTCTTAGCACTGCTGGAGCTATAAGACCAACTGCCTCTTAGCTGCTTAGCGGGAATAGCGCCCGCCCTTGAAAACAGGGCTTGGCCGGTGAAAGCGGTAACGCATCGGCCGCAGCTTATGGTTTTGCATACGATACTGTCGAATAGAATGGACGCAGCGAGCCCGACTACGTGCCTTGGGTTTCTTCACAACATCAGCTGGTGCCGAGCTAACTCCTTCCTCGGCCACAACTTCTAAGGCAGCCGGCAAGGCTAATTGTAGGCTCCTATCGGGAGGGGTATCGAGACTATCCACCGACGAGGGGAACAAGTCCGTGGAATTGGCCAACGCAAACGAAATGGGCAACAGCCAAAAGGCTAGCCAGCTAAGATAAGGGTGTGTGTACATGATCGGTAAAATTTGGCAGGAATCAACTGGAAATCAACTGGAAATCAACTAGGGCTTTTCACTAGAATACTAATTATTAAACAAATTGAAGGCTCCTACGGTTGATTAATATTTGCTATTTACGCTATTTTATTGGCTTCAACTCACACTTAATCCCTTTCTCCTTAACTTCGAAGCTACTGGCTCGTTTCGCCATTTACGCTTTCACTTTTATACAACAATAAGCATATACCTAACCCGCTAGCTAGCACCTTTCGTCTGTTTAATTATTGGCATAAATGCAGGGGCAAGGGTGGTTGAGTTGCGCAAGACGCTGATTTTTTCCCGAAACAAAGGATTTCCTTTTCCCGAATCTTCGTACCTTGCATACTCCTACCGACGAAAAAACCTTTGCTTAGGCTTCTCATCGTTGTTTGCTTATCTTGAACGCCCAAGATTGTGTTTATTTCTCAGCAAACCACAAGGAAAACTCAAAAATATTAACCAAATTGAACACCCCTTAATGAAAGAATTTATTATTCAAGTAGCGCTCATAGCGTTGATTGTACTATTCGCTTGGGCCTCAAAAAACTTAACGCTTAAGTTCAAGACCGCCGAAAAAAAGATAAAATCGCCCCCCCTATTGTATGAGCAGACGCAAACTGTAATCAAAGAAATTACAGCACTTTTAGACGGCGACTTCATCTCTTACTGGGGAGCCTTTAATAGCCAAATTACAAGAAACGACAGTGTGGCCTTTAACGAAGTTGTGAACGGCTCTTCTGAAAATTCTGAAAAGAAGAAGCGATTATATCTATTCATAAAGAGTGGTGGAGGCTCCGGAGAAGCATCGCTTAGAACCATTCACTTTTTACGAGAAAAATATGAAGAAATAATTGCGGTGGCTCCATTAACCTGTGCATCCGCCGCTACCATGCTGGCGCTTGGGGCTGACAAAATACTAATGGGGCCACTCTCTTACCTCACGGCTGTAGATACTTCCTTAACTCACAATCTCTCTCCATTAGATGCCGATAAAGACAATGTAAGCGTGAGCCAAAATGAACTGGATAGAGTGTTAAAACTCTGGAACGAAAGAACACGAGAAAACGATAAAAACCAAAATCCCTATAAAAGCCTCTACAAGTATATTCATCCGCTCGTATTCGGCGCCGTGGATCGAGCTAGCTCTTTGTCGATCAAACTAACCAACGAAATATTGAGCTATCACATGAAAGATGAAACCAAGATACATGAAATCAGTAATCATCTCAACTCCGACTATCCAAGCCACAACTACCCAATCACCTATTTAGAAGCTAAAAAAATTGGTCTGCATACCGGCCTACTCAGTAAAGAACTAAACGATAAACTCATGCAGCTCAATAATTTATATTCCGAAATGGCACAATATTGCTACACCGATTATAACGAATATAAATACCACAACAACCAGATATACACCATCATCGAAGCCGTAGGGAAGCAAATTTATTTCCAGACTGCCAAAGACTTTGTCTGGAGAAAAGAAGACCAAGAGTGGACAACAACCAACGACCATTCGTCTTGGAAAATCTATACCGCTAACGGTATCCACAATTTCCACATTCGCTAGAACGCAGACAGTTTTTCACAGGATAAGCCCATCCCCAATACGGGCAACCCCAGACGGGGCTGAGGACGGAAAGGGGGCAAAGAGACTTGTTCGACCTTGACTTTTCACACCGCAAAGGCACGGAGAAATACGAAGACAAGCTGCGGTGTAGGGCAGGGCGTATCTACAATCCCCGCCGAAATACCTTCCGTAAAGCCCAATGCCCCTGCCGATCTTGTAAGCGAAGCCAATAGACGCCGCTGCTCAGATGCTGTAAGTCTAGCTGCTCCTGCTGCGAACGAAGAGCCGCCGTCTGCAACAAGCGGCCATCTAAAGTGTAGAGGCTGTACTGTGCTAGCGGCGCTTCGGAGCTTATGTTCAAGAAGCCATCGCTC
>DAINNZ010000237.1:0-3687 GCA_036735605.1 Lewinella sp. | reverse complement strand
TTGGTTAGCGTGTTCTCTATTTAGCAACTACCTTAGTCGCCTATCATAGAACAGCTGAATAGGAGGCTGGTTGATAATCTAACAAAAATAGCTAGATATGCCCCAAGAAATCGTAGAATTACAAGTGAGCGGCATGGACTGCAACAACTGTGCTGCCTCCATTCAGCGTTTTTTAGAGCGCAAGGGGCTAGAGCAGGTTTTTGTTAACTTCCAAACTAGTGAAGTCCGCTTCGCACGCAACGATGCCGCTTTAGAAATTGATGCGGCTAAGGCTGGTATTGAAAAACTGGGCTATAAGGTAGTCACCCCTAGCGCTACGAAAGAGGATGCCAAACAATGGGCTATCTATCGTCTGCTCTTTTGCGCGGCCTTCACGGCTCCGCTGCTGCTGAGCCATTTAGCCATGGTGCTAGGTTTTCACACCGAATTCATGGACAATCGCTGGGTACAATTAGCTTTAGCCGCCCCCGTGTATGCTGTTGGCGGCTGGTATTTCGGTCGCTCCGCTTGGAGTGGACTGCGTACCGGCTACTTGAATATGGATGTTTTGATTTTCCTCGGAGCCACGGCAGCCTTCGTGTATAGCATGGTCGGCTTCTTTTGGCAAGACCCTCACTATTATTTTTTCGAAACGGCTGCTACCATTATCACCCTAGTGCTGCTTGGCAACTGGTTAGAGGAGAGAGCTGTACAGTCCACCACAACGGCGCTAGGTGCTTTGGCGGCCCTACAAACCGATATCGCCACTCGGATTGGTGCTAGCGGCAGCGCCGTACAAATTCCCGTCGATGAGCTAGCCAAAGGCGACACCATACGGGTGAACACCGGCGATCGGGTGCCTTTAGATGCGCGCATTCTTCATGGCTACCTGAGTGTGGATGAGTCGATGCTAACCGGCGAGAGCCTCCCCATTGAGCGCTCACCCGGCGATGAGCTGATCGGCGGTAGCCTAGTGGTGCAGGGCCAAGCAGATATGGAGGTGCTAGCTACCCGCCGCCAAGGGACGCTTGCGAAAATGATTGAGCTAGTGAAAACAGCCCAAGCTGATAAGCCCGCTATGCAACGCCTAGCCGACCGCATCAGCGCCGTCTTCGTACCGCTAGTGATTGGTATCAGCCTCCTCACTTTTCTCATTGGCTGGGGAAGTGGGTACTTTACGGTTACACAAGCGCTGATGAATGCCATTGCCGTACTACTCATTTCCTGCCCTTGTGCCATGGGCCTAGCTACCCCAACAGCCGTGATGGTGGGCGTCGGGCGGCTAGCTCGCCAAGGCGTGCTGGTAAAAGGCGGGCAAGCGGTGGAGGATTTGGCTAGCATACAACACATGGTTTTTGATAAAACAGGTACCCTCACTACTGGCCAGTTCGCCGTGAAGCAAATTCACTATCATACCGACCACTATTTTAAGCTCCCAGCCGATTGGCAGCAACAACTACCCCAAGATGTAAGCGAAAAAGAGGAGCTACGCAGCCGCTTAAATAGCAGCCATCTATCGCTGTATTACCCACCTTCCTTCTTGAATCAAGCGAATAAACAGGAAGAAATGGCTGGCAGTAATGCAGGGGCAAGGGTTTCTCTTAGCGCAAGTGCTAAAGCCACAACCCCCGCTCAACCGATGGCCTCTCCAGCAGCAGCTGCAAAGAGCCCGTTGGCTACTACGCAAGCACAAAACTCCTCGCCTAAAGAGGCTCTCCCCATCAGCCAAGCAGCGATCAACGCGCTTATCTATAAGCTAGAAGGCTATTCTAGTCATCCCATAGCCCAATCTATTCGCCTCCACTTTGAACAGACCAGCCTAGGTGACCAGCCTGAATATATAGCGCGTCTCCAAGTAAGGGAAGAACCTGGCATTGGCCTGCTTGCCTACGATGAGGCCGCACCCGGTAGGCTATTTTTGCTAGGCGCAGCGCGACTACTCCCCGAAGGCCACGCAGCAGCTACGGATGCCCAAGTATTCCTCACCGATGGTAGCGGCCATCTACTAGCTAGTATCGAACTAGCCGACGACAAGAAGGCAGGTGCCGCAGCGCTAATGAAAAGCTTACAAGCTATGGGCATTACAACCCACCTGCTTAGCGGCGACCGCAATAAAAGAGTAGCCGAGCTAGCTGCCGAGCTAGGTATCGCTAGCTATCAAGCCGAGCAGTTACCCGCTCAAAAGCTAGCCGTGCTCAGCCGCCTAAGCCAAAAAGCTCCCACAGCTATGGTGGGCGATGGCGTAAACGATGCTGCCGCATTGGCTCGCGCTACGATAGGTATTAGCCTTGGAGGAGCTAGTGCCGCTGCCATGGAAGCGGCCCGAATCGTGCTGCTACGCGATCGCCTTCCTGCACTTAGCGAAGCCGTGCGAATCGCTCGGCTAACCGTTAAAACCATCCGAGAAAGCCTATTCTGGGCTTTCAGCTACAACATTGTGGCTATTCCACTAGCTGCTTTCGGCTTCCTCAACCCTATGTGGGCAGCCCTTTTTATGGCTTTCAGCGATGTAGTAGTGATCGGGAATGCTGTGCGGCTAAGGTTTCGGAAGTAGAAGCTGGGAATAATTTGGTGTTGCTTCACAAAAAAAGTGACCAATCACTAACCTATATCGTCAAAAGATACCTATCTTAGCACGTAATTTAAACAAACTCAGCACGCATGAATATTCCTACACTTCGTTTGGGTCTTCTTCTGACTCTTTTTATCTGGGTTGTATCGGCTGCTACAGCCCAAGACAACCGCCATCAAGTGGCTATTCGCTACATTGCCCCCAACCTCATCTTCCCTCTATCCAACGTGCCTGCCAACCTAGAGGCGAAAATGTTTTTTGGAGACGGATTGGAGTTTGAATACCAAAGGCGGTTTTCACCCAACTTCTTACTAGGCTTTCCATTACACTTATCTTCTACCCAAGGTATTAAAGATGAGTTAGTAAATACTAGCTTGCCGATCAATAGGCAAACGGACTTGCGCCGTGTCACGATGCTTGGCGCAGATGCGCTCTTGGTCTTTGAACCGATCGCTCGGCGTTCTTTCTTTGATCCGCAGCTGTTTGGTGGTTTCGGTGTGTTCACCGACCTGAATGGCACCAACATCATGGAGCTACCGGTAGGCTTGAATCTTAATTTCAATCTAGGCAACTCGGTCTATCTATCGCCTTCGGTTTCTTATCGCATGGCTTTAAATAATGAAATTGGGGAGGTGAGGGATAACCTTCGCCTAGGTCTTGGTCTTCACTTTCAGCTAGGCTACGACAGTCCGAAAGAACCCAAAGCACCCGTGGTGGTAGATACGGACGGCGATGGTATTCCGGATGCTTCCGACCGCTGCCCAACCGCTGCTGGCCCCGCTGCCCTAATGGGCTGCCCTGATACCGACGGTGACGGCGTAGCGGACATCGACGACAAGTGCCCAGCGGTAGCGGGTCTTGCACAGTACATGGGTTGCCCCGATACCGATGGCGATGGCGTGCCGGACAACATGGATGATTGCCCCAACGAAGCAGGCCCAGCCAGCAACAAAGGCTGCCCACTTAGCGACCGCGATGGCGACGGGGTGCCAGATGCTACCGATCTATGTCCCGATCAAGCTGGTTTAGCCAATCTCAACGGTTGCCCCGATACCGACGGCGATGGCGTAGCAGACAAAGACGATGATTGCCCTAATGTGCCTGGCCCTGCCGCTACTAGAGGCTGCCCTGATACC
>DAINNZ010000236.1:0-3814 GCA_036735605.1 Lewinella sp. | reverse complement strand
GGCAACCCATTGCATCTATCGTAATCACGCAGCCGCTCAGGTCTAGCCAGTCCAAGATCGCTGGTATGGCCGTTATCTCGTTCGACTTGTCGCCGTGCGGTATTGGCATAAGCACAGCTGCAAGCTGTCGCACCACGCTTGCACTAGATGTACTGCGCTCTTCCCGCCTTGCGCGTGCGAGGTCTGCTGAGCCTTCTTATCCGCGCTACCCCGCAGTTTCTTCCCGTCCAGGTTGATCACCGTGCCCTCTGGCAGCTTCAGTCCCGCAGTAGCCCAACGGACGAAATGTTCTTCAAAATCCCTGTACTCCAGCAGCGACATCACCCTGTTGACGGTATCATGGGAAGGTATCCCGTTTTCATAGGGGTAAAACTTTTTCAGCCAACTCAGTTTCGCCTCCCCGAAATCGACAATCTCATCCCATTCGGAAAACCCGCTGACCACTGCGCTGAGTACCAAGAATAATATTTCGGAGAGCGGATACAGCTTACGCCGGTCAATCCTGAAATCGACCATGGCATCTAGCGAAGCGGTCAGGCTCTTCAATGGTGTCTGATCTTCTGCCATTTATTTTTTTGCCAGCAAAAGTAACAGCTTTTTATTTGGTATTTTAATGCGTCTGCCCTTGGGGGAGGGGGCTAGTTCATCTAAGTGTGTCTTTGGTTAAAAATTCAGTTTTCAGCCAATCGCCAGCAGCCAGCAGCCAAGGTGCGAAGAAAGGCAAAGCTTATTAGCTAGGCTCTTGGAATGCAGTTTTGTTGCCTTGCGCTGCCTTGTACTGAGCCAAAGTAGTCGTGTAGAAGTAGCTAGTCGAATAATCATCTTGGTGCTTAGCGGGAAGGAAGTTTATGGGAGGTGTTGAGGCTTCTAATTGGATGCGTCCAATGGTCTTTTTTTGGTCAAATGGACCCGTCCAACTGACCTTTTCTGTGGGTTTTACCCAGCAAAAGGCAATTATGGGGCTATTGCCTGTTTGTTTTATTAGCTGGCTTGATCGGGCTATAAGTGAAGGGATTCGAGGGTTGGAAAACTTAGCCAATACACTTTTTAAGAAGAAAGCTTTACCCCTGCACTTTGTGCCAGCCTTATAGTACTTATTAGAGTTGTTCGGCAGGTCATCAAACGGCTGCAAGTGGCACCACAAAGTAGCCGCGTAGCGAAATTTCATACTGCACTTCGTTAAAAAGCCTCGCCGTAGCTTTGGCTATGCCTGCGTTTTTTGACTTACCAAAGACGCGAATAAGGGCGCGATAATTTCCCAACGCTGCGTGAAACGATCACCGAAGGTAAACCACATTGGTTGAAGTATATGTGCTAGGATGGCTTTAGATCGGGGTTGTATGAAGATGAGCGGGATCTTGTACGGCGGTTAAAAGCTTTTTCAATTTATTCCAGGATTCGGAAGGCGGTTCGGCGGTTTTGTGCGCGGCCGGCTTCGGAGGCATTGTCGGCGATGGGTTGGGAGGCGGCATAGCCGGCATAAGTGAGTCGTTGGGGAGGGATGCCTTTTAGGAGGAGGTAATCATAGACGGCTTTGGCGCGGTTTTCGCTGAGGAGTTGGTTGGCGGTTTGGCTACCGATATTGTCGGTATGTCCTTCGATGGCGATGCGAAGTTGGCTACTGTTTTCTAGTAGGTTGGCTAGGCGGTCTAGTTCGGCGAAGGAGGCGGGCAGCAGTTCTGCGGTGCCGAAGGCAAAGGTGACGTTGTGTAGTATGATGGGGTCTTTGGCTGTGTTAGCGGCCGTGGTGGGGGTGAGGGCGATGCGCAGTCGATAGGGTTCGTGGATATTAAGCTCGCCTTGTAGATCGAAGGTATGGGTATAGGGTAAGTAGCCGGCAAGTTCGACGCTGAGGGCGTAGGTGTGGCCGGCGGGTAGCACGATGAGGAAGTTGCCGTTATTAGCACTTTGTTGTTTGGCCGCTACGAGTTCTTGGTCTAAAGCGCGGAAGCGTACTTCCGCCACTAAAGGCTGGCCGCTGCTAGCATCTACTACTTCGGCTGCTAGGAAGGTGGAGGGGATAGGTCGTACTGCTTCAGGTAAGGTAAAGGCGTAAATATCAATCACGCCGCCTATTTGTGCGCTGCCGTTGCGCTTAGCAAAGAAGGCTTCTGTACCGGCTAAGTTGACGACGAGGTTGGTTTCTTCGCCTGGTGTATTGATGGGGTAGCCTAGGTTTCTAGGTTCGCTCCAACGGTTATCGTTGCCGAGCTGCACTTGGAAGATGTCCATATCGCCCATACCAGGGTGGCCGTTGGAGGTAAAATAGAGGGTGCGGCCATCGGGGTGTAGGAAGGGGAATTCATCTTTACCTTTGGTATTGAGGGTGGGGCCTAGGTTCACGGCCTTCGACCATTGGCCATCGGCATTACGGGCAGCTCCCCAGAGGTCGGAAGCTCCTAGGCCACCTGGGCGGGTGGAGGCAAAGAAAAGTAGTTTGCCATCGGCGGAAAGAGCGGGATGGGAATCCCACTGCGGGCTATTGATGTTTGGCCCCATATTCTTAGGCTGGCTCCATCGGCCATTTATTTTTTCGACGTAGTAGAGGTCGCAACTGCCCAAACCTTTGGGCTGTCCGCAGCTGGTAAAAACAATCAGGTTTCCATCGGCGGAGAGGGTTTGGGCTGCTTCGTCGTAGTCGCTGTTGATGGCTTCTAGTGGCTGTGCTTCCGACCAGCTACCATCGGCTTGGCGGAATGCCTCGTAGAAATCTTCGTTCCGTTTGAAGACATTGCGGGTAAAGAGCAGCCGCTGCCCATCTACGCTGATGCTGGGGAAATATTCGTGGTGCTCGTTGGTATTGACGCCGCCCAATAGTTTTTTGGGTTCAAAAGGCACCGGATTGGCAGCTAAGACTGCGGCTGTTTCGGCATTGCGGATGAGTTGCCTTACCTCCTCGTACTGCGGGTCGGCGGCACTGATACGGCTCAGAAAGACTTGGTAGGCACTTTGGGCTGCTGCAAATTCCCCTGTTTTATGGCGTAGCTTTCCTAAGTCCATAAAGGCTTCGATCTTATAATCGGGGGCTAGTTGGGTGCCCAGCTGGAAATCGCCAGCAGCTTCTTGGTATTGATGGCTAAGGCGGTAGGCCTCGGCGCGCATATAGCGTAGGTCGATGTTGGTGGGGTAGGTGGTCAGTAGTGGTGTGAGCGCTTCGATGGCTTGTTGGAAATTGCCCAGCTGTAGATGCTGCCGCACGCTGTATAGTTGGGTAAGGTCTTTTTTCTTTACGATGTCGGCCAATACGGTATAGGGTTTTTCTCCTTGGGCTAACAAGAGGTTGGGCTGGCTTAGGCAGGCAATCAGCAGGCAGGCCAATAGGCTTGGCAGGAAACGGTAGTGCATCATACCACTAAGAACGTAGCAGGCCTTGGTTTTGGCTTGTGGGTGGGGATGTTTTTTAGGAAAAAAATAGGAATGAAAGCGGCGGCTGCCCTTGTACTGCATATTCCGCCCCCTTTGCCCCCCCTCCCATTCCGGACATTTGCCCCCCCCTAGGGGGAAACTGCCATTCCGGCAGTTTTGACCCCTCTTGAAAGCTAATAGAGGGGGGGCGTTTTGCTATTTTAATCTTATACTCGTACTTCATTAAAGGGGTAGGAGTATGCCAAAAGCAAAACGAATGGATGAAATCCGAAAAATTCTAACGACTTATTTTTCGGTCAGCATACCCGCAGGCCGACCAGCGGGAGGCTTGTCGGGTAGGGCGTGTTAGCAAGGGTGATTTTCTCCTTCAGCGCTTATTCCCCAGTCTTTATTCTCCAAAATAGCTGGTATATCTGCTATCTTCAACCTAAAGTTGTGCATTTCAACC
>DAINNZ010000235.1:0-3833 GCA_036735605.1 Lewinella sp. | reverse complement strand
TGGATGACGGGAAAGCATCGCTCCGCAGCTGGCCATAGCCTTTTGCCTTAGCCAGCAAAGCCACCGAAATCGATGCCTACCCCTTCGGCCTAAGCTTCAACGGCTACGCTGCCAGCAGCAGTTCGCCAGAATACCGCTACCGCTACAACGACAAGGAGCGGCTGCCGGGCTCGGAGATTTATGCCTACGGCTTCCGGAATTATGAATCTTCGACTCCGTTCAGTTCAAGCCTATGATGGGGCGGTTTTTAGGGAGTACTTCACAAATCCATACAACCAATATGACCACTTGGCCACCTCAAAGGTGGAGAGGGTTCTTTTTTGCACATCTTAAGTGCCTGATTGTCCTGGCACGGTGTTCGTCACCCAATGGCCCTGAAGGGGCGTAATAAAAAGAAAAGATCCCGAAGCCGCCATTCAAGAAATGAAGGCGATACCTCGGGACCTTTTGTCGTGGGGGAAAGCTTTCTAGCCTAGGAAAGGGTAGCGGTAGTCGCGCGGGGCATTGAAATTTTCTTTGATGGTGCGCGGGCTGATCCAGCGGAAGAGGTTGAGAATAGAGCCTGCTTTGTCCTTGGTGCCCGAGCCACGGGCGCCGCCGAAGGGCTGCTGCCCCACCACCGCGCCGGTTGGCTTATCGTTGATGTAAAAATTGCCCGCAGCGTGCCGTAGTGCCGTGCTAGCCTCCACAATGGCTAGGCGATCGGTTGCAAAAACGGCACCAGTGAGGGCATAGGGGGAGGTTTGATCTACTAGTTGCAGCATTTCTGCCCATTTTTCGTCTTCATATACATAGAGCGTAAGGACAGGACCAAAGATTTCTTCTTCCATGGTAAGGAAGTGAGGGTCTTTAGCCAAGATGACCGTTGGGGAGATGAAGAAGCCTGTTGATTTATCGAAAGTACCACCCGCCAGGATCGTAGCATCCGGGCTTTGTGCAGCTTGTTGGATATAGCCACTGATTTTATCGAAAGCGCGCTCGTCTATCACTGCATTGATGAAGTTGGCGGGGTCTTCAGGGCTGCCCATTTTCAGGCTAGCCAAGTCTGCTAACAGCCTTTCTTGAATGGCTGGCCAAAGCGTGGCTGGGAGGTAAGCACGGCTGGCAGCGCTACATTTCTGTCCTTGGAACTCGAAGGCGCCCCGCAGCAAGGCCACGGCCACTTGTTCGGCATCGGCGCTGGGGTGGGCTACAACGAAGTCTTTGCCACCCGTTTCGCCCACAATGCGCGGGCAAGCGCGGTATTTTTCGATGTTCGCACCGATGGTCTTCCATAGCGATTGGAAAACCTTGGTGCTGCCAGTGAAATGTAGGCCAGCGAAATCGGGGTGCTGAAAAACAATATCACCCACCACGGGCACATCGGTATAGATCAGGTTGATCACGCCGGGCGGCAAGCCAGCGGCTTCGAATATTTCCATGATGACCACGGCGCTGTAGATCTGCGTTTCGGCAGGTTTCCAGACGCAGACATTGCCGCACAGCGCAGGGGCGGCAGGTAGGTTGGCCGCAATGCTGGTGAAGTTGAAAGGCGTGATGGCCAGCACAAAACCTTCCAGTGGGCGGTATTCCATTCGGTTCCAGGTAGGAGCCGGGGAGTGTAGCGGCTAATCTTGGTATAGCTGGCTGAGGAAGTAGGCATTGAAGCGGAAAAAGTCGCACAATTCGGCCACTGCATCAATTTCCGATTGGAGTAGGAGCCCTACACCAGTAGCCCGTCGTTACTCCTGAAAAACACTTGCGCTCACCTTGCCCTTGCCCCTGCCCTACGGGCAAAAAAAAAAGTGTGCGACGAGGCTTTTTAACGCTGGCTGGGAGCAAAAGATGCCGAGTGAAAAGGGGTAATTAATTTTGTCCGCCTACTTTAGACCTGACTGAAAGCGAAAAGTATCTCCTGACCGATCTGCTGCAAGCGCTCGTCGTAGCGGCTAGCCTCTTCGGGCGTATCGTCTGCAGCTTTAGGGTCTTGATACGTTAGGGCCAAGCGTAGCGCAGTGCCTGGAATGAAGGGACAATTTTCCTCGGCATCGGAGCAAGTCATAATGGCTGCAAAATCGCGCTGCGGGTTAGCCGCATCGTCAAAAGTTTTGGAAAAACACAGCAGCGGTGGTGCCTGCTCGCTGAAAAAGACTTGGTAGCGCGGATTGTCTCCGGCTGCTTTTTCCACCCGAAAGCCTACTCTTTCCAAAGCGGCTACCGCACGAGGATTGAAAGCCGTGGCCTCCGTGCCACCAGAAAAAGTAGCCACTTCGGAGAGGCCGAAATGAGCCGCCGCTACAGCCGCCCAAATCTGTGCTAAATGGCTCCTTCGAGAATTGTGGGTGCAGATAAAGTTTAACTGAGCGGGTCGGTTTTGCGCCACATACTGGGTCAGCTTTGCGAGTAGTGCTTTGCGAGTATCTGGCAACTGATCGGCCGTAGCTAGCAAGCTTTCTACTAGTGCCTGAATAGGAGGGTATAGCATGGTTAGAACTTATTAGCGTTGTTATTGAAGCGACGACGCTTTTCGTTAGTGTAAGATTAAACTTATTGCTCAGGTTATCCAAGGGTTGCAAGCAGCAGTTATCAGCCCCTAGCCCTTAGCAATCGCAAGACAGATCACTGGTGTAGCTATTAAATAAATCGTGGATAATTTGCTGGATAGCTCGCCACCGCTGTGGTTGTATGCAGTAGCTAATACTATTCCCCTCTACCGTTCCAGCGATGATACCAATAGATTTGAGCTCTTTGAGGTGGCGGGAAATAGTGGGCTGCGCCAGCGGTATTTCATCGGTAAAATCACCGCAAATACAGCATTTTTCTTGCAGCAACTGCTGGATGATGGCCAAGCGAGCGGGATGGCCTAAGACCTTGAGGATGTTGGCGATTTCATTCTGCTGCTCAGAATATAGCTCCGTTTTTGTAATGCCCATAATGGATAGATAATAGAGTTGTTCGACAAATCTGTTAACAACAGCCGCCGCCTGGTGTACAACCGCTGCTGCGGCTCATGAAAACACCCAGATCGCTAAAAGCTACTTTTTCCTTCCCTGAGGGAATACCGCAATTATCTTTGGCTAAGCAATCGGTCATTTTAGTGGTCAGCACTAAGCCCTTTTCGCCTATTTCAAGACCGTATTTACCGATGGTTTCACCTTGGTATTCTACCTCCACTTCATGGTCGCCAAGCTGTAGCAGCCGCTCTGAAAGCTCGATAATACTGAGTAGCTTTTGTGGGGCTAGGCGATGGTCGTAGTCATCCGCCTGCCATAGCTGGAAGTTCGCTACGGTCTCCTCCCGCAACGTGCCCCCACAATCGATGAAATGTTTATGGACGCGCCCCACCTCCGTCACATGAAAGTGCTTAGCTACCAAACTACCATCGGGTAGCACAAAATCTAAACTATCGCTGCTGCGCAAATAGTCCTTAACGGCTGAAAGTAACATAGGCTGATTGTATTTAAATGCAAATATAGCAATATTGCTATAAACAATGCAAGGAAAGAAAAAGTTGGCCTCTGAAAAAATAAGTTGGTGCTCACAAGCGGGCGAAGCAACTAAGAAAGTATTCGCAAGCTATCTGGGTATATGATTCATCTTTTTTTTGCCCGCAGGGCAGGGGCAAGGGTCGCCATTTATAAAAATGTTGTACTCGTAAGTACTCCGACCTATTTAATGCAACTTTTCAATCTGGTATATTTTGCTTTCAGCCGAGGCAACCACCACATTACTAAACATTTTTCAAAATAGGAGAAAAAGCACCGCACTAATTACTTTGATACGGAATGTAACGAACATTACGCTGGGCTTGAGGCCAGCGAAAACCGCCCTTAGATGCTAGAAGAAATATTAGT
>DAINNZ010000234.1:0-3903 GCA_036735605.1 Lewinella sp. | reverse complement strand
ATCGAAGGCTCTCCCGATTTTTCTCCCCCCTTTTGGCCGGAGGCAGGGGCAAGGATACAATTTTATCCGCTCAAACAAATAGATTATAGCGGCGATTATAGGCCATCTCGAATGGCTTCTGCTAACTTTGCTTCTCCCCGCACCCTCCCAATTCGTGTATATCCCAAGCCTGCTACGCATCGGTTGATGGTAGAATTACCCGCTTTTGCCCTAGAAAATGTGCCGAAACGATGGATTATAGCCGCCAATGGCCAAATGATACAAACGATACCACTGCTGCCGCAAGCGGTGCAAGCGATCGATCTATCGGATTTACCACGCGGCCTTTACACACTCTTCAGTCACCTAGGGGGCGAGGCTAGCGCGCTTCGTTTTGTGAAGCAATAGGAGCAGTAACTGAGAAAGGAATACCCTTGCCCCCGCGAGCAAAGCGACAGCCATGACTACTTGCCCGCTAAGTAATCTAGGGCAATATTGGTATAGAGCTGCACGCCGAGGAGCAGGCCGCGTTCGTCGATATAAAAATCGGGGGTATGGTGGCCTGGGGCATCGTTGGGCTGCATCGTGGGGTCCATACCGCCTACAAAGATGAAGAGGCTGGGCACTTCACGGGCGTAAAAGGCAAAATCTTCTGCACCTGTAATGGCTTTAGTGAGCAGCACTTTATCTTGCCCCGCAGTGGCTTCTAGGGTGGGGAGTAGCCGCGCAGTGAGCGCCGGATCGTTGTAGGTGACGGGGTTGCCATCCTCAATTTCAACGAGGGCTGTTGCACCACTGCTTTCAGCGATGCTAGTGGCTGTTTGGTGGATTCGTCGGAAGATGTCTTCTTTCATGGCTTCATCTAGGGTGCGGATAGTACCCACCATATTAACTTGTTCCGGAATAATATTTTCTCGGATGCCGCCATCAATTTTACCGATTGTGATCACGGCGGCTTCGTTCGTTAGGTCGGTTTGCCGTGCAATAATCATTTGCAGCCCTTGGATGATCTGCGCTGCCGCCGTGATAGGGTCGATGCCAGCCCATGGGCGGCTACCGTGTGCTTGCTTTCCTTTGACCGTGATGCTAAAACGATTAGAAGCAGCCATAATACCACCGGGTTTGTAGCGCACCACACCCACCGGGGTTTGAGAATTGATGTGAATACCAAAAGCTGCTTCCACCCCGTAATCTCTAAGCGCGCCTTCTTGTACCATTAAGGAAGCGCCGCCTTCTTCCCCGGGAGGAGCACCTTCTTCGGCGGGTTGAAATAAAAAGATAATGGTGCCGGCTATCTCTGCCTTGCGCTGCGTGAGCAGCTCGGCAGCCCCCATCAGCATGGCCACGTGGGCATCATGCCCACAAGCGTGCATCACATCTACTTCCGTGCCGCGGTAGGTAGTGGTTACTTTACTAGCAAAGGGTAAATCTGCTAGCTCTTTCACCGGTAGCGCATCCATATCCGCCCGCAGGGCAATCACACCGCCCGGTAGATCGCCCTGCAAGATGCCAATCACACCAGTGTGCGCAATGCCTGTGCGGACTTCCAAGCCTAAAGACCGCAAATGCTGCTCCACAAATGCTGCCGTGGCAAACTCGCGGTTGCTCAATTCAGGGTGCTCATGGAGATGCCGCCGCCAAGCGATCACCTTGTCTTCCATTTCTGCTGCCTGCGCAGCCGTAGTGGCGTAAAAAGGCGCTTGCGCACCTAAAAAACTAAGCCAAAAAATACCTAATAAGCTGAGTAGCCTTCGTTGCATAGCAAAGTGTATTACGTTCTTTTGTTCAAATATAGTGATTTTAGCCATACCAATAGATATTTTCGCACGGCGGATGCAAAAAAAGTAAAGATACGCCTCTTCGTAGCCATTTGACGGCCTGTAGAATACGCCTATTGAACCCAAGGGCTTTGTACCGCATCACCCAGCAGCGAAGGCCTGCAAGCAACCTCAAAGGGTGCCATACTCAAGTAAGGAGAAAAGTCTATGAACTTGGCTGCCGCCCATACAGGTGTTCCGACAGGGGCAAGGCTCTCTTGTAGCGTAAGCGGCAAAATAAGCAGCTTGTATCCGCCAATTTTCCCTCGGATAGCGATAGATAGTATCCAGAAGACTAGTGGAGCTATTCCACAAATTTTGTATATTTGCCACCTAACCGTAAGATATGTCCCGACCCAAATTTTCACCACACTTAGATGCTACGCTAGCTTCTAAGGCAATTCAAACCGAACGAATTCAAAGCAATCCGGCAGGCTTTGCGCCCTTCCGGCGGGGGCCCTATGCTACGATGTATATCAACCAAGCCTGGACGATTCGCCAATACGCCGGTTTTTCAACAGCCGAGCAAAGTAACGCCTTCTACCGCCGTAATCTAGCGGCTGGCCAAAAGGGGCTGAGCGTTGCCTTCGATCTGCCAACCCACCGAGGCTACGATAGCGACCACGAACGCGTTCGGGGCGATGTAGGCAAAGCGGGGGTAGCGATTGATACGGTAGAAGATATGAAACGCCTTTTTGATCAAATTCCCCTCGATCAAATGTCGGTGAGCATGACCATGAATGGTGCTGTTCTCCCCATCATGGCTTTCTACATTATTGCGGCAGAGGAGCAAGGCGTTGCCCCTCATCTATTAGCCGGCACGATACAGAACGACATTCTCAAAGAGTTCATGGTCCGCAACACCTATATCTATCCGCCTAAGCCTAGTATGCGGATCGTATCGGATATTTTCGCCTACACGGCGGCTAAAATGCCCAAGTTCAATAGCATCAGTATTAGTGGCTATCACATGCACGAGGCGGGAGCACCAGCTGCTATGGAATTAGCCTACACCTTAGCCGATGGCATCGCCTACGTAGAAGCTGGGCTAGCTGCTGGTCTTGCGATCGACGATTTCGCCCCGCGCCTCTCCTTTTTCTGGGGGATTGGCATGGATTTTTTCACCGAAATTGCTAAACTGCGTGCTGGCCGCGTTCTTTGGGCTGAATTGATCCAAACCTATCGGCCGCAAAATCCCAAAAGTTTACTCCTCCGAACGCATTGCCAAACTTCTGGCTATAGTCTCACCGAGCAAGACCCTTTCAATAACGTAGCCCGCACTTGCCTGGAAGCAGCGGCCGCCGTTTTTGGGGGCACGCAGTCCTTACATACCAATGCACTCGATGAAGCCATTGCGCTACCAACGGATTTTAGTGCCAAAATCGCTAGAGATACCCAGCTCTTCTTGCAGCAAGAAACGGATATCGTAAAAGCCATTGACCCTTGGGGGGGGAGCTATCTCGTAGAGCAGCGCACCAACCAACTCATCGAGGAAGCCCGCCGATTGATGGCAGAAATTGTTGCCGCCGGCGGTATGCCTGCTGCCATCGATGCAGGTATCCCTAAACTTCGTATCGAGGAAGCCGCTGCCCGGAAACAAGCTCGAATCGATACCGGCGAGGAACAAATCGTGGGGGTCAATGTCTTCCAAATTCAAGAAGACCAGCAGGTAGAAGTGCTCAATATCGATAATGCAGCCGTACGACAATCACAAATAGAACAACTCAAAAATCTTCGCGCCCAACGCAACGAAGCCGCTGTACAGGCCGCCTTACAAGCTATCACGCGAGCAGCAGAAGGAGAAGGCGAGAACCTCCTGGAGAAAGCCGTCGCTGCCGCCCGTCTTAGAGCTAGTCTCGGGGAAATTAGTGCTGCCTTAGAAGCCGTCTTCGGTCGCTACACCGCTAGTAATCGGATGATTAGTGGCGTTTACTCCCAAGCTATGAAAAATAATGAACGTCTTGAAGTGGTGCGCCAAATGGCCAAACGGTTCCAACAGCTAGAGGGCCGCAGACCCCGTATCATGGTCGCTAAATTGGGCCAAGATGGCCACGATAGAGGTGCTAAAGTGATCGCAACAGGCTTCGCTGATCTCGGCTTCGATGTG
>DAINNZ010000233.1:0-3932 GCA_036735605.1 Lewinella sp. | reverse complement strand
TTGTATGCGCGTCACGACTAGAGAAAAACGCTCGGCTAAATTTAGGGAAGCAATAGTTTTGCCTGCTATGGCAGAATTAGACACAAACAAACGGCGAACATCGAAGATCGTCCGATCGTAGGTAAGCTGTACTTCGCTAGGCGGCCCAATGAGCCGCTCGGCTTCCGCCAAGGTAGCATCGGGGCCAATGACCACCAAGTCATCGCCTGCTTGCAGCCTCGTATCCCAGTTGGTCAATAGCGTTTCTCCGTCTCTACGCATTCTACCAAAAACTAAGCGAGCTGGGTAGCGTAGGCGAAAGTCGCGAATCGATTGGCCTAGTATGGCCGGGTTACTAACACGCAGTGTTCGGCTGTCGAGCGTTTCCCCCATCGGGAAATTGGCTTGTAGCGCAGCAGCTTCCGCCGGGTAATTCACCTTTAGTAGGCCTTGCAATAGCACGATGGCTAGCATTACGCCTAAAACGCCCATCGGGTAGGATAGGGAATAGCCAACCACTGCCTTTTGGCTCATTTCCGTGAGGTCGTCAGCCGCCGCTGTTTTTTGTATCACATCCAATAAACCGGCTAGAGCGGGCGTGTTAGTGCTAGCCCCAGCGTATAAGCCTGCCGTGGTGGCTGCATCCAAGTTAAAAACCCAGTGCATCCCATAAGCTAGCAGTGCCGAAAGTGCTACGGTGACGGCTATAAAGTTCATATCTCGAAAGCCGTTGCGCCGAAAACTAGCAAAAAAAGCAGGGGCACTACTCAAACCTACCGTATAAACGAAGATGGTAAGTCCTAAAAATATCACCAACTGAGGCACTGAAAAGCTAGGATCAATAGCTCCAAAGCCTAAACCAACAAATAACACCGCCGCCACACCCAGTTTGAAACCACGTATCTGTATCTCTCCCACCCCATACCCTAAGGCAATGACGGTAAAAAGCAGCAAGAGTGGGTTTTCCTGAAAGGCCGTTAGCATACGTTATTATAATCCCTTACCTGTGGCCGCCCAATAGATACCTCCATAAACGTGCTCCAGAAAAAGGGGTTCCTCATATACCTCATCCATGTGCCCTAATGCCGTATAGAAGGAACGACCACCATCGAAGGTATGGTACCAAGCGATGGGGTGAAAATCGCCCATCCCAACGCCTTTGGCACGCCCCCAATCGGCCTTGGGGTCGAAGGTGCTTTCATCCACCGTAAGTAGGTATTGCAAACCAGGCGTCTTTTCATCCGTAAATTCATACCACTCATCCGTCCAAAGCAAGCGCTTAGGCCAGCGTGCTAAACCAGGGAAATCAGCCTTTTGGACTTCCAGCATCGCCGTTTGAATAACCGGGTGAATAACAAACATCCGCCCTACGAGCCGGTTATACCAAGGCCAATCGTATTCCGTATCCGATGCCGCGTGGATGCCCACAAAACCCTTCCCCGCTTGTATGAAACGCTCGAAAGCCGCTTGCTCAGCTTCCGAAAATATATCGCCTGTGGTGTTCACTAAAATGATCACGTCGTAACGCGCCAATTGTTCGTCATTTAGTGGCATGGCATCTTGGTGCCTATCCAAACGAAACTGGTGTCGCTTGGCCAAGGCTTCCATCGCTGGCACGGCAGCCACGATCGACCCGTGGTGCCAGCCGCCTGTTTTGGTAACTAGTAAGGCTCGAAATTGGTCTTGCCCCTGCAACATACTGCAAAAAAACAGCAAGAATACCACGCTCAGTGGTTGAATCGTAGGCTTGATCTTCGCGGACATAGTAATTTATTTGTAAGATGATGGTAATCAAAACAACTGCACGGCTAGCCCCCCCCTTTTTAGCGACTGCCCTATTTTCCTTTTTTGCCCGCAGGGCAGGGGCAAAGGTAATCATGTTGCGCAAGACTTTCCTAAGCCTACCTAATAGAATGCTTACTTTGGGCAAAAAGCCTATAAAGGTGTAGCTAAAACAGCTGTCAACATAAACTTTCAGCCTAGCTCTTTTCCCCTCCAACGGCCACGTCATGCCCTTGGCAGTTGAGCATCCCTTGTGTTGCTTGCAATAGGTATCTCAAAGGCGAGCCTCCTAGCGAAAATATTGGGATAGCCTATGACTATCTTTTGACAGCCGTATAAAAATCGAATTTCCGACTTACAACCAACACCACGATCAGCAGCGCAGCTCCCCAAGCGGTGTATTGTAGCCATTGGGCATCGGCTTGTTCCACCCCAACGGCGATCAGTGCCCAAACCACTGTGAGGCCGTACACACTATCCCGTTGCCGCACTAAATAGCTGGCAATCAGTAATAACACCACCACTAAAGCCATCGCACCGTATATTTCCACTGCTGGGGAAAAGCGAATACCTTGTGCATCCAACATTAGAGCCGTTGCAATCACCGTGGCAGCCGATATCCACCCTAAGTACATCGAGGGGGCAAAATAAAGCCAAGCGCCGGCCGCCCCAGCCCCCTTGGCCGCTACGTGCCGTCGTAGATGCACATAGGCATACAAAAGTGCTAAGAGGTGCAGCAGCAAATCGAACCAAACCAATAGCTGGTTGCCTTGGATACTAATAGGCACAAAAAGCATAGAGGCTAGCCCTGCTAAACACAGACCTAGCACGGCCTGCTGTAGGTTTGCCGACCAATCAGCCGCTGTTGTTCGAAAAATGAGCCCTGCAAAACCGATCATCCCCAAGAAAATGACACCCCATATACTGAAAGCATAGCCGGCGGCATCCACTCGGGTGTTCGCATCATCGGCGAAGCGATCCGCGTCTTGCAACACAGGAATGTAATTAACCAGGGGAACCAGTAAGAAGGTGAGTAGTAAAGCCCACTTAAGTAGATTATTCTCTTTAACAGACATGAAATTGTATTCAGCTTAAGTAGCAAAACGCCGCCTAAAGGCTAAATGTAAGCATTTCTACACAAAAAACAAAGGCTTTTGAGCTAGTATTTGGGCACAAGCAAGTATATACCCTACATTTGCAGCGAAATTGATAAAAATGAAATTAGACCACATCCTCGCTATCTCCGGCCTTCCCGGATTATACACCATGATTACGGAACGCAAAGGCGGCCTGATCGTTGAAGAAATAGCCAGCGGTAAGCGTTTTTTCGCACCCACCCGTAAGCACCAATTCGCGCCGCTAGAAAGCATGGCGGTCTATACCAATGATGGGGAGGCAGAGCCGCTCCGAGCAGTCTTCCAACGGATGTTAGAGCAGGCGGCCGATAACCCCGCCCCCGAGGCCAAAGCTGACAAAGACGCCCTTTTTGAGTACCTAGCCGATGTGCTACCCAACTACGATCCCAATCGTGTTCACGCCAGCGATATCAAGAAACTGCTCAAATGGTACCACTATTTGAAAGATAACGATGCCTTCCACGCTAGCGAAGAAGAGTAATTAGCCATAGTGGCTGTGTAGCCGCTCCAGCAGCAATTGTCCTAACCGACGGTTCATCTCACTTTCCATTTGGCAATACTGTGCTAGCTCTGCTTCTGTACACTGCCCAAGCACTAGACCAAACAACAAGCCCCGCAAGCGGGTATCTTGCTGTAGGGCGGTTTGTATTTGCTGCCGCTTTTTTTCGGCACTAAGCCCTACAAGCTTATAGTTCCTGCGAGCCGCGTGATGTCCAAACAACTGCACCAATAAAGGATGCTGTAGCTTCAGAATAGGTCGAAGGCAACGGTTTTGAAAATCCTCTGCTACCGATTCGGCCGGAGCTGTTTCAATTTGCGGGCGTAGTTGCAAGCGAGCATCTAAGAACGGATCAGCCATCATGTTGTTTAGGGGCTTAACAGCTATAGGGGAAAATTTGTTCCATAAAAAAGCACCCCCCTATTGCATATATGAAATACAAACCCCTATCTTTGCAGCCGATTTTGAAAGAAGTTTTCAAGGCGCGGTAGCTCAGCCGGTTAGAGCGCAGGATTCATAATCCTGAGGTCGGGAGT
>DAINNZ010000232.1:0-3945 GCA_036735605.1 Lewinella sp. | reverse complement strand
CCCTTGGATTTTTTAACCAGGAACCTGCCCGGGTAATGCCGGGAAGGGAAAAATTCGTAGCTATGCAAGCTTTGCAGCGCGTCGCCCTCGCGACCCTTCTATTCTCTTTTATTCCAAGCTTCCTTTGTAGTCAGCACCTGATAGGCAGTGTTTTCGGCAAGGCCGATGAGGTTCCTCTCTATGGCGTAGCAGTAGAGGTACTTACGAAAGGAATTGGCACCACCACCGAAGCGGATGGCCGCTTCACCTTAGCCTTACCTGACTTTGGGTCTTATCAAATCCGCTTTAGTTATTTGGGCTATCAAAGTGAAACCTTCCTAGTAGAACTGCGCCCCGACCGCCCTACCCTACCCATGGCCGTAGCGCTAGGGCCGCGCGTATTCACCACCGAAGAGCTAGTTGTATCGGCCAACCGGGCGAAAGAAAAAACGCCGGTCACCTACGTCAACCTTACAGCAACCGACCTAGCTAAAAACAACCTCGGCCAAGACCTCCCCTTTCTATTGCAGTGGACACCGAGTGTGGTGGTCACCTCCGACGCAGGGGCGGGCATTGGTTACACGGGCATCTGGATTCGCGGCAGCGACCCTAGCCGGACCAATGTAACCATCAACGGGATTCCTCTCAACGACTCGGAAAGCCAAGGGGTTTTTTGGGTCAACTTGCCCGATTTCGCTAGCTCTGCGGATGAAATTCAGCTGCAAAGAGGCGTTGGGACTAGCACCAACGGCGCCGGTGCCTTCGGGGCTTCCATCAATATACAAACCAATCGGCTTAAAGAAGTGGCCTATGCTAGCCTCGATGCAGGCATCGGTTCTTTCGGAACGCGCCGGGCTTCCCTACAATTTGGCACGGGCCAAAGCAAGACCGGTTGGAGCCTCGATGCTAGGCTTAGCAATATCCATTCAGATGGCTACGTCGATAGAGCTCGCTCCGACTTGCAAGGCTACTACCTTAGTGCTACCAAAACCAGCAATAAAAGCGTTTGGCGCTTCCTCGCCTTCGGTGGCGAAGAAGTTACCTATCAAGCGTGGAACGGCATCGACGCTAGCCTAATCAACGACCGCCAGCTGCGCCGGACTAATACCGCTGGCACCGAGCGCGAAGGCAGTCCCTACGAAAACGAAGTAGATGACTACGGCCAACAACATTACCAAGCCCACTATAGCCGAGCCATCAGTAGCGATTGGGCGCTCAAACTCAGCGGCCACTATACCAAAGGTGCTGGTTTCTTTGAACAATATAAGGCCGATCAAAACCTTTTGCATTACGGCATCCCTCCTATTAACGACAGCCGTACCCACAGCGACCTCATCCGTAGGCGTTGGCTCGATAATGATTTCTATGGCTTGGTCTATAGCCTCGATTACCGCAGCCCCAACGACCAAACCGAACTTACCATCGGCGGCGGCTACCACTTGTATGATGGTCGTCATTTCGGGGAGGTCATCTGGGCGCGGGATGCTGCTAATAGCGAAATCCGGCACCTTTACTACGACAACGATGGCCTCAAAAAAGATGGCAACCTATTCATCAAAGCCCAACGCGAACTACTGCCCAACCTAGCGGCCTACGCCGATCTACAGTTTCGCTTCGTCGATTATACCTACCTCGGCTACAACAATGATCTAAGCCGCATCGAACAACAGGCTACACACCGCTTCTTCAACCCAAAAGCCGGTTTCTACTACAACCTGGCTCCACAAACAGCGCTCTACCTATCTTTTGGCGTAGCGCAACGAGAACCCAACCGAAATGATTTCACCGATAATCCCCTATCCTCTCAACCCAGGCCAGAACGCTTGTACAATACCGAACTAGGCTATAAATTCAGTGGCAAGCGATCTAATATTGGCCTCAACGCTTACCACATGCACTACCGAGACCAACTCGTGCTCAACGGGCAGCTCAATGACGTAGGTGAATATATTCGCATCAATGTGCCTAATAGCTACCGCCTTGGCTTAGAACTACAGGCCGGCTATGCACTCACCCGACGGCTACAAGCAGCAGGCAACCTCAGCCTCAGCCGCAACCGCATCCAAGCCTATACCGAGTTCCTGGATGACTACGACGCCGACTTTAACTTCATCGGCCAAGTAGCCCTCCAACGCGGCGAGGTGCCGCTGGCTTTTAGCCCAGATTTACTAGGCGCCTTCGAACTGACCTACCAAGTACTACAAACCGAAAAACAGCAGCTAGCAGCTAGCATAATGGGAAAGTATGTAGGTCGCCGTTATCTGGATAATTCCGCCGACTTAGCCAGCAGCATCGCCCCCTATTTTTACAGCGACTGCCGGCTTTCGTATAGCCTCCAACCCAAATGGGTAGAAAAAATCAGCCTGACCCTACTGCTCAACAACCTTTTTGACACCCTCTATGTGGCTAACGGCTGGAGCTATCGCTATCGCCTCGATGGCGAAACCCTACTACAAGTTGGCAATTACCCGCAAGCAACCAGAAATTTCCTCCTCAGTATCGGCTTCGTTTTCTAGGAAAAGGCAGTACGTACTTAGCTAGCTATCGCTTCACTCGCGCTGTATAAAGCCCACACGGGCGGGCACGCTGTGCAGGGGCAAGTGTAGCTTTGTAGCGCAAGACCGCGTATAAAAACCGCTTAATACAGGCGGTTGGCTGTCAACGTCACGATGGTCCTTTACTAGAGTTGTTCGGGATTTTTTGTTTTCCTTTGTCCTTTTTTCCACAGCTTGGAGAAACCTTCTCTCCGCCAAGCACCAAGATAGATGCTTCGACAAGCTCCGTTTGCAACTCCCCCTTTTTCAATGTACAGACAAGGGATGCTTCGTTGCTAGTTGCCTTTTCAAAACCGTTACTTTCAATTCAATAACTTAATTTACTTTTGCCTTGGCTTATGCTTGAATCGATTTGGTTTGAGTATAGTATAAAAAATAAGCGAAAACTATGGACGCGGAAAAGATCGAGCAGTATATCCAGCAGGCTACGGATGGTCTGATTTATTATCTACCCAAGGTGGTCTTAGCCATCATCATTTTGCTGGTAGGCATTCGCATTATCAATAAAGTCGTGAGGCTAGCCATTAAAGCGATGCAAAAAACAGGCTTGGCGGAAAACATCCTACCTTTCTTGGCTTCACTCGTAGGTATTGGCCTTAAAATAGCCCTCTTCTTTGTCGTAGCGGGTACATTGGGTTTTGACACGGCTGGGCTAGTCACCGTGATAGCTGCTGCTGGCTTTGCCGTAGGCCTTGCTTTACAAGGCTCGCTTAGCAATTTCGCGGCGGGCATCTTAATTTTAATCTTCCGCCCTTACAAAATTGGCGATTGGATACAAATCGAAGACTTCTTCGGCCGCGTCAGTGAAATACAAATCTTCAACTCCCTGCTCGTTACTCCTGGTAAAAAGACACTCATCATCCCCAATAGCCAAATAGTAGAAAATGTGGTCACCAACTATAGCCAACTAGGGCAAGTCCGATTAGAGCTTAAATTATTGATGGCATATGAAGAGAACTTCCCCCGCATCAAAGCTATCATCCTGCAAACCTTACAAGAATCTAACCTAGTTTTGCCCGATCCCGCCCCAGCCGTAGGGATCGAAAGCTTCGACACGCACAATATCATTGTCGCTGTGCGGCCTTACGTCCATCCGGAGGAATACTGGCAGGCCACTTTCCAAGTCAACGAGAATATCAAAGCAGCTCTCTCCCGCGCAGGTATCCGTATGGCCTACAGCGAAGGGGTGGACCTAGGGCCGATTGGCGGGTAGGCGTTTGCGATGAGCGTATGTGGCTAGCATTTGCGTTCCTTCTCTGTTCAGGCTTCGCCCACGAAAATGCAGCTATGAGGTGTAGTCATCAGACTTCTACTCTATTTTGTCGCATATACTGCAAAAGAATTTATAAAAATAGTTATATTAGAGGATATGTGAGCCAATTTTGTACGCGCACGCACGCTATGCGCGCGC
>DAINNZ010000231.1:0-3987 GCA_036735605.1 Lewinella sp. | reverse complement strand
CCTAGAGGAAGTCTTGCAAGAAACCCCTGAAATTGCCGCCAAAGAACTCAGCAAACAGTTTGCGCTGCTCCCTATTGCCCAAATTCATGCTAATCCTGATCAGCCGCGTAAGGAATTTGAGGAAGGCCCTCTTACCGAACTAGCTGATAGTATTAAAGTACATGGTATCATACAGCCCATTACGGTTCGGCACATGGGTGATGGTACTTACCAGATCATTAGCGGCGAGCGGCGCTTTCGCGCTAGTCAATTAGCCGGCCTGGAGGAAGTGCCCGCTTTTATACGCACAGCCGACGATCAGACCTTGCTAGAAATGGCGTTGATTGAAAATATTCAGCGCCAAGACCTCAACCCTATGGAGGTGGCCTATTCTTATTTACGACTACAACAAGAATTTGACCTTACGCAAGAAGAAGTGGCGCAGCGTGTCGGGAAGGAAAGACCTACGGTGGCCAACTACCTTAAGATCCTTAGAACCAGCCTGCCGGTTCAAGAGGCCATTCGCGCCGCTAAGATCAGCATCGGAGCCGCCAAAGCTATTGCGGGAGTGGATAGCCTGGAGCTGCAAGAGGTTTTCCTGAAAGACATTCTAGCGCACCCACAATGGAGCGTTCGCGATATAGAAAGAGAGGCCAAGACCTATAAAAAATCCGTAAAAGCACGGAGTAGCCAATCCCCGAAGCAACTACGAAATGAAGAGTTCAAAATGGTAGAACAAGCTTTTCGTGAGTTCTTTGGCATAAAGGATGTTAAAATCATGCTCGAAAATGAAGAAAAATTTCAAGGGCACGTTAGTTTATCATTCCCCAACAAGGAGGTGCTACACCAACTTTTCAAAGCGGTAGAATAAGATAAAGCGGATGCCATTTAGAATAGTATGCTTGCTTGCTTTACTAGTTTGCTGCGCTTGTCTCGCCGCGCAGCAAGATAGTGTAGTGCCGCAGCAGCAAGCTACCTTTGCGCCATCCATCGATAGCTTGTCCCTACTCCCCAAGGAAAAGAAACCGGGGCAGGCTCTCAAGTGGGCACTTATTCCTGGTGGCGGACAAGTTTATAATCGGGCTTGGTGGAAAGTACCTATTGTGTATGGTGGCCTCATTGGTGCCATTGGTGTGGCCGATTTTAACACCACCAACTATCGCCGCTTTGTTCGCGCCCTAGAGGCAGAGTGTTTTGGGCCTAATATCGCCGAGGATTGTACGCCACAAACGCATGAATTTACTGGATTGGTAAACGGTACTGCCGCGCTACGCAACCTACGGGACCGCTTCGACCGTGATAGACAAAACGCCTATCTTTTTATTTTTGTAGCTTATCTTTTGCAGGGCATCGAAGCCTATAGTGATGCCCATCTCAAGAGCTTTGATGTAAGCGATGATCTTAGCCTCCGCTTGCAGCCCAACCTTTTACCCGGCGACCAAATAGGTTTGAGCCTACACATTCCTCTAGGTAGCAACCAGAAAATGCTTCGGCAAAAGCAGCAGCTCATTGGGCGTTAGCGATGTAGAAAGGGGGAAAGGATGGGATTCCTTTAATGCCGTCTTTTTTTCTGCCTTATTTTTGGGCTGTTCCACTCTTCTTTTTGGGCGAATTCTACTACTTTTCGCATCATGCTAATCATGCCGAGGAAAACGAGGTAGCAGAAAGTAACCACGGCATAGATCCATTTGTAGGAGCCTGCTTGCGAGATACTTTCTTGGCTAAAAGCCCAAGCTAGCAAACCAGCTCCTAGGGCTACCCCCATGAAAGCGTAGATGGATCGGCCCCAATAGCGCAGTAAATTTTGGGAAGAAACACTGAACACTACATTCATAATCGCGTAAAAAAGCATCATGGCAGCGGCCGCTAACCAAGGAAAACGATTGCCCACCCCTACCGCATCGGTAGAGCGCACCAAAACAGCTAATATGTTGATAAGCAAGGCAACTGCCAACACGAAGGCTGCTTGGTAGAGTGGATCAAATTTGCGCTCAAGAATAGATGTATCTGACATAATTCGTTTTTAGCCATTCCGTAGCGGAATGCTTTGCTTACTTTTGTCCTAACATTATCCACTCACAATTGTTACGAACAACAAAACATAAATTGAAAATTAAAGTAATATTAAGTCTGCTGCTATTCAGCCTACTCCCTACTCTTCTAGGTGGTCAGACGCCTCTGGTGGCTATTCATACGCTGCAAGGGAGTGGCAATGTAAGCAGTTTCGTGGGTCAAACAGTGCAAGTGGATACGGCCATTGTACTCTATGCCAACCCGACGATCGCTTACGTGCAGTCGCTTCATCCAGATACGAACCCGCTCACGAGCGAGGGCTTGCAGGTGACGGGCGGCGACCTGCTTTCTTTGGTGCCGGGCGATTTAGTACTACTCACCGGCCAAGTGAGAGAAAATGAAGGCACTAGCAGCTTAGGCGGCTCTGTGACGATCAACAAGGTCGGTACGGCACCGCTTCCGCCAGCCGTGAACCTAGCAGTTGGTACCCAATTGCAAGCGGTTTCGGATTATGAGCGCTTCGAAGGAATGCTAGTCGATTTTAAAATTACCATCGCGCAGGGTGCTAGCTCGTCGGGCACCACCTATGCCTACCCTACCCCTAGTCGCCCGTTCCGCGAGCCCGGCTTACTCCCGCCTGGCCTGCCTGGCCTGCCGATGTTCGACGATAATCCGGAGCTAGTACGCTATGCCTCCAGCGACTTTGGACAAACGAACTATACGCTGCTCAATGCAGGCGATAAAATCAGTGGTGTGGGCATACTACTACAAAACAATAGTGGCTATCGCCTAGCACCCACTAGGCCTGTAGAACTCACTACAAGGCCCGTGGTGCAAGCCGTTCGCCCAAGGCTCGCCGATGAAGTAACGGTGGGTTCTTTCAATGCGCTACGCCTTTCTACCGCCGAGAGCAATTATGCCACTCAACTCACCAAGGTAGTGAATTACCTAGCCGAAGTGCTGCAATTCCCCGATGTGATTGGCCTACAAGAAGTGGGCGGGCAACAAGAATTAGAAGATTTGATCTTCCGATTGCGTCAAAAAGACCCTGTTCGGGGCGATTATTACGGCTTTGTAGGTAGTGGGGTGTTTAATATTCGCTCGGCCACGCTGGTACATAAGCGACTACCAGGTGCTAGTTTTCAGCAATTAGGTACTAGCGAACTACTGAGTATTGGTGGTATTTTACACGATCGGCCTCCTTTATTGGCAACTATTCCCCTTCCTATTTCGCCTAGTGTCAATTTGCAAGTAATCAATTTACACCTCCGCTCGCTAAATGGCATTGAAGACAGTAATTTTGTGCGCACTAAACGGTATGAGCAAAGTCAAAGCGTGGCGCAAATGGTGCAAACGCTGAGAAACGACAATCTGCTACTAATCGGCGATTTCAACGCTTTTGAATTCACAGATGGCTATGTAGATGTAATGAACCAGATAATAGGCAGAGCAAGCCTAGGTGCGCTGTTTCCGGTTGTGGATATTGTGCAACCACCTTTGGAACTGCTCTCCTCTACCCTTCCTGCTCCTGCGGAGCGCTATAGCTACGTATTCAGGGGCTCTGCACAGACGCTAGATCACTGCGTAGCGAACCAGCTTTCAGGCCTCAGTGCTATGGAACTGCACTACGGTAGAGGAAACGCCGATGCCACAAGCAACTTTGCTGGCAACACTGCCAGTTTGGCAAGAAGCAGCGATCACGATGGTTTTGTGCTCTACCTACGCTTAGAGGGCGCAACCGCTTTAACGGAAGTAGGCAATACGACTACCTTTTCTGTACAGTGCCCCAACCCTGCTCGCTCAGGCGATCAACTGCGTTGGGATAACCCCAGCGGCTTGGCAACGGACATCCGTATCTACAACAGCTTAGGGCAGTTGGTATGGCAAAGCCAAGAAAGAGGACAAACATCTAGGCTACCCAACTTAGCCGCAGCAACCTATTGGTTAGAAGTCCGCATCGGTTCAAACCGAAGTATGCTGCCACTGCAATTACTT
>DAINNZ010000230.1:0-3998 GCA_036735605.1 Lewinella sp. | reverse complement strand
AGCGTTGCTGCTGAGCGTTGCTGCTGAGCGTTGCTGCTGAGCGTTGCTGCTGAGCTGGAGGCTATGGCGCGGTCGGACTTCCGCCAGAATTATGCTTGGCTGCCGCTTCGCTCGCAGGGGCAAGGCTCTACTTGATAGCGCAAAGGCAAGGTAGAAAAGACAGCCCTTGGAGGAAAGACAACTCTTGGAGGAAAACCAGCTACGCTAGGGGAAAGCAAAAAGGCAGGCTCTAGAGCCTGCCTTTTACCCGTTGTGGGTGGAAGAAGCGGAGGAAGAGGGATTCGAACCCCCGGTGCCTCTCGACACGTCGGTTTTCAAGACCGGTGCATTAAACCACTCTGCCATTCCTCCGAACAAACTAGTGGTTTCGACTAAATCGGACGCAAAAGTAATATCTAAGTTTGGCATTATAAAAGTTTTTACAAAAAAAAAGTTTCACTGCCTTAAAAATGGAGAAAGTTCGTAGCTTGTGCGCTGTATGAAACAGCCAATCTACACCCTCATTATCTGTCTTGCGAGCCTACTACTTTGGCCGCAGGTTTCTGTTTTTAGTCAGAACGGTTTACCGCCCCCTGCCGCTATGCGGGGTAGGGCATTAGGTGGAACTGGGATCACTTTTACGGATGCCTACTCGGTGTGGACTAATCCGGCAGGTTTGGGGCAGTTAGATGCGCTGGGCGTTCATTTGTCGGGCGAGCAACGTTTCGGGTTGGCTGAGTTACAGACCGTGCAACTGGGAGCCGCGCTGCCGGTTGCGAATGGTGGTTTTGGCCTCTCGCTCCTCTCTTTTGGGTTTGCTTCCTACCGCGAAAGTAGGCTAGGTCTTTCTTATGGCAGGAAATTATCCGATAATTTCAGGTTAGGTGTGGAGCTAGTAGGCTTCAACACGGCTATTCCTACTTACGAGAGCAGCTTTGCGGCTACTTTTAGCGTAGGAGCGCAGTTGGATATTACGAAAGAGCTCTCGGTGGGCTTCCGCGCCTTTAGTTTGATGCGGGTGGAAACAGCCGAGGAAGAATTTTTACCGCAGCTACTCTCGGCGGGTTTAGGCTACCGGCCAAACGAAAAACTATTACTCATGGCAGAGGTGCACCAAGATGTAGATTACCCCACCCGCGTTCGGGTAGGTTTGGAATATGGCCTTTCTGAGCAGCTGGATCTACGCCTAGGGGCGGCTTCTGGGCCAGGGGAGCTTTCCTTCGGCCTAGCCTTTTCAGCAGTGGAGCAAATGCGCATTGAAATTGGTGCTGCTTACCACGAAATACTCGGTATTACGCCGGGCGTAGGCTTGGTCTATCGCGCTAGATAGCCTCGGTGAGGAGAAGGGGCTACACTTGCGCACTTAAGAAAATCTTGCCCCTGCGCTAGCAAAAAATAAGAAGCGGCTTATCTTTGCGGGCTATCCGCGCTATACGACTTTCCGAATGGCTTCAACCAATCGTAGCCGCATAGGGGAAATGAGCGAAGTACACACAAGCTAGGTTGAAAACATCTTATGCGATTAAAGCAGCTAGAAATCAAGGGATTCAAAAGTTTTGCTAACCAAACGGTGGTGAATTTTTCAGAGGATGTGATCGGCATTGTAGGCCCTAATGGTTCTGGTAAATCCAATATTGTGGATGCGATCCGTTGGGTACTTGGCGAGCAAAAAGGCCGCGAACTACGCTTAGATAAGATGAGCAGCGTGATTTTCAATGGCACCAAAAAACGCAAAGCGGGAAATATCGCCACCGTTTCGCTCACATTTGAAAACTCTAAAAATCTACTGCCTACCGAGTATAACATGGTCACTATCACGCGAATGTTGTACCGCAGCGGCGAGAGTGAGTATCGGCACAATGTCGGCTGAAAGATATCAATAATTTGCTGATGGATACCGGCATCGGCTCCAACAGTTATGCCATCATCGCCCTCGGAATGGTGGACGATATTTTAGCAGATAAGGATAATAGCCGCCGCCGCATGTTTGAACAAGCTGCGGGCGTGAGTAAATACAAAGCGCGCAAGCGCGAAACACTGACTAAACTCAGCAGCACAGAAGGGGACTTAGACCGCATTGAAGACTTGCTGCACGAGATCAATAACAATTTAAAAAGTCTAGAAAAACAAGCTGCCAGAGCTAGGAAATACCGTGAAATAAAGGCGGAATACCAAACCGAAAGCATTGCATTAGCCACCCTTAAAATTGCTGCCCTACGCACTCGCTACCGCGAATTGAGCAGCGAGATTGAAAAAGCCGAAGACAGCTACCGCGCCACGGATATTGGTATCACCCGCTTAGAGGCTGCCTTAGAAAAAGAGCGTACGCAAAATATTGACAAAGAAAAAGTAGTTAGCGAACGGCAGCGGCAGCTCAATGAAATGGTGACGGCCCTGCGCGAACAAGAAAACCAAAAGCAAATCTTAGCACAGCGACTGGAGTTCATTGGCAAGAACCGGCGCGACTTACAAACACAGATAGCGCAAGCCGTGGAGCAACTTGAGGAGCTCAATAGCCAGATCGGCCAAATGCGCAAGCGAATTGTAAGCGAGCAAGCCCTGCGCGAGGAAAATGGGTTGGCATTGGCCGCAGCCGAGGCTGCTGTTGCACAAATCAAGTTGGGGCATGCCGGCATTAAATCGCAGCTAGACGCGGGTTTAGCCGAACAACAGCAGCTTGAGCGCAACATCTTCGAGTTGGAAAAAAGAAAGGCCATTGATGCCAATCAAGTGGATAACTTCAACTTCCAACGGCAGCGCAACGAGCAAGAGATGGAAGACCGCCAAACCGAGCGAAAAGCCTTAGGGGATCGTTTGCTACTGCTGGAGCAAGAGGAGAAAAAGCAACTACTCGAAATCGAAGCCCTCGAACAAGCCGAAGAGCAAAGGCGCCTCGCATTGGAAGCGGCTGAGGAAAAAATGGATGGCCTCAAAAATGAGCTCAACCGAATCAACCGCACCCTCGACGCTAAAAAGAACGAATATAAGCTCACGAAGAGCATGGTGGAAAATTTAGAGGGCTTTCCCGAATCCATTCGCTTCCTGAGCCAAAATAAAAGCTGGACGCAGGAGCCTAATTTGCTCAGCGACCTCATATTAGTGGAAGAAAGCTACCGAATTGCCATTGAAAACTACTTGGAGCCTTACTTGAACTATTATGTAGTACCTAGTATCGACACGGCTCGCCAAGCCATTAGCTTACTGAGCCAAGGGCAAAAGGGGAAGGCCAATTTCTTCCTTTTAGACGCACTCGGCAAGGAGGAGGCACCCGCCGCGCTTTTGCCCCCGGGTTGCCGCCCAGCCACAGAGGTGGTGCAGGTTGATGCCGCTTATCAAGCGCTAGTGGCCAAGTTGCTGCATAATGTACTGCTGGTTGATCACGACGACTTCCCCGCCGCCGATACGGCCGGCTTTACGCTACTGGCAAAAAGTGGTCGCTTCATCCGGCGGCCATCAAGCATTAGCGGCGGATCGGTGGGGCTTTTTGAGGGCAAGAAAATTGGTCGGAAGAAGAATCTTGAAATTCTTGAAAAAGCCATCGAAAAAGCAGAAGCCGCCGCCGAAAAAATAAACAAACAGCTCTACGAAGAGCGCAGTAAACTAGAGCAACTCCGCCAAAGGCGCATCACCCACGACATTCAGCTTAAGCAAAAAGAACTGAGTAAAAGCCAGCAACAACGCGCCGCCCTAAGTGCTAGGGTGGATAACTTCGAGAAGTATTTTCAAGAAACCCAAGCCAAGAATGATGCCCTATTGCAGCAAGCAACCGCCCTGCTTGCTAGCAATCAAGCTCGTGAAATGGAATTGGTGGCTCAACAGCAAAAAATCGAAAACCTCCGAGAATCTCTGGCGGGCACGGATGGCAACTACCGCAAATTAAGCGAGCAACTCAGCCAGGCTAGCCAAGATTATAACAACCAAAATATCACCTTTATCCGCCAGCAAAACCTAGTAGAAGGACTGGAACGAGAGCTGAAATTTCGCGAAGACCGCCGCCGAGAGCTCGAAAGCAATACCAC
>DAINNZ010000229.1:1989-4087 GCA_036735605.1 Lewinella sp. | reverse complement strand
CCGAAAATATTGTCCTTCAATAGCTGCTTTACCGCTACGACTGGTGGGTACTCACCGCTGCCGGTAGCATTATAGCGTAAAATGGCCTGCCACTGTACCATCCTTTTCAAGGCAGCCACTAAGAATATGCCAGACCCACAAGAGGGATCCAATACCTTGAATGACCCGTCAGCAAACATCTCCTCGGCCTTGTCCAAGGGCATGCATTCATCAATCAGAAGGTTGACGAGGTAGGGCGGTGTGTAAACCACACCTTTTTCCTTGTCATTTTTTAAGAATGCTTCGTAAATCCCGCTGATCAGTTCGATGGGTAGAAAGTTGAAAGCGTAGTTTTTCCATAGGACAAACTGATTCCCCTCGATATCGGCATCAAAAACATGCGCTACATAGGTGAGGTCGGTACTGGCCAGTTCTTGTTCTTCTTCGCTTTTCAGGTCAAAGACCCGCCCATTGAAACGAATATCCAGCTCTTTTAAAAAGGCGACAATCTGCCCTTTTTGGCGCAAAACATCTGTAAACTGCGTACACCCTGGAAATTTTTCATAAAAATCTCGGCTAATCTCAAGCAGTTTAGTACCGTGTTCGTCCTCCTTTTCTTCCAGATATTTTACCAAAATCCCTAGAATCAGCAATTTGCTTATGGTCGCTTTAGACAAAGCCTTGCTTTGTCGCTCCAAATGCCTTTTAGCATTCAACAGGCCGCTGAGCAATTTCTGATATGGACTCTCAGAGACGTTTAAAATCTCAGGATGTTCATCCCAAATAGCCCCATTTTCAAAAAGCCTGGTCGAAAACTTTTTCTTCTCTAACTCTTTTTGGATATCCCCAACTAATGAAAACGTTTCGAGGGGGCGGACTTTTAGGCCACTTTCTCTCTTGTTTTCTAAGCTTTTCGAGCAGTTAAATATTTTTAGCTCGCTGGTGGTAACAACATAAAAGAGCGGTACGACACCACTGCTCCATAAATTTTTATGCAACTCCAGCAGTTCATCGTCTGAAAAGGAGGTTTCATATATATAAACTTGTGGAATGGAGAGACCGGAAGCACCCGACTTTTTGAAAAAAACAGCATCTGCATTGAATCGCTTTGCCTCATAGATGGCCAATGCTTCAGCAGCGGTCAATGCAAAGGAGTTTGGCTTGGAAACCCAAACCAAGCCACGTCCTTCATGGAAGCCTATTTTGTTTAGATAAGCGATCTTCATGTAGATGAATATTAAACACGAATGCAAATATAAGTTAAAATTTCAACAAACAAAATAAACAAACAAAAAGTATTCAGTATTCACGTTTGATTTATATTTAAACAATTAAACCATAGTCCGAAACTGGCTCTTTGGCACTCGCTCGTACCTCCGTCTCTAGTATTCAAGCGGCAGGCCTCGCATGGTAAGCATACCCCTTTCCAATGAATTGCGCCGAATTTACCCCATAGGTAGGGTGTTCCATCTAGCTGGAGTTCAGTACCTCATTTTTTGCACGGGTATTAGCTCATAACTATCGTATTTTACCACAATTACGTTTACTTCGGGCGTCCAAAAAGCGTAGCAGGATTTTTGCGGCAGATGGAACACCCTACCCCATACGGTTACGGAAGACGGTCGGACGTTTCAGTTTATTGCCTGATTGCCCCCCGTATAAAGCCTTATATTCGATTCCTGTACGTCGCAACCCATTTTTGCTATGGGCTTCCTTCAGATTCGCAGTCGCCCGCGACACCCTTGCCCTTCGCTAACGGTTCCTGTCTTCATAGTCCGTTCGGGATTTTAACCCTATAAGTGGTACGCATGCGTGGCACACAAAAAGGTCAAATGGACCCGTCCAACTGACTAAAACAGCCCATCTAAACCAAGCACCAACCAAATAGCTTGAACGCTTGAATGCTGGGAAAAACCCACAAAAAAGGTCAAATGGACCCGTCCAACTGACTAAAACCCATACCTTCATGCCCCGAACTTCCGCTCCTTCAACGCAGCCTGCTATATGAACGAAGATTATTTCTCTACTTTGATCGAACAGTATCCGAAGCTTAAGTATGTATTACTGAAAGCCCAAACTTTTGATCCAGTGCATTATGGCTTCCCTGCCATCTATTACA
>DAINNZ010000229.1:0-1979 GCA_036735605.1 Lewinella sp. | reverse complement strand
AAGATTATGGAAACCGACCAAAGGCGCATCGGTGCTTTTAAGCGTGCTTTTGCGCAGTTTAACAATCTCCAAGAGGCGGTAGTTTGTGAGGCAGGAGTGGGCAGTTTAGCCTTATCCCAACACTTTTTGCCCTACTGCAAAAAAGCCTACCTAATTGAAAACAACCCTGAACTGATTCTGCCCATCAAAGAGAAATTGCATAAAAACGGCTGGACACATAAGACCGAACTCATCGTAGGCGACGCAAGGCAGGTCGAGCTACCCGAAGCAGTCGATTTTATTGTCGGTGAACTAATGAGTATATTTTGTGCCAATGAATACCAAGTACAAATCTTTCGGCACCTCCAAGCCTTCCTTCGGCCTAAGGGGCACTTCCTGCCCCAAAAAATATTCAACTTGGCGCAGGTAGGCTCAGCAGAATTTGAGGACGGCCATCGCCATTATCCGCTTCTATTCACCCGTTATTGGCCTGAACTGCTGAGTACGCAAACCTTACTCAATACCATCGATTTTCATACGGATACCCCTGATTTTGTGTCCGTTTGCCAGCCCTTTCAATGTATCCTGAGCGGAAAGGCAAATTGCATCTTGATGCAGTCCTTTGTACAGATAGCCGAAGGCGTCAATTTCACCGGCACGGATAGCCTAATGCCCCCCACCGTGCTTCAACTACAAGCGGAGGCCTTACTCGTCTCCGGACAAACCTACCAACTGCATCTCTCCTTCCAATACGGTGGCGATTTAAACGATGCCGTCGCACACATTACAGCAGTGACATAAAAGCCTACACGCTGGGAAAATTCCACAAAAATGGTCAAATGGACGCATCCAAGAGCAGTAAAAATAGGATTTTTAAGATTAGGTAGGATGTAATAGGATTTTTTTGCTTACATTGTGAGGTCTTCTACAAGCAGTGCTTTGTTTATTCAGCTTGTTGTGATATTGGTGCTTGGCACTACTTGGCTACCTACTCTTTTTGAGACTTATTAGCCCACCTCTGCGCTACAAAGTAACGACTTGCCCCCGCGAGCCCGTAGGGGCGACAGCCAACAACCGCAGGAAAAACTACTAGCGATAAATTGCTCGGCCTAGTTAGCAGATCCCGCAAACCAAGTACTGCACCTAAGTACTCGGACATATTTAGTGACAAACAACGCCCTTCGGCGTCTTAACAACATAAAACGAATTACTATGACTAAGTTGAAAGAAGTTCTTTTTTGCAGTGCTTTCCTAGCACTATTGCTACTAGCAGGTAGCCACCTACAGGCTCAAATTACCGCTCAGGCTCTCAGCATGAGCCAAGGGGTGCGCGAAGCGATTGCCCTAGAACTCCCTAGTGCCGACCCTAAGATGGTGGAAAAATTATGGATGGACTACACCAAAAAAGAGCTCAGTGCTAAAACAAAGCTCGATCGGAAGACCAAAGAGTACCAATCGTTGAACATCGACATTCCAGGCGTGAACGCCGCTAGCAAACAGGATCTATATGCGAAGGTGAACCAGAAAGCAAATGGTTCGGAGCTAGTGGTCTGGATCGCCTCTAACGAGGGATGGATTAATCCCGTCAACCTACCCGATCAATACGTAGCCGCTGAAAAAATGATTATGCGCTTTGCCTTGGAGGTCAGTAAAGAACAGATTTTGCTGGAAGTAGCTGCCGAAGAAAAAGCCTTAGCAGCCTTAGAAAAAGAGCTCGATACGCTGCGCAAAGACAAAGATAAATACGAGAAAGCGATCGAGAAAGCGAAGCAGGAAATAGCGAACAACGAGGCCGCTATTGAGGCTAACATCAAAGCACAAGAAGACCAAACGCAAGCTATAGAAATGCAGCGGCAGAAGGTAGAAATGACGAAGAAAAAAGGTGATTTCTAGGCACCATCGATCCTGTTGTTATATCTTTTTTCTGTCATTATTTACCAACGCAAGCCCGAGCACGCCTCGGGCTTGCGTTTTTTTATACCTTTACAATCGAAATATGG
>DAINNZ010000228.1:4004-4157 GCA_036735605.1 Lewinella sp. | reverse complement strand
CGAAAAAAATATCCCTTTTTTTAAAGCGGTTGCATTTATTACTTGAATCCAAGTTTTTTAACACTAAACAGTGTCAAAAGTAACTACTTTGTTGCTATTGACAAAATTATTTTGATTTGTTTAGTACTTTTTTGTATTGTACTTTTGCCTTTA
>DAINNZ010000228.1:0-3994 GCA_036735605.1 Lewinella sp. | reverse complement strand
TACTTGAATCCAAGCTTGAATCCAAGCTTGAATCCAAGAAAGAAGAAAGATGGAAAACAGTAAAAACCTCTCCGTTACGGAGGCGTTAAAACACCTCGAAGAAGGGAAAAAGTTGGAAGGGCTAGCCATTGATTTCAAAGGTGAAAAAATCAAGGCAATGGAAGCCTTTAGGTTAGGAAAAGCAGGTATCGATGTACCTGACGAAGCGATCGTGTATGACGACGCAGATGTGGCATACGATCCCGAATTTGATGATTATGAATGGCATCGAACCGAAGAGGATCCCCTAAAAGAAAGACTTACCGTGCATATTGAAATTGAAAAAGAGGTGAATACCTGGATTCGAGAAAATGGCATCGAAATAGACCATTTGCTAGAAAAGCTAATTCGGGACTTTTACTCTTCTAATCAAATGATAATCAAAGAGTAGCCGCTATACACATCTCCTGTCCCCCCTCCCCCCCGCAAAAATCCCCCAACGGCAAAGGCCAGCGATTTTGGCTGGGGTGCTAGGGGTGCGGTTGTGGGCGGCTGCGGGCGGCGGGCACGCTGTGCAGGGGCAAGGGTTCCTTTTGGAATAAGGCTGTGATAGAGGCGGGCGCAAACCAAATTGTCGGTGCATATTCGTCTTCGGCTGTGTCTATGCTCATCCGAGGTCTAGATATGCGACAATTTGGTTTGCGGCCGTAGAGACGATGATCCTGTTTTTAACCCTGTTTGCACCGCACTTAGTGCCCAAATTCCCCCCTTACTTACCGCGAGCCTAAGCCATTCAGGAGAGTTGCAAAGTGTAACCTACACTTATCTCCCATTTGGACGTATCCGTTAATCCGTTGATCCGTTAATCCGTTAATGGACTACTACGTTAAGGGACTACTACGTTAAGGGAGTCGTCCGCAGCGGCCAAACGCAACCCCCACCCGGTATAATGATTACCTCCCCCCTATGGACACACCTAAAAAAACAGTCACAGCATCTTAAAAGGAAAAGCTACTAAGATGAAAACAATCGTTACGCTTTTATTTTCCTGTGTAGCTGCCAATTTGTTTGGAACAGCTCAAGAAGTTGCTGATATTCTGATATATGAAGGGGATACATTAAAGCTATATTCATTCCCACTTGAGCATTATCAAGGCGGAAAACTAAATGATCCGAAAATTCTCTTCAACGATACAGGGTGTGGGTTCACAGCTTCTTACCGGAATTATATCGCCACATGGGAAGTGATTAAAGGTGAGATATATCTAACACAAATTAGAAATACATGTTACCGTCCAACTGCTACTCAAGCGTCTTCTGATTTGGATACGCATAAAGAAGGAATAGATTTGCCCTTCGCAAATCTCCATAATTTATTCCCAGATAAATTTGATAAAGGTAGAGTGAAGGCAGATTGGGTTAATTTTGAATTGATCTACCCAAAGGGAGCATTGGTTAAATACGTTGGTCCCGAATGGGGCTCAATTTACGAATTTGAAGTTGGATTAGTTTTTGCTAAGGGAGTGTTGATAAAGGTAAATGAATATGGTAAATCTAAAAAATCGATTTTTACGCTCGAAGTGGATTCCCTTCATTGGTTTTTGTTTCAAAATTTAGATTGGGAATTGATTGAAAACAAGGGCCTAGAAGGTAAGAAAGTAACCGTAGCTGGGTTTAATGTAAATGACAAAGGGAGGCTAGTGAACATAACAATAGCTCGTAAAATTAATGCGGAAGTAGATGAGGAAGTCAAAAGGGTTGTGGGTTTAATTCCTGAGTGGGATATCTTGTTAAGAGGAGGGAAACCAATTTCATTAAACTGGAATTTGCCGATTAAATTAGACAAAAAGTTCTACGAGGCCAAATTTGGAATCCATAGCGGAGGCTAATAAGCAGTTCGAGAAGAGGGGAACTGCCAGCAATTCTCAATGCAGCTTGCTCACGCACTTTTTGGCACTTTGTGCAGGGGCAAAAGCTGCTATTTTTAAGCGCGATCACGCCAAATAAGCTCAACAACAAGCTATTCTTAGGCTCAACAAGCTAATCTTCGGCTACATTGAGAATTGCTGGGGAACTGTTGCCCTCAATAGAAAACACACGCTACTTGTGTGCCCAAGCGAGGAGAAGAGACCTATCCTTAGCGTTTGGATAGGAGGTAGCTTAGACGGGAGAAGAGGAGAGCGATTCTTTCTTCTGGAAAGTCTTGCGCAAAAAAACGCCCTTTGCCCCTGCGTCAGCCAAACAAAAACAGCACCGTATGGCGAAGTAGCTGGGCTAGCATATATTCTAGGCATACCTCAGCTGCTAAGCTGCAAGAAAATGAAAGCTTACACTTTGCTATCCGGCTTCCATAGCTGGCTGTACTTTACCAGTCCGTAGGCTATGAGCGTACCCATGAGTGCGCCTACCAATACGTCTAGTGGGTAATGCTTGGCTACATAGACTTGTGCAAAACAAATACTCGTGGCCCAAAGCAGCAATATCCACGCCCAGAGGCGGCTCCCCTTTAGCCAAGTGAGTAACAAGACGGTAGCGAGTGCAAAATGATTGGCGGCATGGCTACTCGGGAAGCTATTATAGCCACCGCAAGGTACCAATTCCCGCAGCTGCCCTTCAAAAGCTGGCAAGTAACAAGGGCGAGGGCGTTCTGTAAGCGGCTTAATGATGCTACTAGTTAGCTGGTCGGAAAGTAGAATAGCTAAGCCTATAAGCAGCAAGAGTTGCCAGCCTTGGCGTTTGTATTTATAGACTAAGTAGGCTGCGGCTACTAGATAAGCAGGCACCCAAGTGGTTTTTTCCCGCCAAACGGGTAGCAAAGTATCCAAGAAAGGATTTGCCAAGTCGTGGTGGATATAATAAAAAAGCTGTTCGTCGAAGGCAGGCCATATCATAGCGCAAAAATACAGTATATTGCCTTAGCAAAAGTAGTTTCGAATCCGCTATGCAACAGCTAATTTACTTCATCGTCAATCCCGCTGCCGCCAATGGCCGTGCGCGGGCGTATTGGGAACGGCATCTTCCTAGCCTTCAACAAGCCTTCCCTGCTATGCAGTGGGCTTATTCACAGTCAGCCGAGCACTTAGGTCAGTTAGCGGTGGCAGCCCTAGCCGACGGCTACAACAACCTAGTAGCGGTAGGAGGCGATGGCACGCAACAGCAAGTGCTAAATGGAATCTTCAATCACTACCCGCCTACCAAATTAGGTGATTGGACCTATGCCTTACTTCCCTTAGGCAGTGGTAACGACTGGATTAGAACTCACCGCATCCCTAAACAAGTGGATGCTTGGATTGATATGTACAAAAGCTGTAATATCTACAAGCAAAATATTGGGCGTATTCATTATTTTCTGAATGGGCAGCCTAAAACGGCCTACTTTGCTAATGTGGCGGGCTTAGCCTATGATGCCTATGTGGTGCAGCGAGCTGCTAACAGCCGTATTAAAAACCGTTGGCTCTACCCCCTACTCACCCTTTGGTATCTCAAAGACTTTAAGGCACCTTGGCTAGATCTCTATTTTGAGGAATCTTTTGTACAGCAGCGCTTTTATACCATTAACATTGGCATAGGCCGCTACAGCGGCGGCGGGATGCGGCTAGTGCCACAAGCAGAGCCTGCCGGTAAAGCCTTTGCCCTAACATATACCCGTGCTTTGCACCCTATTACCATTTTATTCAACAGCTTCCGATTTTACACAGGCACTATTGGCCAAGTGCGCGGGGTCGTCACTACTTTTGCTAGATACCTACAGATTAGCAGCTCTAAAACGGCAGATGTGGAGCAGATAAGTATTGAAGCCGATGGAGAATGGCTGGGCTACGGCCCTGTAAAAATTGAGCTCTTGGAAGCAGCGCTGCCCTTTAGAGGGCCTTCCAATTCGTATCTTAAAGCAGGCAGCGCGCTTAAATGCCCCCGCTAAGCGAGCTTAAAAAAATCGGCTCGATGCTAAGCACCGAGCCGATTTTTTTTACAATCTTGAAGTGTTATACAACACCCCTTTTATTGCATTCGCTTA
>DAINNZ010000227.1:0-4164 GCA_036735605.1 Lewinella sp. | reverse complement strand
TCAGCACGAGTCAGCACGAGTCAGCACGAGTCAGTGCAGCGCATCCCGTCTAAAATCCGCGTCCATCCCTTCATCTGCCTCATTCGCGCCTACGTTTACGAATCTTTTGGAAGCTTCGCAAACGGGCGAGTAAAATCCTGCGTGCCCGTACTGGGTCAACGTCCCAATAGCACTTTTACACTTTTACACCTTTACACTTTAGCACTTTAGCACCTTTTTTACACTTTTACACTTTTACACTTTTACACTTTTCCAACCTTTCCACCCTTACACCTTTTTTACTCCCCTACCAAAACCACCAATTTCTCCACCATTTCTGGGCGGATGTTGTCATTTTTTACCTGCACTTTTATGCTGGCGGCGGCGGGGTGATAGAGGGTATCGGCGGCGAAGGGTAGGGGCGTGGCTTGGGTGAGTAAATCGGGGTCGATTTGGTAATTGATGCTGATTTCCAGGGCCTTTAGGCGGGCGGTATTCCCGTTGGGGAAGCTGGCTTGGAGGGATATTTCGTTGCTGCTGAGTTGGCGCAGGTCGAAGCGTTTCAAGCTATTGAAGCTTAGGCCGAGGCTGGCTGTTGTGCCACGGATAGCGAGGCCATTGTCGGGGCCATTGTGGTCTAGCTCGCTGATGTCTAGGGAGGTGGTGTTAAATTCTAGGATAGAATTAGTGGATATCGTGCCTTCTAGGCGCACCCAATCTAGTTCGATGGGGCTATCGCAGATTAGTTCGGGGAGGAGGCTTCGGTCGGGGGTGTGGATAAACATCATCTGCCTGAGATAATCTGGGTAGGCGTTGAGGTTCATCTCCACCTCCACATAATCGGAGAGGCGGATGGGCCGATCGAAGGCGAAGCGGAGGGAATTATTGTTTCCTTTTTGCTGCAAGTAGCCGATTTGTGCCAAGGCATTGGCGGGGCCTGCTGCTTGTATTTTAGTAGTTTTGGCTTGGTGGCGCAGCCGGATGCCATCGGCGGCCACGAGGCTTCTGGCGAAGTTGTTGGGGACTTGCCGTTTCACATTCGCCGCATCGGCTAGGAGGGTATCGGAGAGCAGGGCCAGTTTTTGCTGGAAATGGGGGTGCGTATTGCCTAGTGCCTGCAGCTTTTGGCTACCAATATGCTGAAAGCTGAGAAAGCTGAGGACGCCTAGCAGCAAGGCAAAGAGGAAAAGATAGCATGCTGTTTTCATATTTTTTTTTTGCGAAGTGAGTTTTTTTTTGGGAAAAAGCCTTTGCGCCTAAAGAACTAACCTTTGCCCCTGCGAGCGGAGCGACAGCCACCTAAGGTAGTGCTATAAGGAAGCTTTTAAAGAAGTTGAATAAGCTCCTCTGGCTTGATATCTAGCTGTTGTATGACGCGCTTAAGCTCGGGGAGTAATTCGGTTAAAAATGCCTTCTTTTTGTGGTTTTTAGCCTGTTGCAGGCCATCTTCGGCCACAAAAAAGCCGATGCCGCGCTGCTTGTGTATGATGTTCCAGTCTTCCAGTTGTTGGTAAGCTTGCACCACGGTATTGGGGTTCACGCCCACCTCGCCAGCCAGTTGGCGGACGGAGGGAATGCGCTCGCCGGCCTCCCAATGGCCATCTAGCAACTGATCTAGGCCATACTGGGCAATTTGCAGGTAAATAGCACCCTGGTCTTGTAGGTCGAGACTCATATTTGTCTGTTTTTAAGCGCCAAAGCGGCACTGGCCAGAAAGAGAATAAGGAGTATAATGCCGATTATAATCGGTAAGGGATGCTGCTCCCAGTGCATCAGCGGCTGCATATACCAACTGCTCATTTGCTCCATAGCCGGCCCATATACATCCGCTACGACTGCTTGTTGCAGGCGGTCTTCTGGCAGTGTATAACGGTAGCCCTCTGAATGGAAGAGCCCGGATTGGTTTACAAGCCCAATGATGGCCGATGTCGCTGCTGCAATGCCCAGCGCCGACCAAAAACTCTGCTTCGGCCGCAGCAAAGTCCAGGCCAAAAGCGGGATGCTCACCAGCCCATACACCAGCAAAGAAGCAAGCATACTTTTCAGGGCAATAGCCAGCGGAGGCAATACAAAAATGCTGCTGAATAAGTTGGCGATACTAAAAATAAGCACACTAGACAGCAAGCCATAAAGCGGCAGCACGATCCAGACCACAAAGACAAGCACCGCCGCCCGCTCGGTATAGGAAACGGGCAAGCTGTAGTAATCGGTAGCCGCCCGCTGCTCGGAAAAATGCCGCCCCAAAAAATGACAAGCCACCATACCTAAGGAGAAAAGGTGGATAAAAATCAGCATCGCCAGTAAAGATTCTTCCCGGATGAATATCCTCCCCTGCTCCACACCAATGATGCCAATCATATAAAATAGGGCAAAAACCACACAAGCACCCAAGTGCGCAAAGAGATACCAGCGTGGGCTGTGCGCCCAAGACCAGCGCAGAAGTTGTGAAAAACGTTTCATTAGCATAGAAAATTGAAAGTTGAAAATTGGAAAGTCATCGTTAAAAGTCACCTCCTAGTAGGTATCTTTCTCGGAGCTTGGCGCAGAGAAAGTTCCTCCTAGGTGTGTGACGAGCTAAACACTTTGCAAACTAGGATCCACCAGCTTACCTTCGGTGAGACCCAGGTAGAGCGTCTCGATATCTGGCCGAGCGGTACTAGGGCTGCCATCGGCTTTGATGATGAGCCAGCCACCGGGCACGCGGCGGCCGTAGCTATTGGTATCCGGCACGGGGGGCCTACTACTGAGGTGGTAGGAAAAGACTTCCGCTGCCCGCGCTAGTGTTATTTGCGACCAAATTTGCCGCTGGTGCAATATCAACAGCGCTTCTAAAACCGGCTTAATCTCCATCAGCAAATGCGTAGCGATAATCACGAGTTGGCCTTCCTCCGTGGCTTGAATGAGGCTGCGCCGAAACTGGTCTTTGCCCGCAATATCCAGGCCCAGCGTGGGCTCATCGAGTAGCAAAATAGGGGTCTTTACCGCCAGGGAAAAGGCCAATTGTACCCGTCTTTGCTGACCGAAAGACAGATTTTTAATTGACTTATTTGGAGTTATCTTAAAGTCATCCAATAATTTCTCATATTGTATTTTCGAGAAATTTGGATAAAAACCACCGTAAATATGTCCAATTTTAGCGGGCGGCCAAGGGGGGAGGCTCGGTTCGGAGGGGAGGAAGTAGAGTTGCTGCAGGAAGCCTACCTCCCGCCTAGCAGGCTCAAAACCCAGCACGCTTAACTGGCCCGCATCCGGGAAACGCAGGCCCGCGAGGGTCTTCAAAAGGCTGGTTTTGCCCTCGCCATTAGGCGCTGCCAAAGCATAAATGCCACCTTTTTCCAAATGCAACTGTAAATTTTCTAGCACAGGCTCCGTATCTGTGTAAGACAGCCGCAGGTCTTTAATATGAATCATAAAAGTATGGTTTATTAGTGTACTACATTACTAGTACACTACAAAGGTATAGGTAATTTTTGGAAAAAGCAATAGGGGAGGGGGGGGGGAATTAGAAAGGCTTGTTCCTCCGTAGCGGTCTTGCTGGCTTGCTGGGCGTGATGAAATCGCTGCGACCCGAACTCAGCACCACCCAAGCCTACGAACTACTCAATACCATCGTCAAGCGCAGCAGCGAAGTGGAGTAATTAGCCGGTATTGTGCAGCCGTTAGCGTTGTTGAAGGCGATGGTAGATTAAAGCGGTGTTAGCTGCCGAGCAGCTCGATAGACTAAGAAAAATGGAATTGCTAATAGAAGCCTCATCACCAAATAGGCTGTTGGTATAATTCCCATCAGTACTTCCATGAAGCTACCTTTGGAAAGGCTCGATGGATTGGGACTGATGTAATGGTTTAAGGTCTCAGGTTGGCCCACACTAACTAATTCCAAAGTAAAAAACAATAAGTACACGATGATTACAGCAAAGTTAACCTTGTTGTTGAGCCAATCATATATCTTTATGCTGACCGCAAGGGCTATAGTTGTAATAGCACAAAGAATAAATCGCTCATTGCGAATGCTGAAGTCGGGCTGGACGATCATCAATAAAACAAAAAATAAATGAACAAGTAAGACGGCTGTGACCATGTTTTTGGCATCCTCAAATTTGTAAGCTGCTATTTTCTGCTGTATCATATTTTATAGTCTTCCAATGCAGGGTTTGTGAAAATAGGTCGCCGCTATTTTTTTGCCTC
>DAINNZ010000226.1:0-4181 GCA_036735605.1 Lewinella sp. | reverse complement strand
AAAATCGAAATAGTCAAACTCTGCCAGATCAAAACCACAAAATATTTCCTCCTCCAGATAGTCGAACGGATGCACTAAATGCTTGTAGGTATAGGAATAAGCTGTTTCGTTGAATAAGCTGCTTAGTCCACTACTGTTTGTTTAGCTGCAAGCTGTTAGGTCAAATTCCAATCAAAGCCTAACTTTTCTAAAATGCCAAGGAAAGCCGACTGAAAAAACGGATGGTGGAAACTGCGGTTACAATACCTATCTTTGCGCGATGATACAAGCGGTAGTCAACAAACTTTTAGCAGGCGACACACAGGGCTTAGCAGGAAGCCAACTGACCTTGGATATACCCGTGGAAGAGGGTTTCATAAACAACTTGTTCGCTCTGCGCCCTGTATCGCCGCTAGAGAGGCTAGCTGTGGAAGCTTTAGCCAACGATCAGTTATTCCTGCACCTAGCCGCTAACCTCCCCGCCCTAGGCCGGCAAGAACGGAAGCTGCGCTTACAAATGAGAGCCGCCTATGTAAGTGGCCAGCAAGAATGGCTGCACTTCGATATTCTGGAAGGATTAAAGCTACTCGACAAGCCGTTGATAGCCATTAGTCAATCCCTGCTGAGTGAAAAAATACCGAAAGGCATGCAGTTGAATAGTAAGTTACTTTCCCTACACTTACCGAGTTTAGTGGCGCAAGCGGGCAAGGGGCAACTGCTGCCTTTTATCCGGCAGTTACAACTCCAAAGCGAAGCGGGTAAGCTGCGGCTGCTGTTAGAAGTGTCGCTCTAGTGATTCAAACCGCAAGTCTTGTTTCATCAAAGTCTAGCTTTCACGGTGCTGCACTGCTCGGTCGAAAGGGAAGCCTTCGACTTGGAGGATCGGGGAAGTCTTGCGCTACAAAACGGCCTTTGCCCCTGCATATTTGCCCAAAAAAAGGGTTCGTACAAGACAAGGTGGCCGCTTGAATATACCTAATCAGGTATCATTATAAAGAAGACTTATAAAGTGTAACAACTATGCAAAAACTGATTCAAGAATTGTTAAACACTCGGCTAGCCGCCCTAAGCGGTAGCCAGATCAGCGGCCAAATCTGTATCCAAGATGGGCTAATGAACGAACTACTGCAAGCAGGCGTGGCGCAACTAAAGACGGTAAAAGCCCAAGTTACCGACCAAGGGAAGAGCCAGCCGTTGCCAAGCGCGGCAGAGCTGCTTGATCTGTTCCAGATTGAGGAACTACGCTACGAAGCCGCGCTGCAGCAAAGCAAGCTAATTTTCAAGTTGCAGATCCCGAAGCGGAATGGATCTAGGTAGGCTCGGTAGCCCCTGTACTATACTTGCCAGCTCTGTTACAGCCCCAAGTGTAGCCATCGCAGCCTTGGAAGTCAACTTATAGTAACGACACCTACAGCTTAGCGCGCTAGTTAGAAATACACTCAACGCTTGCTGCTTGGTTGGTCTTTGCGCTAGCCTCCTGATTGTAAAGTGTAGCAAGTCACGAAACCCTTAACATCCTTTATTCGTTAGACTGTAAGAATCAAAAACTCCATCAACCATGTCTAAACGACCTCTTATTTTAGTAACCAACGACGATGACATTACGGCTATCGGCATTCGCGAGCTAGTGGCCATTGCCAAAGAGCTAGGGGACGTGCTGGTAGTAGCTCCCGATAAGCCACAATCGGCACAAGGGCACGCCATTACCATCAGTCAGCCGATTTTTTTGCGTTCTACGGATTTGCACCCGGGTACCGAGGCCTATGAAGCTAGTGGCACGCCGGTGGATTGTGTGAAGCTAGCCAAATCGGTGATTTTGAACGGGCTCAAGCCTGATCTGTGTGTGAGTGGCATCAACCATGGTAGCAATGCGGCCATCAATATTTTGTATTCCGGTACGCTTTCGGCCGCGATGGAGGCAGCCTTGGAAGGTATTCCGAGTATCGGATTTAGTTTCCTCAACTACCGCCATGATGCCGATTTTAGTGTTTGCCGCCCTTACGTTCGGCAGCTCATGCAGTATGTGTTGGCTCATGGTATGGAGCTCGGTAGCCTTTGGAATGTAAATATACCCGATATTCCAGCCGAGGCGATCAAAGGCATCAAAGTGTGCCGGCAAGCCGAAGCTCGTTGGGTGGAGGAATACCAGAAAAACTTGGATCCTCGCGGGCGAGAATACTACTGGCTAACTGGCCAGTTCGTGAATGAAGATTACCGCGACGATACGGATGCAAAAGCCTTAGAGGATGGCTATGTCAGCTTGGTACCTAGCACCCACGACCTAACCAATATCCCTGCCCTCCACAAGTTAAAAGAACGGGAAGCCGCCTTACAACTAGCCGAATCCTTGCGTACAACTACCGTTTAGTAATGCGACTCCCCCAATCGCAATAAATATTTGGGTAGTTAAAAAGTCGGTGTAACTTTGTGGAGTCGGGAGGAATAAACTCCTGAATTGATAGCAACTATTTGATATAGCCCTTTCCAAAGGGGTCATCAATCTCATGAAGTCTTTGTGAAAGTGTTGACGTGTTTTAGTGATCCCCCAAAAACAGTTGTTAGAATAAGCACTGTTTTCCTAAAACATGAAGAGAGCCAACGGTGCGCCGCTGGCTCTCTTTTTTTACTGCCCCCCAAGACACTAAAGCACGTTTAGCTATTGAGCAAATCCTGCCCATAACGAAAGAACCAAGCTACGGCAAGGCCCATAACAAAAAACAGTAAGCCTTGTAAACTCTTGTGCCGATAGCCCCTGCGGAGATACTCCATAGGAAAGATATTAAAGGCAATAGACAAAATAGCGACCGTCCTGTCCTGAAAGGCAAAGGGTTTGTTGAGTGCTGCTCCTATCCAATCATTTGCAGAAGTAGCCAAATAGTAAGTAGCCAGTGTAGTAGCCACGCCAATCAATACACCAACCAGCCAATGATCATTCTTAGGTATCATAATAAATTGTTATGCTTTTCATAAAAGCGTTTAGAAGGCAGTGCTTCTTTTAGGTACACACCTACTCTACATACTCTTTACGCTTCACGATGGTAACCCAGTCTTTTTCCGTGACCATGTAGCCATAATCGTAGCAAAAATGGTAGAGCGTTCCGTTCCTAGAACGGTATTCGTTGGTAAAGTAACGGAATTTGAAGCCTCTATCGATCAATTTATCTCTTGGCACCGCTGTTTTTCCTTCGGGATTGAGTTTTTCCAGGATATTGCGGTTATCTCTAAGGATTTTGTTGATACTTCGCATGAAAACGGTATCCTCCGCATTATTGCGATTGTGGAAAGCGGATCGGCAAGCATCCGAGCAAAAGCGTTTATCGGAGCGGCCGTTGTATTCGTCTTGGCATTCAGGGCATATCTTCTTCATCTTCCGAAAGTAAAAACTTTTTTTCATTAATAAGCATCAAATTGCCGCCTGTATCTAACAAAGTAGCTTTTGGGAACATTTTGAGGAATTTTTCTCTGTAAAACAGCAGGCTTTCTTGGCGATTTTCCTCTGAAGAAGCCAGTCGATTGAAGATGAGCGCACCGCCTTGATTAAGGCTTTCTTTTAGTAGCCAAAGGAAGTTTTCGTCCTCCAATTCAGCGGGTACGGTAGCATCTTGGAACACATCCATGCAGATCAGGTCAAAGCGGCGTTCATCCATTTGTAGGAAGGCGTAGGCGTCTGCGGTTACTACTTCTACTTCGGCGGCCATTCTAGGCAGGCTGTAGGCGGCGGCTAAATCGACAATGACGGGATCAATCTCCACGGCCACGAAACGGTAGTCGTAGGCTAAGCGATCGTATAACAGTTCGGGGATACTTCCTAAACCAAGGCCTAGCAAGAGCACCTCCGACTGCTCAGGCAGGCTACTAAAGCGAAACCGCTCGAAGGTATTGCGAAAATTGAGGTAATAATCGCCAAAGCTGTAGATGGCCTCTTTAGCCGTTAGTTGTAGCCGACCTTGCACTAGGCTTACGAGGAGGTAGTCGTTGTAGTCGCTACTAGTTTCCTCTAGGCGTTGTTCCCAAAGGTAACTCAACCAAACACGCCAAAAAGGGATATGAATCATGGCCGAAAGGTAGCGTTATTTTGTATCTTTACTATACCCAAACCAAAGTATTTTGGTAGATAAATGGCTATCGAAGCCTACTATTACTGCTCGTTGGCGGCTCGGGCTTCGCCCACCGCCACAGGCAGCCGCGAAGCGCAACCACTT
>DAINNZ010000225.1:0-4366 GCA_036735605.1 Lewinella sp. | reverse complement strand
GCGCACGCACGCTATGCGCGCGCAAATACAAAATCCGTTTACATATCCTTTAATAGCATTCGAAGATATTAACCAAGCTTAGGTTTTGTGTTGATGCCGGTTGGGCGTTCTGCCCAGCGGGCCTCAGCAATCACACCATAGCTTTGGAGAGCGGGTACCGTGGGGTCAATCACGGTATCCCGCTTTTTTATAAATAGGCGTAGCAGCCACTTTCCTGAACTTAGTAGCGGTAAAACAGTTAATAGGTCGAGTTCTACTGGGAGCCGTTTTGGTTGATACCTATCCCCGTTTTTTCAAAGATTTTTACAATGGATTATATAGAAGGAAAAGAAAAGTTCATACAAGCTTGGGGAACATTGGGTTCTAGCTGGGGAATCAGCCGTACGATGGCGCAAATTCATGCACTATTGCTGCTTTCAAGCGACAGTATGAGTGCTGATGACATTATGGACGAGCTACAGATCAGCCGAGGAAATGCCAACATGAATATACGTGCGCTGATTGATTGGCAGCTAGTCTATAAAGCTTTAAAACCAGGTGAAAGAAGGGAGTTCTTTGTGGCGGAAAAAGACATGGCTAAGGTGGTAAAAAGCATTGTCATACAGCGCAAAAAGCGCGAATTAGAACCTATGCTGCGCATACTAGATGAACTAACAGGGGTAAAGGGCGACGACCCGGCCGCCGAGGAGTTTCGAGCAGTAGTGAGAGACCTAAAGCTATTTAGTGGCAAGGCTGATAGTGCGCTAGATGCCCTAGTAAAAGCCGACAGTAACTGGTTTTTTAGCACTTTTCTATCCATGATCCGCTAAAGGCGGAAGCTAAAGGCAGCCAGCACAAAAAGCCCTCAGAGCAGTTGCTCGGAGGGCTTTTTAATTGGTAAAAAAGCTGTGTGGGTGAGCGAGGCGTTTAGTCCTCGTCGCTCTCCTCGTCGCCTTCTACCGTAGGAGCTGCTACTAGCAAGCTACCGCGATAATACAAATCGCCTTCTGCGTTCTTGTGAGCGCGGTGACGAAGATGAGATTCCCCAGTGGTAGCATCTACCGACAGCGTAGGAGCTGTTGCTTTATAGTGCGTACGACGCTTGCGCTTGCGTTGTTTGGATACCCGGCTCTTAGGATGTGCCATGCTGTAATATAATTTTGATCGTTAGTTCTTATTAAGATTTTTGAGTATGTCCCAAGGGCTAGGTTTGGAAGCATCGGGCTGTGGTGCTTGCTGTTGCTCCTCTTCCAATCGGCTAAGACGGTCTAGCATTTCCTCATCGCAAGGGTAAGGAGGCTCGTCGTCGCGGCAATCGAAAGTTTTGATCATCGGTAAGCTGAGCACAAAAAACTCGTAGGCGTAGGGTGCTACGTTTAATTCATGTTCATCGTAGGAAAGGAGAACTAAGTTGGGGTCATCGGATAGCGGATTAGGTTCGCTAGTGAATTGTACCAACAATTGCTCTTCCCCTTCTACCGGAAAATCAACCATAGCCAAGCAGCGGTCGCAGTCGGTTTGAATGCTGCCAGAAAATTCAAAGTGAAGCTCCATATCGCTATGCCGCTTATCCACCGTGAGGAGGAGCTGAATATTGGCTTTTGCTACGGGGCTTTCTAGAAAAGTGGCAAAGAACTGCTCGTCAGCTACCAAATTGAACGTATGTAAGCCAATTTTCAGGCCTTTGATGGGCAGAATGTAGGGGCGTTGTGCGTGCATAATAGCTGATTGGATAGTTCGTTTACTACCCATTGGTAGTGACCTTACTCAAAAATTGGCTGCAAAGATACGCTTTTGTGTTAGATCGCGGGTAGTTTTTTCTAGCTTTTTTTTGTTTTCTTGCCGGAGTGGATCAAGTTTGCGTCAAAATCTGTTATTGGCGTGCTTATTGAGCGGCTAATCAGTGTACCTTTGCAGGATGAATTACCAGAATGATCTCTTTTTACGGGCTGCTCTGGGCGAGCAAACGGAGCGCCCACCAGTTTGGTTAATGCGCCAAGCAGGGCGTATTTTGCCCGAGTACCGTGCGCTGCGTGGCCGCTTGAGTGGTTTTATTGAATTAGTGAGTACACCTGAGCTAGCGGCAGAGGTGACGATCCAGCCGGTGGATGCCCTTGGCGTAGATGCGGCTATCATCTTCAGTGATATTTTGGTGATACCGGAAGCTTTAGGCTTAGCTTACACTATGGTGGAGAAGGTGGGGCCTCGCTTTCCGAAGACGATACAATCTGCCGCTGATGTAGCCCAACTGCGGCCAGCTCAAGCAGCGGCTAACGAGCTCGGCTACGTTTACGAGGCACTCCGTATCACGAAGCAAACATTGGCGGGGCGCGTACCGCTCATCGGCTTCGCAGGGGCACCCTGGACGATCTTCGCCTACATGATCGAAGGCGCAGGTAGCAAGACGTTTAGTAAAGCTAGGCGATTGCTCTATCAAGACCCAGTGATGGCTCACCAATTATTGGAAAAAATTACGGCTGCTACCATTGTATATTTGGAGCAGAAAATAGCGTCTGGTGCCGATTTAATCCAGTTATTCGATAGCTGGGCGGGCGTTTTGCCGCCCGATTTATATCGCGAATTTAGCCTGCGCTATCTAGCAAGGATTAGCGATGCTTTGGCAGATAAAGCACCGGTGACGATCTTCGCTAAAGATGCACGCCATGCCATTCCGCATATCGCTACTACCAGTTGCCGTGTCATCGGCTTAGACTGGATCGCCGACCCCAAGGCAGTGAGGCAGCAGCTAGGGCCACAGCGGGTATTACAAGGCAATTTCGACCCTTGCTTATTGTATGCTGCTCCTGAAAAAATCGAGGAGGCCACCAAAGAAATGCTGGCCGCTTTCGGCCCTCACCATATCGCAAATCTGGGCCATGGGGTGTACCCCGATACGCCTTTAGAGGGGGTAAAAACCTTCATCGCTACGGTGAAAAATTATCGATACGATTAGTTGGCTTCGGCAACTCGGCACACTAGTGGTTGAAAGTCTTGCGCTACGCTGTAGCCCTTGCCCCTGCACGGCGTGCCCGCTTTAGAAACAGACAGCGTAGGGATGGCCAAAAGTACTTATCAAACATCTAATGCCATCATCAAAGCGCCGAAGCTGTGGGCTTCTTCATAAAGTGCATCCTTATAGATGGTGGCACGTAGGCGAAGGTTTCTAACCGCATCGTCGCGAAACTCTAGTTCAATCGTGATATTGCCGAACTTTTGGTTGATTCGTTCTCCTGTTGTGAAGTTATTGCGGGGTTTGAGATAGTGTCTTTCTTGGGTTTCTACCCACTGCTTGCGGCTGAAAATACGGCGATCGCTGATTTGGCTGCGGTAGCCAAGTTCTAAGATCAGTTCCTTGAGGTAATCGAAAAAAAAGATAACTTCCTCCTTGCTGTATTGCGTCTGGAAAAAGTGGACAACAAAGCCCTTCGTACTAGGGGTATCTAGGAAATCGACTGCCTCATCTTGCCGGCCGCTTCCAGTGAAAACGCGGTACTGTTCTTGTAGCCAAGCAAGCATACGTTCTTTAGCTGCTGTAGTTTTCCAGCGTTCGAAAGCTTGCTCACGCATGACTTCGCGGCTGATTATTTCATGGATAGCTGGCTGTGTTGGGCTACTTTGCTCGGCTTGTTGAAAGACGGACTTGACTTGATTCCAAAAAGAAGGCATGATGAATATTTCGGTGATACTTATTTGACCAAGAGCAACAAAAATTCGCTACGCAGCTACTTTGTGGAGCCGCTTACAGCCCTTTGAAGAGCTGCTGAACAAGTCTATTGGCCTTGCGGTTTGTAGGCGGGTTTGAGTAATTCCGGAAAAGTGGCCATTACTTTTTCCACTTTTGGCCGGCTCACCCGCTGAACGTAGCCTTGATTGGGGTTGTTGGGGTTTTCGTAATAATCTTGGTGGTAAGCCTCTGCTACCCAGAAGGTGGTCGCTTTGCTCAGCTCTGTTACAATGGGGTCGCTGTAACGGCCATTTCGCTCTAAATCGGCTATTTTTCTCACCGCCGACAATTGTTGGTCTTCATTCAAGTAAAATATTGCAGAGCGGTATTCAGGGCCTACATCCGGGCCTTGCCGGTTGAGTTGTGTAGGATCATGTGCGGTGAAAAACACGTCTAAGAGGGTAGGGTAATCGATCAGCTTTGGGTCGTAATACACCACGACGGTTTCGGCATGCGTGGTTTTGCCGGTGCCTGTGAGTTGATAGCTAGGGTTCGTTTCTTTGCCACCTGCATAGCCGCTGACGACGGCTTCTACGCCGAGGATGCGCTCAAAGACAGCTTCTATGCACCAAAAACAACCACCTGCAAAGTAAGCTTTTTGGAAGGCAGCGTATTGCTTATCTAAGCGACCGATTGAGATACCACCCACTAATTCAGCCTCCG
>DAINNZ010000224.1:0-4408 GCA_036735605.1 Lewinella sp. | reverse complement strand
TTCGGGTAGGTGTAATTCCATTGAAAGATGTATATATTCCCAATGCCTTTTCTCCAAATTTCGACGGCATCAACGATGAGTGGGAGGTTTTCCCTGGCCCTAGCGTGGCTAGGATAGTAAGTGTCGAAATCTATGATCGCTGGGGAGGCTTATTGTTTAGCCTACCTTCACCTGAGGAGGGCGAACGAGTTCGCTGGAATGGCTACGCCAAGAATGGCGAGATGGTGCGTGCGGGCGTCTATTTTTATCAAGTAAACATAGCATATTTGGATGGCAGTAGCGATCTACGTAGCGGTGCTATCACGGTGATACAATAATCAAGGGAATTGGATTTAAAGCACGGAATCTTCCACATTCCAGTGTAAAAGATACTCAAGGGAGGGGACGGCCACTTCGCATATTAGGCTTCTTTTTTTAGAACTTATTCTAGGTAAATACCGTTTTTAGGTAATGTTCTTTAATCTTTACTAAAATGGCAGTTGCTGTTTTTGTTAGGCAATTACAGGGGGAGGAAGTATATGCTTTTCTCTTGAGGAGGTGGTGGCGAATGTCTCTAAAAGCTGCACGGAGCCAGTCACCAACAAGCACAAAGAGACTATTTAATGACAGAGCAACCCAAACAAGGAGAGATAAATAAAATGCAGCAAGTAGTTTAGCCTGCTCAGCTAATAAGGCTCGAATCGGGGGAGTGTCTGGCGCTTTCCTTGCTTTTTTTTGCCCATTTGGGCAGGGGCAAGGGTTGCTTTTGTAGCGCAAGACGGGTTCTCAAACCGACCACTATTGAAACATTATTACAGTCTGACTAAAACGATATGATCCAACAATTCAAAACTAACATTCACTGTGGCAGTTGCATCCGCTCGGTTACAGGCTTCTTAGATGAGGTGCCGGGCGTAACACTTTGGCGAGTGGATACCGACGATCCGCGCAAAATCCTTTCCGTAGAAGGGCCCGTAGCTGCCGAAGCCATCATCGCCGCCGTGGAGGAGGCTGGATTCGATATTTTGCCGCTGGAAGAAGTTGGTGCCTAGGCTGATCCAAGGCCATTCAGCCTTTCTTCCTCTCCAACCTAGTCCGCTGCAACGGCTGTATCACCCTGCAGCCGAAGCCGCTGCTGTGCAATGGTTTGTTAAACGAGATGATCGTTATGCCTTAGTGCCCAACGATCCTTACCAAGGAAATAAAGTGAGGAAGCTAAAGGGCTTTCTACTGGCCTTACCAACGGATAAACTACCAATCATCACCTTCGGCGGAGCCTACAGCAATCATTTAGGGGCCCTAGCTTCCATCGGGCAGCGCTTAGGGTTATCCACTATCGGCTTAGTGCGCGGCGAAGAGCAGCCTACTAATGCCTTGCTGGATTTTTGCCGCGCAGCTGGCATGCAGCTTCACTATCTCAGCCGTAGTCGCTACCGAGAAAAGGAGACGGCAACCGAGCTAGCCCGCTTGCAACTTGAGTTCGGCCCAGCTCACCTACTACCAGAAGGCGGCAGTGGCACTTGGGTCTCAATCGGTGCGGCCGATATCCTCAACGAAGTGATAGAACAACTAGGAAAACTGCCCGATTTTTTTCAACTCGCCGCTGGTACCGCCGGCACCGCAGCCGGCCTCCTTGCGCAATGGAGCAACCCTTGCCCCCGCGAGCGAAGCGGCAGCCAAAAGATGAAAAAGCAAAGGCCTCGCCATCCCCATGGCGGCGGTAGCCCACTATCTTTCGATAAGGCGGCAGCCCCGACGGCTACTTCCCTTGCCACCCTTGAGGTCTTTGCTGCGCTGAAAGGCGATTGGATGCAGCAAGCCCTATGGCAACAAGGCCAAGCACTGCCGCTGAACCCAAATGCACCGGCTTGGGAAGTCGTATCGGATTATCATTTCGGTGGCTATGCCCGCCAAACGAAGGAGTTGACCGATTTTTGTCGCCATTTTACTGACCAAACAGCACTGCCTTTAGAACCTATCTATACGGCTAAGCTGTTTTATGGCGTAGTGGATCGCCTCCGCAAAGGCTATTATCCAGCAGGAGCTATTTTAGTAACTTACCACAGCGGCGGTATTTATCAGCTTTAAAAATAGCTTAGCCACAATAGGAAAGCCCTTTTTGAGGTTCTTTTTGAGGCTAAACGTTCGCTGCTCGCCAGGATGAAAAACGTATAAGAGGCCGCTGTTTTTCTGTCCATACTTAACGAATAAGTGTTTTATCGATGAAAGGAATCCTACTGTTTTTTGCCAGCTTTTCCCTTGTTAGCCTCTTCGGCCAGTCGCCCCTGCTGATCGGCGAGTGGCAGAGTTTACTTTCCTATCGCGTAGGTGCCTACGTTACTGAAATGCCTGAAGAAATGGCTTACTCCACGGGTAGGGGGCTGTTCTTTATCGATAAAGAAGACCTTAGCATCCGTCGGTTGAGTAGGGAAAATGGCCTTTCAGAGACCCGCATCCGGCTTATTCGCTATCACCCACCTACGGGAAACTTGATCATTGTTTATGAAAACAGTGTTATTGATCTCTACAAGAATGGTCGTTTTCGAACCCTTCGACAGATCAACAACTTTAACTTCGGTGGCGGAGATAATGGCATCAATGATATTTTCTTTGGGGATGGCAATACGGTCTATATCGCGGCAGGTTATGGTATCTCGGCTTTAAACCTAGAAGATGAAATTTTCACCTTCACTACGTTTACGAGTGTAAGTGTAAATGGCGTTGTGCGTTTTGAAGGCTTCTATTATGCGGCTACCGACGAAGGGGTTTACAGGGTAGCGAGTACGGGCTTGAATCTCAGCGATTTCAGCACCTGGGAGCTGCTCGACCTAAGCACCCAAGGAATATTCGATTTCAGTAGCACGGCCATTAATGTTTGGCGAGACGAGCTATACTTTGCGGTGGAGGAGGATATTTGGCGTTGGAATGCCGGCCAGCCGCTGCGCCATTATGATGCCGACGATAAAAACTACCGCGTACAATATCTCAGCTCAGGCCCCTTTCATTTACTAGCGGGCTACCGGCCCACCAGTGGCTTCGATCGGCAGTTAGTGCTCGTGACTCAACAAGGCTTCGATCGGGAGGTGGTTACTAACTGCGTGGGCCCCACGAACTACGCCGTACAAGAGGCTAACGGACGCATCTGGTTTGGAGAAGATTGGGAGGGCATCCGTTTTTTAGAGGCCGCTGGTAGTTTGGAGTGCCAGCAGTTGTTCTATCCAGGCCCCTGGAGCGACCAGAACTACCGGATGAAACACGATGGGGAAAGCCTTTGGGTCGCAGCAGGCTCGCTAACGATCAACCTCTCCCCAACAGGAAATAAAAACGGCCTCTACCGCTACCAAAATGGTAGTTGGACTACCTATAATAACCAAACCAGCCCCAACCTGAGAGGCCGAGATGGCATTATCAATAATTTCGACGACCCGGCCGATTATGTGGGCATTGCCGTCGATGAAAAAAACGACCAAGTTTGGGTAGGTACTTTCCTCGAAGGGGCTTTCTCCCTCAACAGAAGCAGCGAAGAGATCACACTTTATGATGAAACCAACTCCACCCTACAAAATGCTCGCGGGGAAGTGGCCGGACGCGTACGAGTAGGCCAGCCTGCGGTGGATCAAGATGGCAACGTTTATTTGCCGAATACCCTTGCCGCCGACGAGCAGATCGTCTCCGTCCGCAGCCCCGATGGCAACTGGGTAGCCCTAGGCGGCAATTGCAACCGAAATGAAGCTTTTGCCGTGGCCGTCGATCAAGATGGGTTTATTTGGGTACTTCATGGTATTAACGGCGGTGGTGGCATCACGGTTATTGATCCAGGCCAAGATTTGTTCGACCCCACGGATGATGTTTGCCGTAGTTTGCTTGCCTCCAATTCGGCCTTGCCAACCAACGAAGTAAGAAGCATTGCCGTTGATCTCGACGGGGAGGTTTGGATCGGTACGGCCAGAGGGGTCATGTCTCTTAAATGTGGTAGTCAAGTAATGAATGAAGATATTTGTACTGGACAAGAAATTGCTGTTTTCGACGAGGAAGGCAACGGCGGCTTGTTACTGGAAACCGAAGATTGCTTTGCGATTACCGTGGATGGAGCGAACCGAAAATGGGTTGGTGCCGCTGGCGGTGCCTACCTATTAAGTGAAGATGGACGCGAACAACTGGGTTTTTTCGACCTTAGCAACAGCCCGCTGCTGAATAATACCGTCCGCGATATTGCAATTAACCCGAAAGATGGAACCGTTTTTTTTGGCACCGAAGACGGTATTTCTAGCTACCGTAGTGATGCTACACTAGCAGGACGCTTCCACCGAGACGAACTGGTGGTTTTTCCGAACCCAGTGGAACCAGCTTATAACGGGCCGATCGCCATCGAGGGGCTTTCCCGTAATGCCAACGTGAAAATCACCGACCTGAGTGGCAAGTTGGTGGC
>DAINNZ010000223.1:1420-4416 GCA_036735605.1 Lewinella sp. | reverse complement strand
ATCTAGCGGGCGAGCAGTACCAAATCGGGAGTTTTGCCACACCGGAATTTTTGGGGGGCTTGGATTTAAACAATCCTGCGCTGTTTGAAGAATCGGACGTGCCGGGTGAGTATGTGCCTGGTAACTATAGTGCGCAAGAAAATATATACGCCGGTTATGTAATGGCTGAGCACAGTTTTTCGGATAAGTTCTCGGCTACCGCTGGGGTGCGCTATGAGTTTACCGACCTTACCTACACGGGTAATGTTTTTGACCTCGACGAGGAGACCACCCGCCCGGATACTCGCAGCAATACCTACGGCAACTTCCTACCGGGCTTGCACTTGAAGTATAATTTTGATGAGAATACCATTCTCCGTGCTGCTTGGACAAACACCATTGCCCGCCCGAATTACTTCGATTTGGTGCCCTATGCCGAGTTCAGCCCACAAGATCAGGAGTTAGCGCGGGGTAATCCTGACTTGCTTGCTACCACGGCCATGAACTTCGACCTGATGGGCGAGCGTTATTTCAGCACCATTGGTTTGGTATCCTTGGGTGCTTTTTACAAAAACCTGGATAACTTTATTTACACCCAGACGCTGCAAAATTTCTCGGATCCGCTGTTTGGTTCCGATTTAGAGTTTACGACCCCACGTAATGGTGGCGTGGCCACCGTACTGGGCTTCGAGGCCGCCTTCCAGCGCCAAATTTGGAAGGGACTTGGTATCTACACCAACTATACCTTCACCCGCTCCACTACGGAGGGAATTGAGGGACGAGAAGGAGACGACCTCAGCCTGCCCGGCACCGCAGAGCACATGTTCAATGCCTCCTTATCTTACGAGACCAAGCAATTGGTACTGCGCCTTTCCCTGAACTATGCTAGTGGGTATATCGACGAGTTGGGTGGAGAAAACTTTGAAGATCGCTTCTACGACCAACAAACTTTCTTAGATGCCAACGCTTCCTATGCCTTCACTCCAAAACTTCGGGTATTTGCAGAAGCTAATAACCTAACCAACCAGCCGCTGCGCTTCTACCAGGGCATACCAGAACGTACTATGCAGGCAGAGTACTACAATGCTCGCTTTAATTTCGGCCTTAAATTTGATTTGTTCAAAGTGAACGAATAAAATACGCAGCGATACACACCTCTATGAATCCTACAAGTGCCAAAAGCGCTTGTAGGATTCGCTTATTTTACTAAAAAAGATGAAAATGATCCGATCCATCCAACTACTCCTTTTTATGCTCCTTTTTGCTTGTGAGGTTCGAAGCCCAGAAGCGGCCACAGGGGATCAGGAAGCAGCGGACGTCGCCGTCGCGGAGCTGCTCGTGCCAGACTATATCACCGATACTACCCTCGTGGATACCGACGACCCTGCCATCTGGATACACCCCAGCGACCCGATGCAAAGCCTTATCCTCGGCACCGACAAAGGGGACTACAATGGGGGCATTTACACATTCGATCTGAAAGGGAAGTTGATCCCCGAGAAAACCGTAGTAGGTCTAAAACGCCCTAACAATGTGGATGTAGCTTATGGTTATATACACCAAGGCAAATCGATCGACATGGCTGTTTTTACCCAGCGGAATGGCGATGACATTCGTATCTTACAAGTGCCAGAAATGACTTTCATCGACGGTGGTGGCATCCCTGTTTTTGTAGGCGACACGATACAATCGCCCATGGGGGTAGCTCTGTATAAGCGCCCTAGCACAGGGCAGTTATATGCCATCGTGAGCCGTAAAAGTGGTGCAGACGGCAGCTATTTATGGCAATATTTGTTACAGGACAGCGCGGGTATTGTCACCGCGCAGTTGGTGCGTAAGTTTGGTGCATTTAAGGGCGGCAAAGAGATTGAGGCGATTGCTGTGGATCAGGAGCTGGGCTACGTCTATTATTCAGATGAAGGGGCGGGGGTACGTAAATATTACGCCGACCCAGACAGCAGCAACACCCAGTTGGCACTATTTGCTACAACGGACTTTACAGACGACCACGAAGGCATTGCGATCTACCCAACGGCCGAAGGGAGGGGCTACCTTCTCGTTTCCGATCAGCAAGCTAATCGTTTTCATGTCTTCACTCGGGAGGGTAGTGCCAAGGGTGCACACGATCACAGCCGCGTGGCCATTTTACCAATGTCCACCAATCAAAGCGACGGTTCGGACGCTACGGCTACGGCAATAGGTGATTTATATCCCAAGGGCTTTTTTGTAGCCATGTCTGATAATCGCACCTTCCAGATTTACAAGTGGGAGACGCTGGAGGCGGCTATTCGCCAGCAGCAGCAGTAGTATGGCCCTAATACAGGGCAAAAAACAGGAAGTGGCTGATGGGAAAGTAAACTATCCGCAGTAGTTTAGGTGGTTTTTGCTAGGCAGTTTGTATATTGTGCTAGTTTTGGCAGCTGCTAGCGTTGGCAGGGGGCAAAACGAATAAAAGTAAGCGATATGCGGTATAAACTACTTTTCCTAGGCTTGTTCCTTTGTTTTTTATCGGCTTTTGGGCCGCAGGAACCTAGCTGGGGATTTTTTGGTCATAGGCGGATCAATCGGATGGCTGTTTTTACGCTTGATCCGGAGATGATGCCCTTCTTTCGAGCCAATTTGCAGTACTTGACCGATCATGCGGTGGATCCTGACAAGCGGCGCTATGCGACGAAGCACGAGGCAGTTCGGCACTACATCGACTTAGATCAATGGGGCCGCTGGCCCTATATGGAGGTGCCACGCGATTGGGCAGAAGCCTTGCTTTGGCAAGCGGAGGTGCAGATTATTCATAAAGGCGATACGGCCGTTTGGCGCGTAGATAAAATAGACAGGGCGGCCTTTCGCGAAATAGGTTACCCGGTGCGTAGCCAAGTAAGTGGTTCGGCAGAGGAGGCGAGTCTTGCGCCTACTGAAGCCCTTGCCCCTGCGTTTCGCCAACCAGAAGAAAATACGAGCGAGCAAGGAGCGAAGGGAAAAGAGCGGGCAGCTAAATGGGCGACTGCTAAATGGGCGAC
>DAINNZ010000223.1:0-1320 GCA_036735605.1 Lewinella sp. | reverse complement strand
AAGGAGCGAAGGGAAAAGAGCGGGCAGCTAAATGGGCGACTGCTAAATGGGCGACTGCTAAATGGGCGACTGCTAAATGGGCGACGGCTAAAACGGCTTCTTTTGCAGATTTGAAAAGCACCTCGGAAGACACGGTTCATTTGGTGCGTGTGGATGGTGTAAAGGGTGAATTTAAGCTAGCACTGGAGACTTACCGGAACTTTTGGTACCGTTATATGCTCCCTCAATTGTATGAAGAAGAGTGGAGTGTGCCTTGTGCGGTTTTGGAGTCGATAGGCTGGCAAACGCGGGGTTATTGCAGTGAAGTGAAGCTAGTGGATCACTTTATGGAGCACGGTATTTTGCCTTATCACCTCTTGCAGATGAAGCGCAACCTGACACGTGCTTTCGAGGAAAGAGCGGTGGATAAAATCCTGCGATATGCCGCAGAATTTGGGCATTACATTGGGGATGCGCATGTGCCGCTTCACACAACGGCTAATTACAATGGCCAATTGACGGATCAGGTAGGCATTCATGGCTTTTGGGAGAGTCGGATTCCGGAAATGTTGGCGGATAAGACTTATGACTATTTTGTGGGCAAGGCCGAATATATCGAAGATCCCAAAACCTATTTTTGGGAGATGGTACTCGCCAGTAATGCTTTAGTAGATAGCGTTTTACTGACGGAAAAGCGGCTGAGCCAAACGTTTCCCGTGGATCAGCAATATTGCTACGAAGACCGGCTGGATTTAACGATCCGCACCTATTGCCCTGAGTATGCGCTCGCTTGGTCGAATGCGATGAAAGGCATGGTAGAAGAGCGTTTTCGGGCATCGATTCATGCCATTGGCAGCGTTTGGTACACTTGCTGGGTGGATGCTGGGCAGCCAGATTTGAGGGACTTGATCGAGCAATCGCCTTTAAAAGACGCAGAAGCCGAGGCGTTGGATGCGGCCTACCAAAAGGGGGAAGCGAAGGGACGTAAACACGAAGGTTAGGGGAGTTGAGCCAGTAGCCAATCTCTTTCGGTAAGTGGATGTATCTGGCTAATTTCCTTTTTAAGCTGTGCTACCATTTTGGGGCGATCTTGGCGCAAGTTGAGTAGTTTTTGTAGCATTTTCAAGTTATTGCGAAAGACACGGCTATGGTAGCTGTATTTTCTTCGACTGAGCAAGCTACGGGTGGCGCGGATGAAATCGCGCAGCACCTCGTGTTCGCCGGTTTCGTAGTAGATGCGGATTTGTAGCTGGCGGGCATTCATCATGTGGAGGTAGTCGCGGTAATCGGCTTTTTGGAGGTGTCGTAGGGCGCTGCTATAGTCTTTTTGGGCATAGGCCA
>DAINNZ010000222.1:0-4510 GCA_036735605.1 Lewinella sp. | reverse complement strand
AATTCCGTGGCACTCACCGACGATCCAGCGCCCCATATCAACAACCTAACCTTGGTCTTGAGCCCCGACTATGCCCAAAGAAAAAAGCTCCCTGCCGCTATCATAAAGGCTAAAAAACAGCGCGTACAGCAATACTTAGATCATTTCGCTCCCCTGGCTCAAGCCGAAATGCGGCAGTATGGCATCCCTGCCAGCATCAAACTCGCCCAAGCGCTGCTGGAAAGTAATGCCGGCGATAGCAAACTCGCTCGGCAAAGCAACAACCACTTCGGTATCAAATGCCGCTCTAAATGCTTGGGCTGCACCTGCCGAAATTATGGTGATGATACTCGCTACGATATGTTCCGCGTCTTCAACGAAGTGGCGGAAAGCTACCGCGAGCATAGCCTACTACTGGCAGGTGACCGCTATAAAAAACTGCATCAATATGGCACTGACTACCAAAAATGGGCGCATGGTCTCAAGGCTTGTGGCTATGCCACCGATGCCAAATATGCCGAAAAGCTGATCAAAATTATCGAAAACCTAGCACTCCACCACTACGATACAGCCGCAGAAGCCTAAATAAGGTAACTCGTGTCATTATTGCCCCACTAGTTGCGGCTAACAGGTGGCTAAGCCTAGGAAATTTCCCGAAACATCTGCCACACCTGATCGTCTTTCGGAATAGGTGCAGTGATACGTACACTTTCCTTTTTGACTGGGTGCTCGAACTGAAGCTCGCGGCTGTGAAGGTGAATGTTGCCATCTTCGTTCGGCGTCGGGAAGCCATATTTTATATCGCCACGAATAGGAGACCCTTTGTGAGCCAACTGCGCTCGGATCTGGTGTGGCCTCCCTGTGTGAGGGGTCACCTCCAACAGAATAGCATTTCCAAGCCGTCCTTTTAAAGCGTAGCTCAACTCAGCGCGCTTCGCCCCAGGATGGCGGTTGCTGTCTTGCTTGGGTAGCACCTTCACTTTGTTCTTTTCCTCGTCTTTGTAGATATAGCCCACAAGATCCCCTTCGATCGGGTCAGGCTGTTGCGCCGTGATAGCCCAATACTTCTTCACGACGCCCCGATCGCGGAATAGCTCATTCATGCGGGTAAGTGCTTTGCTTGTTCTCGCAAAGAGCAACACGCCGCTTACTGGGCGGTCTAACCGATGTACTAAGCCTAAGTACACTTCCCCTGGTTTATTGTACCGCTGTTTAATATAAGCTTTAACGGCATCCACCATAGAAACGTCGCCTGTTTTATCGCCCTGACTGAGGTAGCCAGCCGGCTTGTTCACAGCGATAAGATGATTGTCTTCAAAAAGGATTTGTAATTGCATAGGTTGTGGCGAAAACTGTTTCGGTCGCAAAAGTACATCCTTTTTTTCGATAGGTGCCTCGAAGCTAGCGCGCTATGATAGATAGCTTTCATTTAAACATAAAAACCCTCAGCCGATCGTCTCAGCTGAGGGTTTTTACGCATCTTTAGCCCAATTACGAAACTAAAAATCGTTGATCGACCGCCCCATGAAGGAAACTACGTTCCGGAACCCGACATAAGACTTCGTTGTATCTTGATACTCGTAAGCACGAGTACCCGTTTGTAAGTAAAAGCTTACATCTTTCCAAGAGCCACCACGAACCACCTTTCGCTTGAGCGTGATCGGATCATCATCCTTTGCATCGTAGCGAATATCGGAGTTCATATCATGCACGAAAGAGTTGGCATTTTCATAGAAGGCCGTTACCGTCCATTCGGCTACGTTGCCCGCCATATTATAGAGGCCATAGTCATTCGGATAATACGCATCTACTGGCACCGTATATTGACCACCATCTTCTGAGTAATTACCACGACCTGGCTTGAAGTTGGCTAGCAAACAACCCTTCGCATTACGTGTATAAGGCCCACCCCATGGATAAGGTGCGTTCTCGCGGCCACCACGAGCAGCATATTCAAACTCTGCCTCAGTTGGTAAGCGGAACTCTTCCGTTGCAATATCATTGTAGCGGTTGTACCAGTCCGTGCGCCAGTAGCTAAAAGCACGCGCCATGTGCCAGTTGACCCCCACTACCGGATAGTCATCATAAGCAGGGTGCCAGAAATAGTTTCTAGCCATTGGCTCATTATAAGCGTAGGAAAAGTCGCGAATCCACACCATCGTATCCGGGTAGATATTGACCGTCACGGGGATTTGGTACTCGCTGATACCACGACCACTACGGTCATGGGCAGCTTTCGTCCAGTCCGTGTACTTATATTCATAGTCGAACAGATTGGTGTTAATCTGTTGACGACCTGCATAAGTATCATCCAAATAGAGATAACTAATCAACTCTGGGTCTTCATAGTCCACCTCGAAATCATCCCAAAGAATGTATTCTTTGCCTTCATCGTTTACCTCGACATTACCTTGGAAGACGTGAGCTAAGGAGTCTTTTACATAATAAACGAATTGGCGGTACTCGTTGTTAGAGACCTCCGTTTCATCCATATAAAAACCACTGATCGTGATTTGCTTATTCCGTTGGATGAAAGTACCCGTAATGTCTTGGTCGCTGTTCCCTATATGAACGGTACCAGGGCGTACATACACCATGCCGTAAGGGTTGAAACCTTTCCAAGTGGGGCGATCCAAGACACCGGTTATTTCGCCGGTTTCATTGCGTCCGCAGGAAGTGAGGATGACTGTGAGCGCAAAAAATGTTAGCGCAACTTTAATTATATTCTTCATTCTGAAACCCGAGTTTGTACCTCTGTTTAATTCAAAGCGATGTAAAGATAACGGCTAAGCCGACTTCTATGCAAATTTTTAACGTTTCCTAAGTAAGTTTAACATTTGATCTAAGAAACATCTATATAGGAGTAGTGCATATAAAATGCCTATTCCTTTGTTCTGGGGAAATAAATAATAGGTGGTGGGCTACCCTGGCCAATCGGCTTACCGAGATTATACTGTACTAGTATCTCGTGTGAGCCACTTTGCACCGATCGCAAACCCGAAAGTGTAAGATCGTATGCGTATGCGAGAGTAATCTGAGGGCTTACATTTAAACCCGCCATCAAGATAACGGCATCACTACTATTTTCATTGTATCCTCTAAACGATGCACCCAAAAAAATAGTATTTTCGTGGCGAAGCAAAGCGGAAAAATCTGCCTGTGTCTGAATGCCATCACTGCGTAGTAGCATAGTAGGAAAGACTTGCCAAGCACCGAACAAATCAAATTGGGCGCGCAAAAATACATTATATTGTCGTTCAAGCAACCAATCTATATCATTTAATGCAATACTAGGTGCATTTAGATGCAAGACCGAGACACCAGCCTCTATTCGCTCCCCTTGGTAATAGGCGCCTAGCCCGAAGCTGAGTTGCTGATTATTGATTTGGGTGATAGGTAGCAAATCGTCGTTATGTAGCACAATATTGGGTTCATTGTACACCCCAGAAGCGGTGCGGAGCAAGCCACCATCTAGTTGTAGCTGGTTCATCCGAGCATTTAGACCAAAAGAGAGTACTGATCTGCGGCCTACGAGCTGAAAGTTATAGTCTAAGCCGAAGCGCGCATAACGCCTAGCACCTAACACGTCCTGCTCGCCACTGATGCCAATACCGGAGGAAATGACCGAAATCGGCAAGTGCGCACTAATGCGTTGCCCAACGGGACTGCCCGGCAAGGAAGCCCACTGGCTGCGATAGCTAGCCGTTGCTACCAAGGTGTTGCCTAGGCCCGCATAGGCCGGATTCAGCTGAACAGGATCCAACATATATAGGCTATACTGCGCTAGCTGCTGAGCGGCCAACCCCAACGGCAGTAATAACCAAAGGATCAAACAGTGCCACAAAATAGTAGTCCAATCTCTCATTGCGCATCGTTTTAGGGGGCTTTACCCTACCAAAGGTACAAAAAATAGCCTGCTGCTTACTCTATCCCATACCATACAGCCTTAGCCCTTAGCATAACTGTGCAAGTATCAACGGAGGAGCGATGACTTTAGTTTAGACCTACTGGTCGTTCAGCTTACCATCTATCATTTCTAAGCGCCGATCACTCATCGCTGCCAAGTCTTCATTGTGGGTCACAATGATAAAACTTTGGTTGAAATCTGTCCGGAGCTGGAAAAGCAGTTCGTGCAGCGAAGCGGAAGAAGCGGAATCTAAATTACCGCTAGGCTCATCTGCAAATACAATGGCCGGCTGATTGATTAGCGCTCTAGCCACTGCTACTCGCTGTTGTTCGCCGCCCGAAAGCTCACTTGGCTTGTGGGTCGCTCGGTCGGCCAATCCTAGATAGTCGAGCAACTCCATCGCTCTTTTATGTATGGCGGCTTCCCCTTTTCCTCCAATCATAGCGGGAATACTCACATTCTCTAAAGCGTTGAACTCAGGGAGTAGATGATGAAACTGAAAAACAAAGCCAATTTCTTGGTTTCGAAAGGCCGCTAAGCGCTTCCCAGTCAACTGAAAAACATCCGTACCCTTAATTCGCAAGCTGCCGCTATCCGGTCGATCTAAAGTGCCTAATATATGTA
>DAINNZ010000221.1:0-4523 GCA_036735605.1 Lewinella sp. | reverse complement strand
TTGCTTCGCAGCTAGTCCGCTTCGCGGCTGCCTACGGCGGTCGTGGTTCTGCCTCGTTTAGTATAAAATTTGCTACACGCTCGCTCGTTCATGACCCGCCGAACAACTCTATTGTATAGATAAGACTTATTTGAAAGTAGGCTATAATTTCGTATGGCTCGGATAGTTATTTGGTAAAGACCGTCTGAACATTACAATTTGGAACCAATGAAAAAACTATACCTCTGTTTCGTTTTTTTACTACTCGCTGTTACGACTATGCAAGCGGAAAGTTTTCGTGGTTTTCTACTCACGAAAGATAACTACCGCCTAACGGGTTATATCAATAAAATTGAATATTCCCTTACGGGCATCGTCATTCAGTTCACCAATGACTTTGGGGATCGCTACAATATCTTCCCCAATTTAGTCAAGGGTTTTGGCTTCACGGCTGATGATGGCGAGCTACATCGTTACGTAAGTTATTATCATGAAGGGCGCTGGCTTTTTCTCAGAAGCCAGCAAACGGCTGCCAAACGCTTGCAGCTCCTCTATTCTCCGAAAGGCCCAAAGGAATTTGTGGACGATAGCTTCCAAAGCTACCTCGTCAACCCGATCCCCGAATATTGGCTTCAATTGCAAGGCGAGGAGCTGCTACCGGTAGAGCGGTATAGCTTTCGCCGAGACTTGCGAGTGTACTTATCTCCCACAGCGCCTAACCTAGCGATGAAAATAGGCCGAAAGGGCTACCGTTACCGCGATTTAGCGCAAATCGTGGAAGAATACAACAGCCAAGCCAAACGAAGTCGGAAACGTTTATAGGCTAGCGCAACAACAGTGTGGTTCGGCTCTAAGACCCAAGGGTGCAGCAGCCACGAAGCAGCAAGGAGGCAGCTGTACAAGCCCGCTGCCTCCTTGCTTTTTGAAGCGCTAAGAGCACTTAAAACCTATAGCATACCACCTAGTTGCAGTAGTAGGTCGCGGGTTTTGCGGATGCCCTCGTCTTCGGCTAGTTCTCGGCCTTCGTATTCTACGCCTACCCAACCACGGTAGCCTACATTTTTGACGATATCTAGGATGCGGGGATAATCGGAGTTAATCTCTTGGCCTTTTTCGTCGAAGTCGTGTGATTTGGCACTTACTGCCTTAGCGTAAGGCATTAATTCCTCGATACCTTTATAACGATCGTAGGACTCTGCACAGCCTTTCGACCAGTCGCCATCTATATAGTTGAGGCAGAAATTACCAAAATCAGGCAAAGTGCCACAATTCTGCATTTCTGTATGCTTAATCACTTGGGCTAGCCATTCCCCATTGCTACTAAAGCCCCCGTGGTTTTCCACAATCACGTTGATATCGAAAGGCGCCGCAAATTCGCTAAGTGCTCGAAGGCCTTCCGTAGCCGCTTTACCACCTTCCTCGTAGCTGCCCTCGGTAGCCGCATTAACGCGAATGCTGTGGCAACCTAAAAATTTGGCTGCTTCTACCCATTTGTAGTGATTTTCTACGGCCTTCATTCGCTCCTTAGCGTCGAGGTGGCCTAGTTGCCCTTCGCCGTCGATCATGATAAGGACAGAAGTTACATCATTATCGGTGGCGCGTTGCTTCATTTGTCCGAGATAATCGCTGTCTTTCCCTTTATCCTTGAAGAACTGACTGACGTACTCCACGCCAGCAATACCGAAGTCCTTGCGTGCCTTAGCAGCGAAATCGAGATTATCCAGCTCTTTCGCAAAAAAAGTCTTGTGCAAAGACCACTGTGCGAGACTGATTTTAAACCAAGGCTCCACGGCCACCGGAGTCATATCGGTTGGTGTATCCGTGCTGCTGCTGCTGTTAGTGCCACTACAGGCCTGTAAGCCAAGCAGCCCCAATCCTAGCCCGTATTGAGCAGATTGGTAGAGAAATTTTCTTCTTTGCATGATCGTATATTTTTTTGAGCCGTATTTGCCCTATTTAGCGGTGCCAAACCCAATCCAAGACAACAGGATGGATATTAACCGGTATGCAAGGTATAAAAAAAAATATATCGACGATAGCTACTACCCAATTTCTGCTTCGTTGAGCAATAGGTATTCTGTAATTAGTTCTACCACCTCAATGCCGTTTAGGCTATGGCCTAGGCCCTCCGTGAGGATGAGGCTACTATTTTCCCAGTTGTGATAAATATCCTCTGCCCCTTCGACAGGTGCGAGATCGTCGTTTACATCATGGATCACTAGACCGGGAATTTTGACCTGTTTAGCGTAGCGGCGTGGAGAAATATCGCTGAAGCTCAGTTGCATTCTACGGATGAACTCAAGCTCTATGCTATTGACCACCCTTTCCTTCACCTGAAGCACTTGTTGAAACTTGTAGAGGAAATCGGTTAATTCGCCAGGCACACTCATAGCCACCATTCTTTGGGGTCGAATGCAGTGTTGCATTTCGCTCAGGTAGTAGAAAATAGCCATCCCCCCGCCGGAGTGCCCGACCCAGTAGATTGGTGGGTCGTTTAATTGCTCTAGGTAGTCTTTCATCACCGCAGCATATTCGATCACGGTAAAATTATCGCCTCCTGATTTACCATGAGCGGGAGCATCGAAAGCATAGATGCTGAAGCCGGCGGCGCTAAGCGCGTTGTAAAACTCCTCCCAACGGCCGGTGTGGCTTTCCCAGCCGTGGAGCAACAGCACCCCTGGGCCGTCGGCAGGCCAATGGTAAGTATGAATAGGAATACCTGCCAATAATTGAGTCTGCTGCTGGGCTTTTTCCAAAAAAGCTTCGTGAACAGGTTCCAAAGGAGATCGGCGGGGGCGACTTAACAAACGATAGCCCAATTTACCTGCTTGGATAGGGGCTAAAAGCGCCGTTCCATTCAATAGCCGCCGAATAGCAGCTAGCATCAGTTCTTCCCTAGTAGTTGCCATGATTCATATTGGTGGCACAAAGGTACAAAAAGAAGCCTAGCGATTCCGATTATTCTTGCGCCCTGATGAAACTTTGCCCCTGCGCTAGCCATTACAGAAGAGATAATTTGGAGAACTATGTTACAGTCCATTAGCCGCCTATATATCAATTCTTACAGCGGCCTTCCCCGAAAGGTTTGGTACCTATCACTCATCATGCTAATCAATCGAAGCGGTGCGATGGTTGTCCCATTTCTCACTGTTTATCTGACAGCAGAACGAGGCTATGGCGCGGCCACTGCTGCCTGGATCATGGTAGCATTCGGGGCAGGAGGCGTAGTGGGCAATTATGCAGGTGGCCTGCTCAACGACTGGTTCGGTTCCTGGCATATACAGCTCTACAGTCTGCTACTTTCTGGGCTATTATTTATTGCTTTAGGCCAAACGGATAATTACTGGCTGTTTTGTATTCTGATTTTTTTACTGTCGGTAACAGCGGATGCTTTTCGGCCTGCTAACCGAGCGGCGGTAGCCATCTACACCCCGAAGGAGCGGCTCACGCAAGCCTTCGGCCTACAACGCATGGCCGTAAACCTCGGCTTCAGCATCGGCCCGCTAGCGGGTGGCATCATCCTTACCACGATGAGCTATGAAGCACTCTTTTGGATCGACGGCGTCACCTGTGTTTTATCAGGCGTAGCCTTCTTGTGGCTCATCCCCCGAGACGAAACAGCCGTGCCGCTACGAGATAGTCTCAGCCTACCTGTTCCCGTATTGAAAGCCAATGGCAAGGTAGCTTCTTCGGCCGCGCACTTGCAGCCTTGGCTGCTGGTTACCTGCTTATCGAATGTGTTAGTTTCTATGTGTTTTTTCCAGCTTTTTAGCGTCACGCCGGTTTATTTGGAACAGCTCGGCTACACGCCCTTGTATGTTGGCTATATTTTCACCTTTAGCGGTATCGTGATCGTATTGTTTGAGATGCCTTTATTGTACCTCACCGAGCCACGCTACAGTGCCCTATCGATGCTAGTTGTGGGCAGTGCCATTGTGGGACTTTCTTACTGCTTACTTCCCTTGGCTATCAGTATTGGGTTCGGGGCTATTCTAGCTTTTTCGGTCTTACTTACCATGGGTGAAATGCTCTATATGCCCTTCGGAGCTACCTTCGTAACGGAGAATGCCCCCCCTGAGCGGCGTGGCGAATACTTAGGTTTACTATCTGCAAGCTTCTCACTTGCTTTCATCCTAGCCCCTGCTATTGGGCTAAACATTGGCGAGCAGTATAGTATGGCAGCAGCTACTTTCACACTAGCTGCTTTCGGTTTAGTGGGCACCCTTCTGCTATTCACTTTACGAACTAGGCGAAAAAGACTACTTGCCTCCTAGTGGGGCAAGTAGTGCTTTGTGCCATCTGCTTTTTCGGCTATCGTTTTACTTACCCTAATAGGGGCACATCGTGCGGGGGCAAGGGCTTTTACCGGGCGCAAGAGCTTTTGCCGGCGCAAGGATGCTTAGCGTTGGAAGTCATCCATGCGCCTCTTTGAAGTGCCTTTTTCTACACCACCTATACCCAAACCAACGTATTTTGGTATATAGTCTTCCAACCCAGAATTTCGCTACGCGTCTATTGCGTGGTGTGAATTCTGACTTGCTCTT
>DAINNZ010000220.1:0-4651 GCA_036735605.1 Lewinella sp. | reverse complement strand
AATTTCTCTTCCGTTTGGTGGATTTGATTGCAGCCATCTTTGGGGATGGGCAGCTTAGGCCCTCTAGTCCCCAAAAGCCGCTAGAGCTGCCTCCGCCGCCACCACCGCCGCCGCTTTCCGACCCGGATGAGCCCCAAGACTCTAGTGATCTAGCGGGGGATACGCCCCTAGTAATCACCCACGAAGAAGAAGATAACGCCGAGGAAGACAGCCCCGAATATGAGGATAATCCGCCGCCGCCGCCCCCTGAAAATATCTCGGAAACAGCGGAAAGTCTGCCGCATCCGCCTCTCCCCTCCCCGCCGCATCCCGAACAACATGCCCGCTATATGTGGTGCCTCGATCCGGGCCATGGCAGCCTCACCGCTGGCAAGAGAAGCCCTGTGCTACCCAGTGGCGAGCGCTTCTACGAGTATGAATTCAACCGCGACATTGTGCGTAGAATTACCGCCCAGCTCGATGTCTTAGGAATCCGCTATTTCATCACCGTGCCCGAGGTGAAAGTGGGCAACTTCCTAGAAACTAGAGTAAAGCGCGCCAACAATTTAAGCAGTGCCCTTCCCAAAATCTTCCTGAGCATCCACGCTAACGCAGGCCCCGCAGCCGATTTTGACAGCTACACCAACGATCAGGTCAAGGGCATCGAAACTTGGTACTATCACCGTAGTACGAAAGGTAAAAAGCTAGCCGCTACCTTTCAAAAACAGCTCATTGAACAAACGGGCTTCCACAATAGGCATCTGCGCAGCCGAGTAACCGGACAGTTCTATGTGCTACGCGCCACCAAAATGCCGGCCGTGCTCACAGAAAACGGTTTTTACAACAACCGCGAGGAAGTACAAGCCTTGATGCGCGATGAAATACGACAAAAAATAGCAGATGCCCACGTTTTAGCCATCCGCGAAATTGAAAAGAACGGTCTATGAAAACGCAACAGTACGAAACCGTCATTGGCCTAGAAACCCATGTGCAACTAGCCACCCATTCCAAGGCTTTTTGTGGCGATCGGAATGCTTTCGGGGGCGAACCCAACCAACATATCAGTGCCATTAGTTTGGGCTATCCGGGCACCCTGCCCCGCTTGAATGAAACGCAGCTCGCTTATGCTGTTAAACTGGGACTGGCCTTGGGCTGTCGGATCAACAAAAACAGTAGCTTCGATCGGAAGAACTACAGCTACGCCGATCTACCCAAAGGCTATCAGATCACCCAAGACCGCGCACCTATTTGCTTGGGGGGAGCCCTGCCCATTCGCCTAAAAGACGGCAGTAGTAAGCAGATCCGCATCCACCATATCCACATGGAAGAGGATGCGGGCAAAAGCATTCACCTAGAGGATGCCCCCTACAGCTACGTTGATCTCAACCGCGCCGGAACGCCCTTGGTAGAAATTGTAACCGAACCCGACCTACGCAGCGCAGAGGAGGTGGATGCCTTCATGAGCGGTATGCAACAACTCGTTCGCTACCTAGGCATCTCCGATGGTAATATGCAGGAAGGTAGCATGCGCTGCGATGTAAATATTTCGATCCGTCCGCTCGGTAGTCCTACCTACGGTAACCGCTGTGAAATTAAGAACCTCAACAGCATGCGCTACGCCCGTAACGCCATCGCTTATGAAGTGGCTCGGCAAATTGAATGCTTGGAAAAAGGCAAGACCGTGCTCCAACAAACACGGCAATTCGATCCTAAAAGCGGTACAACATCCGCCTTGCGTAGTAAAGAAGATGCCCACGATTACCGCTACTTTCCCGAACCAGACCTGCCGCCTCTACGGCTCAGCGATGCCTATATCGATGACATCCGCCAAAGCATCCCCGAACTACCTTGGGAAGCTCTCGACCAACTGCTGGCCAACTACCCCATCCGAGAAGAAGATGCTGCCTTGATAACGCAAGAAGCCGGTAGCACTGCCGTATTTAAACGCTATGCGCAAGCTACCCAAGAGACCCCAGCCCTAGCAAAGCTCTTCGTGAATAAAATACTGCCTTGGGCCAAAGAAAATAATGCCAGCTTGGCCGATTTCCCCATCGCCCCAGAGCAGATAGCCGCCTTCCTCCACCTTATTGCCGACGAGCAGGTGGCGGCCGCTACGGCTTACAGTAAGCTCTTTCCCGCCTTGCTCCTCGAACCAAGCCTTGCCCCTGCGTTAATCGCCAAAAATTTGAATCTACTACAAAATACAGCAACCGACTTCCTGCAAAGCATTGTTCAAGCCGTATTGGATGAAAACCCCGACCAGGTGAATGCCTACCGAAAAGGAAAGAAAGGACTGATTGGCTTTTTCATGGGCGAGGTAATGAAGCGAAGCCAAGGGCAAGCCGCCCCGAAGGAAAGCCAAGATTTTTTACAAAAAGCCCTCAATCAATAGGAGCTAGATGCCAGTACTCCCTTTACCAGAAAACCAAGCACAATACCCCGACTGGTGGCGTTTCTATGGCCCCCAATTGACGGAGGATTACACCCATGGCCGAACGAGCTACCTGCGCGCTTTGCTACCTGCTTATGCCGTGCAAATGCCAGGCGTTGTGGTAGCCGATATCCTTTACCGCCGCCTAGGAGAGGCCGTTTTTAAACAAGCATTAGACCCCCAGCAAAAGATCCCCTCCCCCTTGGAAGGTCAAAAAAACGGCGATTGGCTGCGACAGTCAAAAACCGTAGGCATCAATGTGCGCACCATTGGCAATTTTTATAATGTAGTGAAATACGCCCTTTGCCTACCAGCGCATGTGGATCTTATTCACTTGCTCCCGATCTGGGAGGCAGGGGTGGTGGATAGCCTATATGGTATGGCGAGTTGGCAGATCAATCCCTCCTTTTTTAGCCACGAACTACTGATCCAATTCCCGCAGCTCAATACCGTGGAAGCACAGTTGAAAGTAGTGGTCAATTTACTCCACGCCATGGGCAAAAAAGTGGGCATGGACGTGATTCCACACACCGATCGGTATAGCGAAATGGTGCTGGCTAACCCAAGCTATTTTGAGTGGCTGCACCGATCCGATACGCATATTAGCCGCCACAACGCAAATTTGCACGAAGACGTAGAAACCGCCATTCTAGCTTGGTTGCGCCTCCATGGAACTGTTCTGCCCGATAAAAATCAGGCTTCGGCTTCTTCAACTGCCTATTTTTTCTATGATTTGCCCGAGGCACATCGACTAGCCCTGCTCTTTGGCCAAGCTGCCGACCTCGATACCCGCCGCGAGCGCCGCATCCGCTTAGTTGACCACCTCTATCACCTCGGCTTAGAACCAGTGCCGGCCACCATGGGGCCGCCTTATCGCGGCTTGGAGGTAGATCCCGATCCGCAAGCCCTCACTATTGATAAAGCAGGCCGGCAATGGCGCGACTATCGCATTACAGCCCCCCAGGCCATGTCGAGGGTCTTTGGTCCACTCACTCGCTATAAACTCTACGAGCGATTGGAAGATAATGCCCATTGGGCTATTGATTTTACGCAACCAAGGCCGCAAGTATGGGAGTATGTAGCGCGGCAATACGCACAAGTGCAGCAAACCTACGGCTTTGACTTTATGCGCGGCGATATGTCGCATGTGCAAATGCGCCCAGGAGGCACCCCCGCCGAGCCAGACGCTTACTACGATCTGCTCGGCTACGTCAAGCAGCACATTCAGCAAAACGTGCCCTATTTCGCTTATTTTGCCGAGAGCTTCCTCACCGCCCCCAACTATATGGCCTATGGCGATGAACTGGATCATTTAGAAGCCAGCCAAGCCGAAGCCAGCTTAGGCAACCTACAAAGTATGCTACCTGGCGAGGCCGAATTTCTTAGCCATTTTCGACGGTATTTGGATATAGCCGCCACGAGAAAGGTATGCCCCGCCTTCACGGTTATCACCGGCGATAAAGATGATCCGCGCTTCGATGCTTTCTATCGTTGGGGCAATTTAGCTCGCATGTTCACGGCTGTTTTTTTACCTAGCCTGCCAGCCTACTACGCCTTAGGCTTTGAGCAAAGAGATATACACCCCTACCCTTTTCCCAACGAATTTTACACCAAACTCTACGTCTTTCACCTCGACGAAGGCGAAAAAGCTACCCGAGGACCTTACCGCTGGGGCGATAATTTAGCACATTTCTTCCGCCTAGATCGCTTACACGCTTTTGCGGAAGCACTGCGACCACAACTGCAAGGCACCCGTACCCTTTGGAATCTACCACCCGATGCCAGTGGCGGCCTCCCCTACCTCGGCTGGCAACAGAGCAAAGCAGCGGAAAGCTGGCTTTTTATCGCCAATTTTGGGCCCAATTCCATCCCTAGCCTGCGCATCCCCCTCCTCGGAAGCGCCAAAAAACAACGGCAGGCATTCCTCCTTTTCTCTACCCACCGAAGCAAAGCCCAACGCCCACTACAACGCCTTTCCGACGAACAACTCTACCTGCAAGCACTAGAAAGCGGAGAAGGGCTGGTTATTTGGCTCACTTAGGTCTATCTCAGGTTTTCAACTTTCAATTTTCAATTCAATTTTGGCCAAAGGCAGGGGCAAAGGCTGTTTTGTAGCGCAAGCGTGGGGGAGGCAGCGCGCTTAGTCGATGGAAGAAGGGGGCTAGGGCAACACCGCTAGGACGAATTTCCTCGCCGCCAAGCTCCGCGAGAGATGCTTCGGCTTCGCTCAGTACAAGTACG
>DAINNZ010000219.1:0-4717 GCA_036735605.1 Lewinella sp. | reverse complement strand
AGCTCAATAGGAGCTCCTTGCGTTAATACAAAGATAAGGTGTTTTTTTCGTAAATAAAAAACTTTTTGTGTCTTTTTTTTAAAAAAAACTTTACTTCTTATTTTTTTTTGGCCTAGCACACGAAAATGTTTAGTGGTGTATTCCTCCACGGTGCCAGCATCAGGATAAGTACGGGAGAATCGACGATTACTTAGCTATCGTAAAAAAAACACTAAATAGCCTTCCTTGATCGACGGATGTAGTAACATTTCAGTCATTTACAGCTTACTTTAGCCAACGCTAAAGCTGGCAACTGATTCTTGGCTACTTTAGATATAGTTTTACTGACCAAATAGAGCCTATCCAAACCAATGATAAATAATGGACATGGCCCCTCAGAAAAATGAGCAAGCGCAATTACTATCTAGCGCCTCAACAGATAGTCAAGCCGCATCTAAGGCGGCTTGTACCTATGAAGGCAGTTTATATACCCCTTCTTTAGAGTCAGATGCTTGTGGTACTGGATTCATTGCCAATTTAGATGGCATAGCTACGCATCAGTTGGTTACGGATGCGCTTCAGATGCTAATGAATATGGAGCACCGAGGTGCTTGTGGTTGTGAGCCGAACAGTGGTGATGGCGCGGGGATTTTGGTGCAATTGCCGCACGAGTTTTTTCAACGTAAGCTATCGGAAAAAGGCCAAGAATTACCTGAATTTGGTAAATATGGTGTAGGGATGATCTTTTTTCCCGCTGATAAGGTGCTACGAGACCAGTGCAAGTTCCTCTTTGCGGATTATGCCGACGAGCTAGGCTTTGATCTAATCGCCTACCGCAAAGTGCCGGTAGATAATGAGGAAGTGGGTGAAACTAGCCAAGGTGCCGAGCCGAGTATGGAGCAGGTATTCGTGAAACCACGCACTGCAATGGAGAGAGAGGCACTGGAACGACGGCTCTTTGTATTGCGTAAATACGCCACACATAATATTCACCAGACCTATCCAGAAAGCCGCGATCAGTTTTATCTCACCTCCTTTAGTTATAAAACCATTGTTTATAAAGGGCAGTTGACTACCTGGCAGTTGCCAACCTACTTCCACGATTTGCAGAGCCTCGATTTTAAATCGGCTATTGCTTTAATTCATTCGCGCTTTTCAACCAATACGGTGCCGAAATGGAAGCTGGCTCAACCTTTCCGGATGATTGCCCACAATGGCGAGATCAACACCATACAAGGCAATCTTAACTGGTGGAAGAGTAAGGAAAGCCTCATTAAATCGTCGAATAAATTCACAGCCGACGAGCTAGAGAAAATCTATCCTGTTTGCGGACAGCAGCTATCAGATTCAGCAGGTTTTGATAATGTATTGGAGTTCCTTACGCTCAATGGTTTTAGTCTTCCCCACGCTTTGATGATGATGATTCCCGAGGCCTGGCAGCATGACGAGGAGATGCCCGACTATAAAAAAGCCTTCTACGAATACCACAAAACCATCATGGAGCCATGGGATGGGCCTGCGAGCATTTGCTTCACCAATGGTATTTTGGTGGGGGCTACCCTAGACCGGAATGGCCTACGGCCTAGCCGTTACTGCCTCACCGACGATAATGTGTTGGTGGTAGCTTCTGAAGCGGGGGCGCTTCCAATCGACCAATCTAAAGTGCTCTTAAAGGGGCGTCTTCAACCAGGTAGAATGCTCATAGCCGACTTAGATGAGCATCGAATTATTGGCGACGAGGAGCTCAAATCCATCATCTGTAAACGCTTACCTTATCGCGATTGGTTAAACGAGCACCGCTTAACGCTAGACACACTACCTCGCCCGATTGAAACGCCCGTGGCTTTAGACCCCGATACCTTGTTTCAGAACTGGCAATTGTTCGGCTACACGCGGGAAGACCTAAAAGTGTGGTTGGAAGAAACTATTCAAGGAGGACAAGACCCCATCGGGTCGATGGGCACCGATACACCTTTGGCGGTACTTTCGCTACAATCGCAGCATATTGCTAATTATTTCAAGCAGCTTTTTGCGCAAGTAACCAATCCTCCGATTGACCCGATTCGGGAGCGCAGTGTTATGTCGCTTTATGCCATGTTAGGTGGAGCGGGGAACATTACGCAGTTAGGCCCAGAGCGCGCTAGTTTCATCCACCTCGAAAGCCCTGTGCTATCGAATGAAGATTTGGATAAGGTACGCGATATCAACCATGAAAAGTACCGCGCTGGTGTCATTAATAGCCTTTTTAGAGCCGACGGACAATCGGGGCGCTTAGCGGCTGCGATTGAAAACATCAAAGCACAAGCAGAAAGCCTTACGCGCAGTGGCTATAACATCTTGATTATCTCTGATCGTAAAGCCGATGCCTTTCATGCACCAGTACCTAGCCTTTTGGCCGTGGGAGCGGTGCACCACCATCTGGTGGAATTAGGTCTGCGCGCTAAAACCTCCATTGTGGTGGAGGCAGGTGATGTGCGCGAGACGCACCACTTCGCTACGCTGATTGGCTATGGAGCTAGTGCAATCAATCCCTACATGGCTTTCGCTAGTTTAGCGGATCTGCATCGTCGCGGTCAGTTTGAGGAGAAAGATTATTCGCTTGCCAAGGTGCTAGATATATACAGTAAAGCCATTGGGAAAGGTTTGCTGAAGATCATGTCTAAAATCGGTATTTCAACCCTGCAATCTTATCAAGGGGCGCAAATATTCGAAATTTTGGGGATCAGCAGTAAAGTGGTAAAGGAATGTTTTAGAGGATCGATCTCAAGAGTGGAAGGTATCGGATACGACGGTCTGGCGAGCGAGGTGCTTGTGCGGCATCGTTTAGCTTATCCAGAGCGGAGTGTACCTAATCCTAAGCTGGAGGAAGGGGGTATTTTTCAATGGAAGCGCCGAGGTGAAGCGCATCTGTTCAACCCCAAAAGTATTCATCACTTACAAATAGCCGCTAGGAAAAACGATCAACTAGCTTATAATACCTATCGTGATCTAATCAATGATCAAACCCAGCAGGCACTCACCCTACGTGGTTTGCTAACTTTCCGTAAAGGAGAGGCTATTGCGCTCGAAGAAGTAGAGCCTGCCGAAAATATCATGCGCCGCTTCGCAACAGGCGCTATGTCCTTTGGTTCTATTAGCTGGGAGGCGCACACCACTTTGGCTATTGCGATGAACAAGATCGGGGCAAAGTCGAATAGCGGCGAAGGCGGCGAAGACGAAGTACGCTACCAGATTAATGAAAAAGGAGAGAATCTTCGTTCTGCTATCAAACAAGTAGCCTCTGGCCGCTTTGGCGTTACGAGCTACTACCTCGCAAATGCCGACGAGCTACAAATCAAAATGGCGCAAGGTGCTAAACCAGGGGAAGGCGGCCAGTTGCCAGGTCATAAAGTAGATGAATGGATCGGAAAAGTAAGGCTATCGACCCCCGGGGTAGGCTTGATCTCGCCACCACCACACCACGATATTTATTCCATCGAAGATCTTGCCCAACTGATCTTCGATTTGAAAAATGCCAACCGAAAAGCTAGAATCAACGTCAAATTGGTCTCTAAAGCAGGTGTTGGTATCATCGCTAGTGGGGTAGCCAAAGCCAAAGCCGATGCTATCCTTATTGCAGGGCACGACGGCGGCACAGGAGCTAGCCCACTCACTAGTATCCGGCACGCGGGTTTGCCTTGGGAATTAGGCCTGGCCGAGAGCCACCAAACGCTGGTTAAAAATAAACTGCGCGATCGGGTAGTGCTACAAACCGATGGACAAATACGAACTGGCCGCGACTTAGTCATCGCTACGCTCTTGGGGGCTGAAGAGTATGGGGTTGCCACGGCTGCACTCGTGGTAGAAGGCTGTATTATGATGCGCAAATGCCATGTGAACACCTGCCCCGTTGGCATTGCTACCCAAGATACGGAGCTGCGTAAACGATTCACAGGCGACCCGGAGCACGTAATCAACTTTTTCCGCTTCCTAGCAGAAGATATGCGCCAAATTATGGCCGAACTCGGCTTCCGAACCGTGAACGAAATGGTTGGGCAAACGGATATGCTCAAATTTAACCAAGCTATCGATCATTGGAAGTATAAATCTCTTGACCTGACCCCCATCCTCTACCGCGAGCCAGCAGATCCCAGTATCGGGCTTTACAAACGCGTCGAACAGGATCATGAAATTGAGCAAGTATTGGATCGCCGGCTCATACAAACTGCGCTGCCTGCGCTCGACCGCATGGAGCCCGTGAGTAGCAACTTCCCCATAAAAAACACCGACCGCGCCGTAGGTACGATGCTTAGCAACGAGATCAGTAAACGCTATTATGGCGAAGGGCTGCCGGATGCCGCTATCAAGTTTCGCTTCAGAGGGTCTGCCGGACAAAGCTTTGGAGCCTTTGGTGCCAAGGGGATTGAGTTTCTGCTGGAAGGTGAGGCGAATGATTACTTCGGTAAGGGCCTCAGTGGTGGCCGCTTAATCATTGTACCGGATCGTATGAGTTCCTTCAATCCACACGAAAATATAATTATTGGCAATGTAGCTTTCTATGGTGCTACGGCTGGCGAAGCTTACATCAAAGGAATGGCTGGCGAGCGCTTCGCCGTTCGAAACTCCGGTGTAAAGGCGGTGGTAGAAGGTGTGGGCGACCACGGTTGTGAATACATGACAGGCGGCTTAGTAGTGGTTTTAGGTGGCACGGGTAAAAACTTCGCTGCCGGTATGAGCGGAGGTATTGCCTATGCGTATG
>DAINNZ010000218.1:1190-4731 GCA_036735605.1 Lewinella sp. | reverse complement strand
CCGCTTTGTGTATCGGGATGGAACGTCCGTTTTGGTGGCTGAAGAAAATACTTTCCCCAAGAAATTGGTTACTGAAAGAGATTTTGACGGTAAAGATCGGACAGGCTTGAAAAAAATTCTACATTTTGGTGATTTATTGGTGTTCAAAATCGATGAAGCCGGCGAATTGCTTTGGGCTAGGGGTATTCGCAGAGAAGCCTCGGAAGTCCCGCTGGGAGGAGGCGTCTTTTTCGACAACGATCAGCTGCACTTCTTGCTCAACGCGAAGCAAGAGATAAAAGAGGAGGGTAATAAAGCTATGCTATTCCAAAATGCAGCTAAGGGAAACACGGCCCTTTGGCTGCTGGTGCTGGATGAAAATGGAGAAATACAGCTCGACAAAATAAAAGATAACAAGCAGAACACTTATGTGCACGCTCATCGGGGACATTACAATGCAGGTTATTTCCTAGCCGTTTCTGGTGGGAATGCCCCACTCATTCAGCTGGGGTTTGTTCCTGGGGGAGCGGTCAAAAACGAAAACCTATTCCTGCTGAAAATTTATTAAAAGACCAGCTGACTATCCGATAAGCTAGCAGCCAGCAATTCTCACCGGCTATATCAAAGCAGCTTTCAGCAGCAGTGCTTACTAGCGAACCAGTCGATTTAGTAGTTGGCCGAAGGCAGGGGCAAGACCTTCTTGGTAGCGCAAGAGCCCAAGCTCCTTCGCTGAATAAGCGGCTTGGGAGACTTGTTGGGCACTCTCTTTCGCTACAAAACAAGCCCTTTCCCCTGCCTTCGGCCAATGAAAAGAAGGGACAACGAAGCAAGGAAAATCCAAACCAAAGGCAGAAAAGAAAAGACGGATCGTGAGAACTGCTAGCTAGCAGCTAAGCCTCGCGATCTCGAATATCCAATAGGCTGGCGCTACAAGACAAGCCTTGCCCCTGCACTTTGTGACAACGAAAAATAAAAATCGAGTAAAAGAAGGCTACTTACCCAAAAGGGAAGTGCAAAAAAATGTAGTATGTCTGAAACCTTCCAACGACTGAGCCCAGCCGAACAACTGGCTGCGCTACGCGACAAAAAGGAGGCTATTTCCCTGATTGGCCTAGGCTATGTAGGCTTGCCGCTGGCGCTGGTGCTGGCCGATAAATTCCGCGTCATCGGCTTTGATATTTCCGAGGCACGCGTAGCGATGATGCAGGCCGGCCAAGACCCCAGTGAAGAACTGGAAGCGGAGGCTTTTGTGGACAAAGACATCCTTTTTACCGCCGACCCGAGTCGGGTGGCAGACGCTAGCTTCCATATTATTGCTGTACCAACGCCGGTGAGCGAGGCCAGTGTGCCGGATCTGAAAGCACTGATTGGCGCCTCTACTACGGTAGGGCGGGTGCTAAAAAAAGGGGATGTGGTGGTGTATGAATCCACCGTTTATCCGGGCTGTACGGAGGAGGATTGTGTGCCTATTTTGGAGCGCGAAAGCGGGCTGCAATTCGGTAAGGATTTCTTCGTAGGCTATAGCCCCGAGCGCATCAATCCGGGCGATAAGGAGCATACGGTAGATAAAATTTTGAAGGTGGTGAGTGGCAGCGATACCGACACCTTAGAGCTAGTAGCAAGCGTCTATGAGGCTGTGATTACCGCTGGTGTTTATAAAGCTAGTAGCATTAAAGTAGCCGAGGCTGCCAAGGTGATAGAGAACACCCAGCGGGATATTAACATCAGCTTTATGAACGAGCTGTCCATCATCTTCGATCGGATGGGTATAGACACTAAAGAGGTGCTGGACGCCGCAGGCACGAAATGGAACTTCCTGCGTTTTTCACCAGGCTTGGTAGGTGGCCACTGTATTGGCGTAGATCCTTACTACTTACTACATAAGAGTATGCAAATGGGCTATCACCCGCAGGTGATTGCCAGCGGCCGCAAGGTGAACGATGCCATGCCTGCCTTCATCGCCCAAAAAATGGTGCAAACGCTGATAAAAAGCGGTAAAAACCCCGCCAACGCGAAGGTATTGCTGATGGGGATTACCTTCAAAGAAGATGTATCGGATATCCGCAACTCCAAGGTAGCCGATGTGGTAAAAGAACTGATGAAATACTCGGTACATGTACATATCATAGACCCGCACGCTTCGCCCAACCAACTAGCCCACGAATACCGGCTTACGATGGTAGATGAGGCCTCTGGCGGCTATGATGCCATCATCATGGCGGTGGCGCACAAAGCTTATAAATCGCTCACGGCCGACTATTTCCGCAGCCTGATGGCCGAGGGGAGTCCGTTGCTCTTGTTCGATTTGAAGTCCATCTACGATCTCGATCAATTCACCGAAGCAGAAACTGTTTGGCGGCTTTAGACTACTTCGCACACCCCACGGCTTGTATCGACGAAGGCGCGATTATTGGCGCGGGTACGAAGATCTGGCATTTTTGCCACCTGATGCCCGGCTGCCAGTTGGGTGAAAGCTGTAACCTAGGGCAAAATGTCTTCGTGGCTAGTGGGGTCGTATTAGGCAATGGGGTGAAGGTGCAAAACAACGTTTCGCTTTACGAAGGGGTCGTTTGCGAAGACGAGGTCTTCCTTGGGCCTAGCTGCGTTTTTACCAATGTGCTCAACCCTAGAAGCGCCATCAACCGCAGGGGGCAGTATGCCACCACCCGCGTGGGAAAAGGCGCTAGCATCGGCGCCAACGCTACCATCGTCTGCGGCCATGATATTGGCGCCTTCGCCTTCATCGGCGCCGGAGCCGTAGTGACAAAAAACGTTCCTCCCTACGCCCTGGTGGTGGGCAACCCCGCTCGGCAAATCGGCTGGATGAGTGCCCACGGCCACCGCCTCCACTTCAACGCAGCGGGCAAAGCACAATGCCCAGAAAGTGGCAAAGTGTATGTGCTGTTGGATGGTAGTGTGGGCGAGGAGGGGTAAGAGTGCAGAACAAGCGCTTGAGGATAAGCAACTTTGATTCGGAATAAAATGTTACAATCATAAATTATGAATTATGGCAGTAACACTAGAAAGAACAGATACCGCTTTTGTCATTAAGCTGCCGCTCACTATGAATCCGGTGGCTGTGCAAAAAGCTTTAGAACACCTCCAGTTGGTAGAAGTAATGAGTAGAAGCAAAGCTACACAAGATGACATTGATGCGCTAGCTAAAGAGGTCAAGGCTGGCTGGTCGGCAGAAATGAAAACGCGTTTGGCGGGGATGGAGGAGTTCAAAGATATCTGACCCCGAATGGGGTCATACGTGAATAGCCCCCGATTTTAATCGGGGGTAATGGGCAGGCAAAGGGTGACTGCTCTGAAGGAGCAGCACGTGAAAACGTTTAATTTATTACGGAACGCTTGGATTTACGGTCTCAGGAAGAGCCTTTTTTTACATTCAACGCCTTCAGCGTTGCGGATCAGGGGGGTGCTTGTTTACCCCTGAATGAATTCAAGGGCTATTCACGTTTTGACGCCTTCAGCGTCTTGACCAAGGAGCGAAAAAACATCCCACTGACCCCGAATGGGGTCATACGTGAATAGCCCCCGATTTTAATCGGGGGTAATG
>DAINNZ010000218.1:0-1090 GCA_036735605.1 Lewinella sp. | reverse complement strand
TTTACCCCTGAATGAATTCAAGGGCTATTCACGTTTTGACGCCTTCAGCGTCTTGCATTCTGAAATGGCAATCAACCTCTAAATAAATCCAAAAGCACATTTCACGTTTTGACGTCTTCAGCGTCTTTCGTTATATTATTCGGCTATGAGCACTTATACACAGATACTTTACCAGACCGTTTTTAGCACAAAGCAGAGAAAACCCAGCTTAGAAAAAGAAAACAGAGAACAATTATTTCAGTACATCTGGGGCATTTTGAAAAATAAGAAATGCCATCTATATCGTATTAATGGTGTTGAGGATCACATTCATATTGTACTGTCCGTTCATCCAACGGTAGCATTGTCCGATTTGGTTAAGACGATTAAGGGGAGTAGCTCTGATTTTATAAAAAAGGAAGGCTTATTCTCTTCATTCGATGGTTGGCAGGTCGGGTACGCTGCTTTCACCTATAATTACAGTGCGAAGGACAGATTAATAGAGTATGTAAAAGGACAGGAAGAGCATCATCGGAAGGTAACTTTTATAGAGGAGCTTAAGGCTTTATTAGAGGAGCACCAAATTCCTTTTGAGGAAAAGTATCTTTACTAATTTCTTTTGAGAAGCGGATCAGGGGGCGCTTGTTTACCCCTGAATGAATTCAGAGGTCATACCCATTTTGACGCCTTCAGCGTCTTGGAAAACCCCTTTACACTTTTACCCCACCTTTACCTCTTTCCAAGTTTTATATTATGCAAAAAATCCTCATGACCGGCACGGCCGGTTTTATAGGTTCCCACTTGGCGCAGCGCCTCGTGGCGGATGGCCACGAAGTAGTGGGCCTAGATGTGATCAATGACTACTATGATGTGCGGGTAAAATATGGCCGGCTAGAACGCGCAGGCATCCCCGAAAGCCAGATCGAATATGGGCAGTTGGTACAAAGCCAGACCCTACCCAACTACCGTTTCGTCAAGATGGACTTGGTGGATAGAGCCGCTATGGAAAAGCTCTTCGAAGCCGAGCAGTTTGATGCCGTGGTGAACCTCGCCGCTCAAGCAGGGGTGCGCTATAGCCTCGTGAACCCCCAAGCTTATATTGATAGCAACA
>DAINNZ010000217.1:0-4751 GCA_036735605.1 Lewinella sp. | reverse complement strand
GGGAGCAAAAGATGCCGAGTGAAAAGGTGTAATTAATTTTGTCCGAGTACTTAATCCTTAAAAAGCGGCTAAAAACGATCGGACGACCGCAGCATCGGTCACCAGCCGCTCGTACTCTGGCAAACCAGGCGTGCCCATATACACTTTTTCGTTTCTGAACTGCATGGGGCTTTCCAGCTGTTTAAAGGCCGTAGCGTGAAATTCACTAACGCCCGTTTGGCTTACGATGTGTTGGACGTTGGTTGGCTTTATCCCTCCTCCGGGTAGAATGAGGATGCGCCCTTGTGCTTTTTCCACCAAAGCTTGGATAAGCGCAAGCCCTTCGGGCACGGTGGCTGCTTGCCCCGAAGTAAGTACCCGATCCACGCCCAATTCGATGAGTTGTTCAAGTGCTTCAAAAGGGTCTTGGCAAACATCAAAAGCACGATGAAAGGTAATTTGCAGCGGCTTGGCTAAGGAAATTAACTGTCGCAGCGGTTCCATATCCAGCTTGCCATCCGTTTGTAGTAGCCCAAACACCACCCCTGTTATGCCAATGGCCTTACAATCGGCCACATCGGCGGCCATGCTATCCAATTCTTGCTGGTTGTAGTAAAAATCGCCGCCTCGTGGGCGAATCATAGCCATGATGTCGATGGTCACCGAATCTCGGCAAACCTTAAGGCAACCTCGGCTGGGTGTTAAACCGCCTTCTACTAAGGCGGCACAAAGTTCCACGCGCCTAGCGCCACCAGCCTGAGCAGCCAAGGCATCTGTGGGCGATTGTAGGCAAACTTCAAAGATAGGAAGCAAGTTCAAGTAGTTTAATTCCGTGAAAAAAGCTAGTTTTGCGCCAAAGCTAATCATTATGCGCCATTTTCTATGCTTTCTCAGTATTTTCTTGGTCTCCAACTCGCTATTTTCTCAATATAGTATCCAAGGTAAGGTAGTTAATGCTTTCACAGAAAAGCCCGTAGCAGCCGCCCGTGTACAACTCCTCGATGAAAATGAAGCTGTTGTTAGTAGCTTCCTATCTGATGAAACAGGACACTATGTGCTAAGTAGCTCGAAAGCTGGCCGCTTTCAAATACGAGTGACAGCCGATACCTACAGCGACTACCGTTTGGCGGATGTTTTAATCGGTAGTGGCCCTAACACGAGCATCCATCTCCCAATAGAGCCAGTAAGCTTTTATGAGCTAGCGCAGGTAAGCGTACGCGCTCGGCCGCTACCCGTAGCAGCCTTAGCAACGGAAGTTAGCTTGGAGGCCGTGCGCCGCTTACCCGCCACTTTCTATGATCCGGCACGTTTGATCGCCCTTTCACCGGCAGCTATTCAAACCAACGACCAAGCCAACCACCTCAGCGTAAGGGGGAATAGCCCCAACCGAAACCTATGGCGCCTACAAGGCCTAGCCATTGTAAACCCCAACCACACAGCCAATGCTGGCACCATTGCCGACGCGCCTACGCTGAGTGGCGGTGGCGTAAATGCCATCAGTGCCCAATTGCTCGACAATTCCCGCTTTTATGCCGCTGCTTTGCCTGTACAGTATGGCCAAGCACTAGGCGGCACTTTCGATATGCAACTTCGTCCCGGTAATGCTCAAAAGCGGCAGCACCAATTACAAGCAGGCTTTATCGGCTTCGATTTAGCCACCGAAGGCCCCCTGAGCAAAGGAGAACTAGCAGCCAGCTATTTGCTTAACGCACGCTACAGCTTTACAGGTCTCTTAGGCGACTTCGGTGTTGACTTCGGCGGGGAAGCTATTCGCTTTCAAGATGTAAGCATTCACCTTCACCAACCCCTGAAAAATAACGGCCATTTGTCCTTTTTTGCACTAGCTGGTAGCAGTGAAAATATTTTTAGTGGCGTTGATAGCCTAACAGCCGTAGCAGAAGAAAAGGAATTGTTCGATATCGACTTCAAGGGCCGGTTGCTGATCTTCGGCACTACTTACCGGCAAGTATATGAGCGCTTTAGTTTTTCGCTCGGTGCTGCCGGCTCTAGCAGCCAAGCGGAAAGAAGGCAGCGAACTAGTCCTTTGGCTAGCTCCTTACCCGACTTGAGTGTGCCTTTTAGCTCCTTCAGTAGTTCGTCTAATTTAACTCGCTGGACGGCCAGAACCGATGCCACCTACACTCTTTCATCCCGTAGCCGTTTACAAACGGGCCTGGAATGGATCTTTGAATATAATGACCATACCAACTTAATCAATACTCCATTTGGTAACACGCCAAATACAGAATTGCAGTTAACAGTTCCTTATTTAAGCCTCGATCATCGAAGCAAAAATTGGCAGTTCACGCTAGCTATGCGATACGTCATGCCCGTATCGGGAAGTGAGAACAAGCTACAGCCCATTTGGGAACCTAGCTTAGTCGCCAGTTATTTTAGTGCTAATAGCCGCTTCACCTTTTCGGCTGAACGACTTAGCCAATTTTTAGGCTTGCTCGAGCCCTCCTTCGTCCAACTTCGCACTATTCCCCCCCCTGTAAGCCACCGCTTCAATTTGGCTTGGTCGCTTTATTTGCCTCAAGCAAAAAGCCTTACGCTTGGTATTTATCGGCAGTACACCGACAACGACTACTTCATTGGTGGTGCTTTCAACCGCTTTTTACCTGCCAATAGTTCCTTGGAACTTCCAGTAGGAGCCACTTGGTTAGCAGCAGGCCAAAGCCAATCCTACGGCTTGGAAGTGCAGCTACAAAAACCCATCCGCCAAAATGAGTGGTATTATCAGGCAGCTGCCACTGTCTTTAGTAGCCGTTATCGAAGAGATTTGAGCGACCGATGGCAACTAGGCCGCTATGCCCAAAGTGCCGCCATGAAAATAGTGGCTGGCAAAGAATGGGCAGCCAAAGACCGAAAGGAAAGAACACGTAACCTTGGGTTTAACTTAGCACTCATCGCGCAAGGTGCCGAAAGAATGGCAGCCATTGATCTAGCCGCCTCCAGCAGCACGGGCTATTACCGAGATACCTACGACTATAGAAGCGGCTTCCAATTCAATGGGCAGCACTACTTCCGGCCAGATATCCGGCTCTATAAACGCAAATTTCATACTAAAACAACTACTACCCTAGCCCTCGACATACAAAACGTACTAGGCCGCAATAACCTAGCTTATGAATACTACGACAACTTCCTTAACCAAGTAGTTGAGCGCCGCCAACTCGGCTTTATTCCCGTGCTGAGCTATCGTGTAGAGTGGTTGTAGGGCTATTCGTGTTAATTAGGTATTTATTGCCGCTCTTGAATTGCTAAGCTATGGCGCATTCAGCCGATGAATCCCTCGAATCTTGAGTGTTTTAGGCTATCGTCTTGCGCTACAAGGGTTCGTCTTGCCCCTGCCCTGTGGCAAAAAAATACAAAGTACAAGCAATTGCTTGGTTATTTGCCATTACAAACTAGTTACTCATCTTAGCATATCAGGCTTTATTTGACCAGAGAGGAGTGCCGAGGCAATGCCAAAAGACATGGTCATTCCCGCTCCTCCCACGCCATTGACCACGGTAACACCTGGCTCTGTTTCTACGATTAGTGCCGGCTTGGCATTTTGCAATTTAGGATATATACCGTACCAACAAGACGCTATGAGGGGGGCTGGGAGGCGCAAAAACGTAGCTAGATAGTCAAGAATCAATTGGTTTATTTCTTGGCAAATGAAGGGATCGAAAGTATGGCCGTACTCGTGGCTATCGCCAATGGTTATTTCGCCTAGCGCCGTTTGGGAGGCCATTACATGTATGCCGTAGTGATTATAATCAGCCATTTCCGAAGCGATCCGCTCTTGCAAAGCGGCTAGACTGGGGCAAGATTTGAAGGCCGCGTAGTGCTGTAGGGTGAGACCGGCCGCTAGGTTGGCTCCTAACTGGTAGGGACGCGGCTGAGGAGCGGTTCGCAGCATTTGGAGCTTACATTTTTGTATAGGCGCCGCTGCAAAAAGCGCAGGGTAAAGCGTCTCAAAATCGGCGCCTGTTGCTACAATCACCCGATCGGCAGAAAAGCTACCTTGGCTTGTATGCACTTGTGGGTAAGCAATCTCTTTTACTAAGTGGCGATAACGAATATCTACGCCCAGCACCTCGCTCAAGTAGAGATGCAGTTGACTTATGGCTTGCCTCGCATCCACGTTAACTTCTGTTGCACTGTACATTCCTCCCAATAGACCGTTTGGGACGATAGCCGGATTAGCGGCACAAATAGTAGCTGGGCTTTGCAACTGTACTTGATAGCCTTGAGCCTTGGCACCATCCACAAAATCTGTCAAAACGGCTAGTTCGTCATCTCGGTAGGCTAAGTGTAAACTCCCCACACTGGCTGCCCAAAAATTAGCGAGGGAAGATGCCTCTAGCCAGTATTGCCGGCTCTGCATAGCCATCGGTAAGGCTTCGCTCGATTGGCCAATAGGCCATATCATACCAAAATTGCGAATACTGGCCCCAATAGCCCTATCCTCTCGCTCCAATAATAATACCCGAAGCCCCAGCTCCTTGGCTGCAATGTAAGCGTGAGCCAGACCAATAATTCCGCCACCCACAATGGCTATATCGTAATGTCTTTGATTCATAATCACCCTTGTTATTACTGCCTGTTGAATTTCATACAACTCATTAAAGTAACATCTCAAAGGTAGTAAGCCTATTTAAAACTAGCAATCTAAAATAGAGTTGTTCGGCAGGTCATCAAACGGCTGCAAGTGGCACCACAAAGTAGCCGCGTAGCGAAATTTTATACTGCACTTCGTTAAAAAGCCTCGCCGCAGCCCC
>DAINNZ010000216.1:0-4759 GCA_036735605.1 Lewinella sp. | reverse complement strand
TGTTGTTGTAGCAAATTTACTATAAACAATTGTAAAGTAAGCGTTTACTGATATTATTTTTCTGTTAAAAAAGCCAGCTAAGGCCAATAGCTGGGCCATCGGAGCTGTTCAGCAGTAGTTGTAGGTGACTATCTCGGTTGGTAGCGATCCAATAATTCGCTAGGTCAAAGGCGAGTAGAAAACCACCTTGCAGCACAATAGCTTGGCCGAAGCCTTTGAGTTGTGCTTGCTTACTACCGCCTCGTCGGCTGCGTTCCTGAAGATAGAGCCCACCTAGGAGGTAGCCCACGTCTAAACCCGCGTTAAAAAGCAGTACCTTTTGGAAGGAGTAATGCTTCGCCACACTAGTGTAGGGCGTATAACTGCTGAGGTCTTCTTGCATACTGCCGTAGTAGCCTAGGCCTGCGATGCCTAGGTTAACTACGTTCCAATACATATTCATCTGGTGAAAATAACGCTGCGAGCCTTCGGTTTGGCTACTGAGGATGCCGCCTACGGCCATATTGCCTAGTGCCCAACCACCGAGCACCCACATCGCCTTTTGCTGATGCCGAATACCGGCCGTTTGGAAGGCCGACCAATCGATCGCTAGGCTTTGCGCACAGAGAAAACTACTATAGAGCAGCAAAAATAAAACGAGGACATATACTTTTTTCATAGCAATCAGCGTAAATCTTATAACTTTGTTCTTTTATTAGTATTCCGACAGCATGACTTCTTCCACTCGCCACCTGTGGTACAAGGGCTTAACCCTTGCGTTCGTTTTTTGTTGCTCTTACCTCTCAGTGGTTGCGCAGCAGGGGCTGTATGACCTGAAAAAAATCGCTACGGTTGAGATTAGTCTAGTAGATGAACACTGGCGGACTAAACTGACTACCTTCAAAGAAAATCACGAGAAAAAACGGGTTTTGGGCAGCGTGAAGATCAATGGCGTGACCTATGAAGACGTTGGTGTTCGCTTTAAGGGCAACAGCTCTTTCTTTGCGCCTTTGAAGGGCGGCTCCTCCAAGTTGCCATTGAATGTAAAACTTACCTACAAAGATAAAGAACAGTTCACCGCAGGCGGCTACCAAACCATCAAGCTCAGCAACGTCTTCCGAGACCCTAGTTACTTGCGGGAAGCCATGTCCTACACGATTGCAGGTCAATATATGCCTGTGCCGCTCGTCAACTTTGCGAAAGTAAGCGTTAATGGTGAATATTGGGGGCTATACAACCTGACAGAATCGATTGATGAACAGTTTCAGCAGGAGCACTACGGCCATACCGAAGGCATACTCTTTAAGTGCGATCCTAGCTGGGAGGAAGCTGCTGCTATAGGCTGCCCGAAAGGCGACAAGGCTAGCCTAGAATACCTTAGCACCGACGATGTGGCCTGTTACCAAGATAAATACGAGCTAAAGCGCGGTGGAAAAGGAAGTTGGCCAGCCTTTATGGCACTGCTGAAGTGCATGAAAGATAAGCCGGAGGAGCTAGAAGACATCCTTAATATCGATGAAGCCCTCTGGATGCTTGCCTTCAATAACGTGCTGGTGAATTTAGATAGCTATACTGGCCGCTTATGCCACAACTATTATCTACTACGAGATAGCTTTGGCATTTGGCATCCGCTGCTTTGGGATATGAACCTCAGCTTAGGAGGCTTTCGGTTTAGTGGTGTTGGCGGCAAGCTTTCTAACCAAGAAATGATGGACTTAAGTCTTTTTTTACATTTCAAAGAGAAGACCGCTAGCCGGCCTTTTATCGTCAAGCTGCTTGAAATTCCACTCTACCGGAAGATGTATGTGGCGCATGTGAAAACGATCTATGAAGACTATCTGGCTGCCGATCAGTACCGGCCGCTAGCGGAAGATTTACGCCAATTCCTGCGCCCCTACGTTGCCGCCGAGCCCCAAGCGCTGTATCCGCTAGTCGCCTTCGACCAAAACTACCACGAAACGGTGGTGGTGGAAGCAACGCAGGAAATCATTGGGGTCGATGAGCTTCTACAAGGGCGTAAACAGTACTTTGCAACCCATCCGCTATTCCAACTACCAACGCCACTACTAGCCGATCACAGTGCTACTTGGCTAGGAAAGCATACGAAAGTGAGTGCTAGCCTAGCCGAAGGCGAAGCGGCCGAACAAGTATGGCTGTTTTATCGCAGCACGAACTATAGGCCCTGGAAGCGGATGCCCTTAGAAAAAAGTAGTGCAAACACCTATACTGCTAGCGTGATGAATCAGAAAGTGCAACATTATTATTTCGTGTTAGAGGGAAAAGCAACAGCTAGTGTATGGCCAGCGCGTTCAGCGAAAAACTGGTTTAGTATCGCAGCAGGATAGCCCCATCTACTCATGGAAAATCACCACCCTATTCGGCCGCCTTTTTGGCAATTTAACGGCCATTTGCAAACTATTTTACCTGCTTTTAGGCATATTACAGTGCCCTATCAGCGTAGCCGAATCGCTACGCCAGATGCCGATTTTATCGATATTGATGGGCTTTATCGGCTGGGCAACGAGCGCCTCATTATCCTTACCCACGGCTTAGAAGGGGATAGTAGCCGGCCCTACATCAGTGGTGCTGCCCGTTTTTTCTTCGAACGCAACTGGGATGTGATGGCCTGGATGTGTCGTAGTTGCAGCGGCCAACTCAATGAGCAACCTAAGCTATATAGCCACGGCCAAAGCGAAGACCTGGCTTGTGTTGTCAACTACGCCGATAGCCTCGGGCGATACAGCGAGATCAACCTCATCGGCTACAGTATGGGCGGCAGTCTAACGCTCAAATATCTAGGGCAAAGTAGTCCCCAGCCTAGTAACGACCGTAGTGAGGTGGCTGCCGCTTCGCTCGCAGGGGCAAGGCCTACTTCCGTGCGCAAGGGTATAGCCTTTTCGGCGCCGTGTAAGATCGTACACAGCGTAGATGCCCTAGAGCGCCCGAGCAACTACCTCTACAAACAAAAGTTTTACCGATCGCTGAGTGCTAAAATACGCGCGAAGGTGCAGCAGCACCCCGAGCAGTTAGGCCCCCTGCTTCGTGGCTGGGAGGAGCTTCCCGATCCGAATGAAAAAGGTAGCATACGGTGGAAGATGCCCCTTTGGCGGCAGTTTGATGCCCAGTTTTCAGCACCACTCAATGGCTTTGAGACGGCTGAGGCATTTTACGAATATGCCTCGGCTGCCAATTTCATGGCACCTATTGACGTGCCTGTTCTGTTAGTCAATGCCCTTAATGACCCGATCATCCCGCCGGCCTGCACGCCTTGGGAGTTGGCTGCCGGTAATCCGCTCATCCACCTCGAAGCCCCAGCGCTCGGTGGCCACGTAGGCTTTCACCTGCGCCACGAAAAACGCCATAGTTGGATGGAATTGCGGGCATTAGCATTCTTGAACCAATAAATTTTGTACTTTAGCCCCCAGAAAGCCTTTTTAAACGACACTTGCGCCCAGAAAAAAGCCTTGCCCCTGCCTTCGGCCAATGTTGGATGGTGAATTACGAATGGTGAATTACGAATGGTGAATTACGAATGGTGAATTACGAGTGGTGAATTACGAGTGGATGTTGTAGGGTTGAACACACGTAATGGGAAATTGAATAAACTAAGCAAAAAATGAAAAAACTAGCGTTACATTGGCAGATATTGCTCGGCATGGCTGCGGGGGTGCTTTTCGGCATCCTTGCTGTGCAGTTGGGTGGGCAAGACTGGGTGAAGGACTGGGTAAAACCTTTTGGTACTATCTTTATCAATGCCTTAAAATTGATTGCTATACCGCTGATTGTGGCTAGTTTAATCAAGGGCATTAGCGACTTGAAAGACATTAGTAAGCTATCAAAGATGGGTCTTCGGACGATAGCTATTTATGTTGGGACGACCTTGCTAGCGGTCGTTACAGGTTTACTGATTGTGAATATGGTGGGCCCTGGAAAAGGGCTTGATCAGGGCACGCGCGATCGTTTGTTGGCCGATTTTGCAGGCGATGCAGGCCAGCGTATTGAGGCAGCTAGTAAGCAAGCCAATGCGGGGCCTTTGCAAGCGTTGATTGATCTGGTGCCAGAAAACATTGTAGGGGCAGCAACTAGCAACGGGAATATGTTGCAAGTCATCTTTTTTGCTATCTTTTTCGGCATTGGTTTAATCCTCATCGACCCGAAGAAGGCCAGCCCAGTGAAGGACTTCTTCGACGGGGTGAATGAAGTGGTGCTGAAGCTCATTGACCTAATCATGCTAGCGGCGCCTTACGGAGTTTTTGCTTTATTGGCCGCTTTGGTTGTGGAGGCCCCGAGTGTAGATTTGTTCTATGCGCTAATAAAATACAGTCTTTGTGTATTATTAGGTTTGGCTATACTCGTTGGTCTCGTGTATCCTTTAATGGTGCGCACTTTTACGGGCCGTTCCTACGGATTTTTCTTTCGGGGGATTAGTCCGGCTCAGCTGCTAGCTTTTAGCACTAGTTCTAGTGCGGCCACTTTGCCTGTAACGATGGAAAGGGTAGAGGAGCACCTTGGGGTGGATGAAGAAGTAACGAGCTTCGTCTTGCCGATCGGTGCTACCATTAATATGGACGGTACTAGCCTTTACCAAGCCGTAGCAGCAGTGTTTATAGCGCAGGCTTATGGAATGGATTTGACGCTAGGTCAGCAGCTAGGTATTATTGTTACGGCTACCTTAGCGAGTATCGGTTCGGCGGCGGTGCCAGGTGCGGGGATGGTGATGCTGGTTATTGTGCTAGGGCAGGCAGGCATTCCGGAGGCTGGCTTGGCACTGATTTTTGCC
>DAINNZ010000215.1:0-4765 GCA_036735605.1 Lewinella sp. | reverse complement strand
AAAACGGCAAAACAAACTAGCACACTCGCCAAAACGTTAAAATTTTGTTAAAATTTAAAAATAATTAGCTTAAAACTTGCATACGTCTAGGGGGGTATTATTGCGCATTGTTAACCACTAAATCATTTTACGATGATGCATGTAACCCGTTTATTATTCATTTTATTACTTAGCAGTGGGCTGTGGAGCAGCTTGGCGGCTAAGACGGCGCTGCCGGAGGTGGAGTTTGCCAAATACCAGATTGAGCTCCCACAAGTAGAGAAGGTCTCATTCTTACCAAAGCTAATATCGCTAGACGAGTATGTTCAGACGATGGTAAGAAATTGCAGGGACTACGGTCGAGGTTATGCTGCTGGATATTGCTACTCACAGATAGGCGATGACAGATGTACAAGAGAAGACTTTAATCGAATTACGAGGGAAGCGACAGCTCGATGCGAGGCTAAGCAATAGCTTACAGTAAACCACTAAAAAACATTCAATCATCAAATTGATTTGAGAAATTACTTATTCAAAACCCTCAACTCAATTAAACTAAACAATCATGAATTTAACCACTAAATACACATTTATCGTATTGCTTCTATTAAGCTTTTCAGTCAAGAGCTTACTTGCCAATACAATCACAGTACCAAACACAAGTGATAGTTTTGAAATTTCGTTACCCAATCCATTAGTGGGTGTAATGGAGCACTTTCTGACTCTAGAGAATTTGTACCCGATAGTTGGTCTAGTGCCAGAATATGATACTAAAGAATCATTACCTAATGGTTTAGTTAGTAAACCTACAAGAAATAGTAATCCCTGCTTTTCGTACGCGGATGGATTTGCTGACGGTGCTTGTGATTATGAGGGCGGGTGTTCAGGAGCTGGCCGCCTTGCATATTGGCAAAGAGGATATGCTCTTTGCAGTAAACCGAAAAAAGTTTGGAATATGCCCTAAATATAGGGCTGTCCAAAATTGGAAGAGCATTTTACCTTATTGCCCTCACCTCGTTTAAACTGAGGTGAGGGCATCTTTGCGGATACCCAAACAATAATTATCAACCTTAAATTTCAGTAGTCATATTATGGCAAACGTACATATCTATTTTTTTTTACCTCTGTTCCTAGTCTTTAGCCCAACGATTGATGCCCAAAAACAGCAGGAGCCTTTCTATGGAAAAGTCACTTACATCGCCATTATAGACACCGCTGGCTCTAGCAAAACCTTACAAAAGGCTAAAGAGAAACATCCAGACTCCTACCCACTACTGTTTCAGACGGTCAGCCGTTCACAGGAGTTAATTCAGCATATGAAAGTAGAACTTCATTTCAGTCAAACCGAGGCAATATCTTTTGCTAGAGAAGATGTTTTATTTATGAATGAAAACCCTATCGTTCACTTAATAGCAACCCAAATAATTGGCATAGGTCCTGGACGGCATTATTTAAATCAGGCGGAACAAAAGCGAATAGAGGAGGCTAGCTTAAATGAAGGCGTCAGCTATATTCATATTCAAAAAGAATGGATGGTTGACAACTGGGTTCTAAGCGGCGAAACCAAGCAAATAGGAAACTACCTCTGTAGAAAAGCAATAACGAGTAGAAGTTCAGAAACCGAGTGCTGCGGTACATATATCTCCCATATTACCGCTTGGTATGCGCCAGAATTACCCTACCCCTTTGGACCCGCAGACTATGACAATCTCCCCGGCCTGGTTTTAGAAGTGGAGATAGATCACCCAAAAAGATTTAAGATACTGCGCGCTGAGGAGATACAGATTTACACCAATAGCAGAAAAAAAATTCCGCAACTCTACAATCCTTTCCTTATTACTACGGAAGAGGAGCTAAATAAAAGCTCAGAAAAAATGCTAGAAATAATCAAAGGTGGAAATTAAAACCCCTACCTTTACTTCATCTTTAACTCAAAACAACAGACGCAATGTTCCGACTCATTACCATCCTTATCTCCTTGTTCTTAGTTAGCAGCATGCTCTCGGCACAATCAACTGCTCCCATATCTGGCAAGATTCGCTATGCCGTTTCAGAGGACATGGAAGCAAGGAAAGCAAAAGTTATGGATATGAAAACTTCTATGCCCGACATCTACGCCATGATGGGCCAAGATATGTTGGCCGCTTTAGGATTACTTCCTGAACTACCAATACACCTATTTTTTAATCAAGAAGCGAGTATCTGTTTTGTAGAAAAAGATGCTGCGCTGGAGGCCGAAGACCCACTTGTTTACAGTATGGCTGTTGGCTTCATTGAAAATGGCCACGACCGCTGCTACCTTTCAGCAACGGAGAAAAAACGGCTTCGAGAAAATCTCCGAGATGGCGGCGTGAGCTACCAGCATATACTAGAAGATTGGAATCCCTTCAACTGGCAAATTGGTGCAGAAACCAAAGAAATCGGTCAATACCTTTGTAGAAAAGCTAGTGGAATACACACTTTCGAGACCTACCAAGGTGATACGGTCAACAGAGAAATTACAGCTTGGTTTACACCTGAACTACCTTTGCCCTATGGCCCCATGGGCTTTGATGCACTACCCGGTATTGTATTAGAAGTAACTATCAGCAGCGAGGGCGAAAGTAGCACCACCTACCGCGCCCAAGAAATCCTGATTGAACCCAACAGCAAAAAGAAAATCCCCCAACTCAATAAGCCCAGCCGCATCACCACCGAAGAAGAACTCAACAAAGAAGCGGAAGAGCTTATGAAAACAATCCTGCAAGGGAGGGGGTGAAAAGTGCGAAAGATATCAGGTGCTAAAGTGCTAATGTGCTAAATTACAAGAAGTGGAAAAGTTGGGAAAGCGTAGGCGTCGAAGCAGGCTGCCTACTCCTATTCCTCCTATTCTTTCACCTCCCCCTGAGTGCACAGCGCAGCCCTGAATCGGCCAATCCTAGGCTGCAAGGCAGCGTTCGGGATGCCCAAAGCGGCGCACCGCTGGCCTATGCCATGGTGGTACTCACCAATGAAGACGATGCGCGCAAGACCAGCTTTATGCAAACTGGGGAGGCCGCCGACTTTTCTTTCTCCTTCACCCCCAGGCAAGCACATCGGCTAGAGGTCTTTCTGCTGGGCTATCAGCAAGTGACGATCGCTTTCAAGAGCCCAAGCGCAGACACCAGCATCCAGATAAAAATGCAGCCATTGGCGCAAGAGCTACAACAGGTGGTGGTGCGCGATACCCTGCCGCCCATCACCCGATCGGGCGATACACTGCGCTACAATGCCGCGTCTTTTGCTACAGGCGAGGAGCGCAAACTCAATGAACTCGTAGAAAAATTGCCCGGTCTGGAAGTGGACGATGAAAACAACGTCACCTACAAAGGCCAAAAAGTGGACAAGCTGCTGGTGGAGGGCAAGCCTTTTTTCGGCGGTAGCAGCGAGCTCGCCCTCACGGGTCTGCCTGCCGATGCGGTAAAAACAGTGGAAGTGTGGGAGGATTACAACCCCATGGGCTTTTCCACCAGCATTGCGGAGAAAAAGAAGATCGCCCTCAATATCCAACTCAAGGAAGAAAAGAAAAACATCATCTTCGGCGAAGCCAGCGCTGGCCTCGGCATCCCCAACCACTACGGCGGCCGCGCAGATTTGTTTAATTACCGCAAAAAAAACAGCACCTACCTCCTCGGCGGCGGTAATAACATCAACGCCCCGCTGCTCTCCGATAAACAGCGGATGCAACTGCTGGGGGGCAGCATGTCTATGTTCAGCGACGACTACTTTGAGCGCTACCAAGAGCTAGAGAGCTTCCAGCCAGCCACCTATGCCCGCTCAGGAACGGCACAACTGCTAGGGCTGGGGAGTGATTTCACCCTATCCAAACAGACAGATTTGCAAATTTTCGGCATCTGGAATGGGCAGAATAACCGCTTCTTACAGCAGTCCACGACCTTTTTTCCGCCCACAGCTGGCCAAGAATTCCTAGAAGAAGAAAGCACCCAGGAACAAGTCCAAAAGCAATCAGGCCTGTTGCGGCTCGACCTAAGCAGCCGGCTCCCCAAGCGGCAATTTTTCAATGCCAAGCTGCGGGCTTCCATCGGGCAACAAACGCAGTCGGAAACACAAGCCTATCGCGCCACTGGCTTCACCAACCGCAACAGCAGCTTGCAGCGCGAGCAGGATAATTTCCGCCTAGAAGGTGTATTGGAGTACGCCAAAAAAATGAAAAAAGGCCATACCCATCTTGTAGGACTCCAACTCAACTATCAAGACACCGAAGATGCACTCGACATGCTCAGCAATGTAGAATTTTTGGAAAATCGCCTGTCTTGGCCGATTCTGTCTGAGTTTTTTCCGCTACTGCAAACAACAGCCCTCCCCAACTTTAGCTGGAGCCTCAACGACCGCTACATCCACCGCTTTAGCCACCGATTTTACATGACGGCCGAAGCCCAAATCGGCAGCCAAGAACAAGAAATGCGCCTCCAGATCGCTGACGAGAGTAGCCAAAGCCAGCTGCAACAAAACCACCAAATGGCGCACATCGCCGCCCACGCCAATGCTGGCACTTGGGATTTTCGCCCAAGCCTCCGCTACCAGCGGCAACAGTGGGAAGTCAGCAACGAAGCCCTCAACACCTTCGACGCCCTCCTCCCCAAGCTACACATCAAGAAAAAGATCATCAATATCGGTGAGCTAGAAACCTCCTTCCAACGAAGTCTGCAAACGCCTCAAAACCACAGCCTGCTGCCGCTGGCCTATGTGCAAAATTTTCTGGGTTTTAATCAGGGAAATCCACTACTACAGCCCTATCTCTCCTCCG
>DAINNZ010000214.1:2014-4897 GCA_036735605.1 Lewinella sp. | reverse complement strand
ACACGATACAATTGTGTATCATAGATCATATGTCTTCTGACCAAGGAGTGGCTTTTAATGTAGTGCCCATTTACGCCAATATGGCTGTTCCTCGCTGTGGCTGCACAGACCCCGCCGCCATGAATTATGACCCCATAGCAAATATTGAAGATGGCACCTGTGTCTATCCTCCCGGATGTGGGGGGAATTTTACCGATTCAGGAGGAACTAGCGATAACTACAGCGACAACGAAAACACCACCACCACCATTTGCCCTGATTTTCCCGGGGAGGTCGTTACGGTAACTTTTAATAGCTTTAGTACAGAAAATAATTTTGACTATTTATTTGTCTTCGATGGCCCCAACACTACGTCGCCACAGATTAACGCTGCTACTACGGGGGGGCGCTGCGGCTTTACGCGCGGTTTTGCAGGTACGACTATACCCGGCCCCTTTACATCCACCGACCCCAGCGGCTGCCTGACTTTCGTATTCTGTTCGGATGGCTCTGTTGTAAGACCTGGCTGGGTAGCCGACGTTACCTGTACTACGGCATGTGTGCCGCCTAGTCCGCCACTAGCTTTTGATGTTGTCATTCCGGCAGGTACGCAAGCTAGTATTGATGCTTTCAACTGCTTTGGCACTTTAGTCTGGTATGATCAACCTACGGGGGGGAGTCCGATTGATTTAGGTTCGCCTTTTATTACACCTGTTTTGAATATGGATCGGACGTATTACGTGGCTTGCGATGAGGGGACAGGTTGCGAATCAGTCCGCGTACCTGTTACTGTTTTTATAGAAGCCTGCGCTGCGGATGCTGGTTCTGTAGCCCTTTTTGGAGCTATTTTTTGCCCAGGGGAATTGATCAGCGTAGGGGCTGATTTCAACCAAATAGACCCTGCCTATAGCCAGCGTTTCATTCTAGCTGATGCTAATAACAACATACTGGAAATTAATGATACAGGCGATTTTATACTGCCTGATGCCTGTGGTACTTATACCGTAAGTAGCTACAACTACCTAGATGGCGGCGGCTCGATCACCAACCCTACCCGCCTCAATCAAATCATCTGCCAACCTACCAACTGCTGCGATCTAAATACCCGCACCTTAACGGTATCCTCTACCGTGAGTATGCCCGCCAACGGAATGGAAATGGTGGATTGTGTGGTGGATATTTACAATCCTACTCCGCCGGATATCACAGACGATTGCGGTAATTTTTTGAGTCGGACAGGGCCACAAATAACAGGCAGTCCCAATTGTAATGGCCGAGAAACCTACACTTGGACTTATACCGATTGTAATGGCGATATCTACAACTGGTCTTATATCTTTCAGGTGGCAGCACCCACCGTTGTGATGCCCGCCGATGGGAATGCCACGGTAAGTTGTGCGGCAGATGTCACCGATCCTGTGCTGCCGAATATTGTGGACAACTGTGGCCAGCAATTAAATTTCCTAAACTCTACTAGTACGGGAATAGCTTGTGGCGGCGATCTCATCCGATCTTATTTATTCGAAGACTGCCTTGGCAATATCTACACTTGGCGTTTTGTCTATACCGTAGGGACGCCTACCGTTATCCTGCCCGCAAACGGCAGTGCAATCGTTGACTGTAGCGATGAAGCTACCGCGCCCACTCCCCCTCTCGTAATCGATGATTGTGGGGAGGCATTAGCTATCGTGAATACGAACGAAGGCCCCAATCCTAGCTGTGGAGGTAATAAAACCTATACCTTCACTTACCAAGATTGTACGGGTTTCTTATATGATTGGTCTTTTACCTACACGATAAACGAACCAAGTGTTATGATGCCTGCTGATGGTAGTGCTAGCGTGAGTTGTCTCGATGAAATAACTTCCTTCACACCGCCTACTATACGGGATAATTGCGGGAATGCACTCGCGATAGTTAGTAGCACTGAAGACCCAGACCCGCTTTGTGGGGGCGATAAAACCTACTCTTTCACTTACCAAGATTGTGCTGGTTTCCTTTATAATTGGTTCTTTACCTATACGCTAACTGCCCCGGAAGTGAGTATTAGCTGCCCTGCCTTGCAGGAGTTTTGCGAGAATACGGGTAGCTATACGATCCCAGCTGCTACCGCTGAGGATAATTGTAGCCAAACAGTAGGGCTGGCCTACACCATTACTGGGGCAACCAACCGATCGGGCGTAGGCGGTAATGCTAGTGGGGCTTTTGCCGCAGGGCTCTCCACCATTACTTGGACGACTACAAATACTTGTGGCGATGCCGCGAGCTGCTCTACCGATGTTTTTGTAGAGGCATCGCCAACGATTTCTATTGGAAATATTAGTTGTTCTGCCGATTTGAGTACCTACGAGGTGGAATATTTTGTCGTAGATGCTACAGTTGTGGCTAACGCAGGGGCAGGGGCGGCCGGACTAATAACGGGCATTCCCGCAGGGCAGGATGTAGTACTCACGGTGACAAGCACCAGCGGCCTAGCTTGTTCAAGCGAATTTACTATTACAGCACCCGATTGCAATTGCCCCTTCATCGCTCCGCCAACGATCAATCCAGCGGAGCAAACTATTTGCGAAGGCGATGCCATTCCTAGTTTCACGGCCAGTGTAGCCGCTGGGATGCAAGTGAATTGGTACGCTAGTCCGAATGGTAATGAGCTGCTTTTGCTCAATAGTTTCACCTTTACCCCTGCGTCAGCCGGCACTTATTATGCCGAGACTTTCGATCCGGCTACGAACTGCGTGAGTAACAGTCGGACGCTTATTCGACTGCTTGTTATTGAGGTAATAGGCGCTACTTTTAATCTGATTGCGCCTATTTGTGCGGGAACTAGCTTTAGCTTGCCTAGCACAGCTACCAATGGCATCAGCGGCAGTTGGTCACCGGCGATTAATACGATGGCCACTACCA
>DAINNZ010000214.1:0-1914 GCA_036735605.1 Lewinella sp. | reverse complement strand
GCCGGCACTTATTATGCCGAGACTTTTAACCCTGTAAACAATTGCGTGAGCAGTAGGGAAGCGATACAGTTGATTATCAACCCGCTGCCTAACCCCAGTATTGCTGCTACGGCCACTTTACTGTGTAAGGGAGACGAATCAACCTTAACGGCCATTGGAGGCGATAGTTACTTATGGAACACTGGTGCTACCACATCTAGCATCACGGTCGCACCAGATAGTGGCACGGCTTATAGTGTGGTGGCCAATATCTTAGGTTGTGAGGCCGATAGAGGTATAGGTATTGAGGTGGTTCCCTTGCCCGAAGCCACCGTTACCCCCTCGGCTATTTGCTTGGGCGATACGGCCACCATAACGGCTAGCGGGGGCAGTGCTTATGCTTGGAGTACGATGGAGAGTGGAACATCTATTAGCGTAGCGCCCACAAGCTCAAGCAGCTATACGGTGACGGTAACGGAGGGCAATTGTTCTAGTACTACTACGGCCAACGTAGTAGTGTATCCCTTGCCTGCGCCACAAATTACGGCCTCTTCGGAAGCTATTTGTACGGGTAGCCAGGTGGTGCTAACGGCCTCGGGCGGTGCCCTGTATCGCTGGGAAGATGGCACGATCGGTAGCAGTCTGATCCGTAGCCCAGCGGCCACCACAACTTACAGGGTGGAGGCCAGCTCGGCAGAAGGCTGTGTGGCGGCGACGAGTATTGAAATTGTGGTAGAGGAATTGCCGGCATTCAACCTGAGTGCCATCAATATTGGTTGTGAAGGGGCAGATAGAGGAATCATTTTACTCGATAGCGTGCTAGGCGGTACCGCCCCTTATGTGTATGCCATAGATAATGCCTCCTTCAGACCGTTAGGGGGGATACCGGCTCAATTAGGCAGTAGCCTGCGGCAGGGGCTATACACCATCCGTTTGCAGGACGCAGAAGGCTGTACCAACAGCGTACAAATAGGGGTGCCCGCTGCCGAAGCGTTAAGAATTGATCTAGGGGAGGATAGAACCATCAATTTTGGAGACAGCATTTTGCTATTCCCGCAAGCTAGCTTCGAGATCGCTAGAGCTATCTGGTTGCCACCCAATGGGCTATCGCAGCCGGATAGTGCCATAACAATGGCTTCGCCAGAAACCTCCACCACCTATCTCCTTCGTGCTTTTGATGCCAACGGCTGCTCTGCACAGGATCGAATCAACATCCGCGTTGAGCGCCCTAGCAATGTCTTTATTCCAACAGCTTTTAGCCCTAATGGAGATGGCAATAACGATATTTTTATGATCTATGCGGATGAAAGTGTGATAGAAATAAAGACCTTCCACATCTACAATCGCTGGGGAGAAGAAGTGTTTTATAACCGAGATTTCTTACCCAACGACCCCAGCCAAGGCTGGGATGGAAAGCACAGAGGCGAAGACATGAATCCGGCTGTTTTTGCCTATTTTACAGAGGTTACTTACCGCGATGGCCGAACGGAAATACTGAAAGGAGAAGTCGTCTTGATTCGCTAAAATAGCTTAGGCAATTGACCACTGAAGGGAGGGATTGGAAAAAAATGGTATCGGATAGGCTATTTTTTTGAATTATCCGATATTTGTTGTATCTTTGGGGGGTGGAATGGAAAAACTATGCATACGACTTTGATGGGCTTGGCGAGTACTTAGCCCGAATCGGCCGAAAAAAAGCCGAACTAGACGCGTTGCGCCCACTGCCGGCAGCTGCTATTGCCAACATCAAAAACAGCCTAAGCGTAGAATGGACCTACAATTCCAACAGCATCGAAGGCAATACCCTCACGCTGCAAGAAACCAAAATGGTGGTAGAGGATGGCCTCACGATACACGGTAAGTCGCTTCGCGAACACTTCGAAGCGGTAAATTACCAAGAAGCCATCGAGCTGGTAGAACGCTGGGCAAAACCCA
>DAINNZ010000213.1:626-4910 GCA_036735605.1 Lewinella sp. | reverse complement strand
GCAAGCAAACGTTTACTTTTCAGGATTTTCATCCTTCTGCATATGCCTTAGGCGTGGCTCACAAGCTTATTGCCAATCGTATTCGATCTAGGAAACCCCGTTCTGTAGAATTGACGAAGGAGTTGCATGCGATAAGTGAGCCTGAGGATAGTTATTATTCTGATAAGGAACGGCAGGCTATTGTAGGCCAATTACTAGACCAACTGGGCGATCCTTGCCGCAAAATATTGGTGTTGAAGTACTTTGAGTACTACAAAGATAAGGAGTTGTTAGAAAAACGAGTTGTTCCGTTTTCTACCCTGAATTCGTTGAAGAGTAAACGTAGCCAGTGTTTAAAAATGCTAGCTGAGCTCGCGGAGGCAGCTGGAATTACAAAGGTATTTTAAGTAAGTAGAAATGGAAGAAATGGATAAAGAAGCCTATATCAATGATGAGCTCACGGGTGAAGAACGTATCGCCTTTGAGGCGGAGATGTCACGGAATCCAGAGCTAGAGGAGGAGGTGAAGCGTATGAGGCAGCTGATTGAGGACGTTGAGGTACAATTGCTTCGGTCAAAAATACGCACGGTTCTATCAGACGCTCCCAAACCCGCATTTCGGAATGCACAAGGGGGTTGGTGGTTTTTATTGGCCGGGCTGTTTTTGGTTTTCTTATTCTTCTATTTTGCTTTAACCTCGGATCGCTCGGCTGTGGGGGAGTCTATCAGTTCAGAAAATCAAGTTGAGCAAGAGCAAATAGAGCAGCAAGCTCCGTCGTTAGAGCTATTTCCCGAAGAAGAGACGCCTGCTAATCCCAGGATCGAGGAGCTTGAAACTGCCCAGCCTAAGTCCTCAAGGGTTGTTCCTCCTGTTGCCAGTAATGAAAAGCCTTCCAAAGGGGGCATTTCCTCGCCCACTGTTCCTCAGATGAGAGGGGACGGTCAGCAAGATCAAAATTGGCAGTCGATGCTGGATGAAATTTGGTACACAACCTACCCATTACCAGATCACCTACAGTTGGGCGCTTCATTACAGCAAGCCTCCAGCCTATTAAAGGCGCGCGACTTTCCTAAAGCATATGCACGCTTGCAAATATTAGAGCGTTGGGAAGGTACCACTAATGATACCTTGCGCTTCCTGAAAGCTTACTGCCTTTTGGAAATGAGGCAAGGAAAAGAGGCACTAATTTATTTGGAAGGCCTGGGTAACCAGCATCCAGCTTGGCAAATACAGGTGAGTTGGTATGAAGGCCTGGCCACATTGCTAACGGGCGATCAAGAAGCTGCAAAGGAGCTATTTAGTCGAATTGCAGCAGATCACAATCATCCTGCTCAATCATATGCTGAAAAAGCCAAGCGTATGTTGGAGAAACACTAACAGCGTACTTTAGGGCTAGTGAGAGGGGTAGGAGTTGTAGATAAGCGGCAAACGTGATTTTTTGCATTTGCTTTTCTGCGCATATATACTTAGCATATCAAATTCATTAAGTATGAAAATTCTTATGGTTGTTTTATGTTTAGTTTCCCCTGTTTTTGCTTTTTCGCAGGATAGCCATCTTAAAATGGTCACGGAAGTTGGGCAACTGATCGATTCTGCGACGGCATTCGCTCGTTTGCGGCAGTACGACCAAGCCTTACTAGTGCTCGCTAGCGCCAAGCAACTGGCCCAGGCGATGGTAGGTGAAAATTCAGTAAGTTACGCGCATGTATGTTTCTACCAAGGGAGAATTAACTATTCCAAAAGTGATTATACGCAGGCGGAAATACATTTTTTGGAAGCAAGGCAACGGCTAGAACCGATCGATCCTACTTATCCGACTTTTTACATAGAGACGCTTTCTTATTTGGCCGAAATCTATGTCAAATCGGGTGTATTTGATAAGTCAGAAGCACTTTACCTACAGTGTAAATCACTCACAGAGGAATACTTGGGCAAAGAGGATGTGGGGTATTCATATGCACTCAACAACTTAGCCCGTTTGTATATGAAACAGGCTAAGTATAAATTAGCGGAGCCTCTAATGCTGGAGTCTTTAGCTATGAAAAAAGAAAAAGATGAGAACTATTGCGGAGGCGTGGTAAATTTAGGAATGTTATACCGATCTATGGGTTGGTATGATAAGGCAGAGTTGTTGTATTTGGAAGTGATGGATATCTTCAATAATGCGATAGGCAATACCGAACATCCCTACTATATCAGCACAGTAGGTAATTTAGCAAACCTATATTTTAGCACTAAAGATTATAGCAAAGCAGAACCCCTGTTTTTCGAAGCTTTGGAAATCCGGGAGCGGGTTTTTGGAACGAAAAGCTTTGAACACATGGTCAGTATGCTCAATTTGGGGAGTTTTTACATGGAGCTGGGAAATTACGAAAAATCAGTCGTTTACTACGCTAGGGCTTTGGCATATTGTCTGGAGCTATTTGGTAAGGATAGCTATTACTATGCCTATATACTGAGCAACCTAGCTAATTTATACTCAGTGACGGAGGATTACGAACAAGCTGATACACTTTATCAAGAAACTTTGCTGCGGTTAGAAGCATCGGTAGGTAAAAAGCATGAGGGCTACACTCAAAGCCTCCACGGTATGGCTACCTTGAACAAAAAGATGGGTAAATTTGAGGAATCTAAACAGATTTATGAGCAAGCTCTGAGGATTCATGAGGAAGTTTTGGGCAAGCAGCACGCCCAGTACGGAAATATTCTAGGGGGGCTGGCTGACCTTTATGCGCAGATGGGCAAGTACGAAACGGCAGAGCCTCTACACCTAGAGGCGCTTAAGATATTGAATAACAGTTTGGGCAAACAGGAGGAGTTGTACGCAGAAAATCTAAACGGTTTAGCACATATCTATTGGAGGCAGGGTAAGGAGCAGAAAGCGGTGCAATACTTTACGGAATTGGCGCGTTTGAACCGGTCTTTAATTACAGATGCTCATTTTTATCTTTCCGAAAGAGAACTAGATGACTACTTGAAAGGCTTTATAGCCCAACAGGAAGAGCTGATGTCTTTTGCACATACCTTAATCAATAAAGAAGATTGGGGGCTTTTTGGGGTGATTTATGATAATTGTTTGTTTTACAAAGGTTTTTTACTTAAAGGTACTCAGCAAATTAAGCGGCTTGCGCATAAAAATACCGATACGGAAGCACTTTTTCACCAGCTGAAGGTCGCTAAGCTGGGTCTTCTCTCTGAGTACATTAAACCCAAGGAAGAACAAGACAAGGACCTGGTTGCAGAATTGCAGGAAAAGGCAGATTGGCACGAAAAGACGCTTGCGCGCGCTGTTTCGGGCTTCGGGGAGGCTCGTCGGCAGCTGAGTTGGCAAGAAGTCCAATCTCAGATGGAAGCAGAGGCGGTGGCTATCGAATTTGTTCGTTATACACTTGCTGCCAGCGCCGACGATAGGGAGGTGAAGTCTGATAGGGTAGTGTATGCTGCTGCGGTGCTAAAGCCTAGGGGTGCCCCACTGTTGATACCTTTGGCTAGTGAAGAAGCTCTGCAAAAGTTACTCAAGCGGCAGACACCAGATGCACCCGAGTACATTAACAAGGTATATGCTTTCCCTACCAACAAGCAAGAACCTAGTCTATATAAATTACTTTGGCTGCCTCTACAACAGATTCTACCAGAAGCCAAGACCATATATTACTCTCCGGCAGGCGTACTGCATCGGATTAATCTTGAAGCGATACAGATGGAGAACGGTAACTGCCTTACCGACCGTTACAATTTTGTCTTGCTGGGGAGTACGGGCAATATTTCTTCTTTTAATAAGATACAGTCAAAAGCAGAGCCAACGGCCCAACTATTTGGGGGGGTAAATTACAATTTGGATGAGACTAGAATTACCTACCGGGAGGATATGGCTTTGGATGCGGAGCCAATAGCCAAGGAGGTAGGTAAGCCTGAAAGCCAGCAAAACGATACTAGGAATCGGCCAGGGGAGTCATCATCCATCAAAGAAGATTGGAGCTACTTACAATGGACGGAAGTAGAGGTAGAAACAATTGATTTATTGATGCAAGACGCCGGATTAAAAACGGTAGTAAACACGGGGAGCACGGCAACAGAAGCGGCCTTTAAAGCATTTGGCGAGAGAGCACCTTCACCGAATATACTGCATCTCGCTACACACGGATATTTTTCTTTTGGTCAAGTGGTTGGTATTCTCCCTACCATGGAGGCTCAGTTCAGAATAGCTGATGACCCGATGATGCGTGCTGGCTTGATACTGGCGGGAGGGAATGATGCTTGGCAAATGCGAACACAGCAACTGCTGGGAATTGAAGATGGTATATT
>DAINNZ010000213.1:0-616 GCA_036735605.1 Lewinella sp. | reverse complement strand
CCTATGAAATCAGCCAAACTAATTTATCAAACACAGACCTAGTGGTACTTTCTGCCTGTGAAACTGCGCTGGGTGAAATAGAAGATAATGGGGAAGTCTATGGATTGCAAAGAGCTTTTAAAATTGCAGGAGCTAAGTATATTATTATGTCGCTTTGGCAGGTTCCCGACTTCCATACTCAAGAATTGATGACCAATTTTTATTTCAATTGGCTGTCTTTAGGGATGGCTGTTCCAGATGCCCTCCGAAGTGCACAGGCAGCTATTAGAGAAAAACATCCACTACCTTTCTTCTGGGCGGGTTTTGTGTTGGTTGAGTGATGTCCGAGCTCGGAGCCTGCCAGTAGGTTGGTCAAAAGCTTTGCTTTGGAGTGGAATTTTTGCTCCTGCGTGAGCCAACAGTAGGGTAGTTATCTGTGCGTATCAATAATTTTGCCAGGGCATTAACCTATCCAGTAGTCGCAACATATAGTTTTACGAGCCTATCAGTCTGAGTATTTTTTTAATCAGCCTGCTATTATCTATTAGAAGCATCTCTTAATGGGATAGAACCGTTTAAAGATAGTAGATTATGAAAGTTGTTTGGTATATACTTCTTTTGTTTATACTTCCTGTTG
>DAINNZ010000212.1:0-4962 GCA_036735605.1 Lewinella sp. | reverse complement strand
TCTTGCGCTACAAAACAAACCCATGCCCCTGCCTTCGGCCAATGAAAAGGAGGTACAACAAGCGAAGAGAAACCTAACCCAAAGGCATCAAAGAAAAGACGGGATAGTAAGAAAGGCTGCTAAAGAACCCCAAAAAAAGTAGTATTACTCAACAAAAAGCCTATATTTGCCATTCTTTTTATTTTATACTAATTAGACTTATTCTGCAGGTCATGAACGAGCGAGCACTTTAGTAGCGGCGCAGCCAAAGCCTAGCCAATTTTGAGAACCTGCCGAGTAAATTTATCATCCGAAAAAGTGTTGTATATGAAAAAAATGCTTGTATTTACATTTTTATGCTTGTTTAGCTCCGTGCTAACCGCGCAGGCATTACAGAGTGCCCGGCCTTTTTTCTTAGGTCATAGCCTAGTCAATTTTGATATGCCTGCCATGGTAGCCGGTTTGGCGGCTGATGCCGGCAAAACCTATGCTTACGAGCAGCAGATCATCAACGGAGCACCACTGGGCTGGCAGTGGGATAACGCAGCAGATGCCCAAGGCACCCCCTACTACGATGCTTTTCCGAATGGCAATCACGATGTTTTCATCCTAACGGAAGCGGTTCCCTTACAAAATCACCTAGACTGGAGTAATACCTACGGCAATGCGCTCAATTTTATTAATTATGCCCGCAACAACAGCCAGGTGGGTAGTGTGCGGCACTTTGTATATGAAACTTGGCATTGTATTTATAGTGGCCAACCTAGCGGCTGCGACTGGGATAATGGCGATACGCTTCTATGGCAGCCTCGCTTACTAGCCGACTTTCCCCTTTGGGCGGGGATCGTGGAGCATTTACGAACAGCTCTCCCCAACGAAACTGTCGCAATGATACCCGCAGGCCAAGCTTTTCAACGCCTCACTACCGCCATTAACCAAGGCGAACTGCCTGGCATTAATAGCTTTGAAGACTTATTTTCCGACGATATTCACCTGACTAATGCGGGTAATTATTTTGTAGCCTGCGTCATGTACGCTTGTATTTTCAAGGAAAGCCCACAAGGCCTTACCCAGCAGCTCAATAACGAATGGGGAGGTGCTTTTTCCAATATGCCCAGCCCAGCGCAGGCAGCAAAGATGCAAGAAATTGCTTGGAACACCGTCCTCGATCTTTCCGAATGGACAGAGGTAGAAGCGATCCTCAACACAGAGCTACTGCAGTTTAGCGCACATGCACTGCCCACTTCCTCCATTGAACTAGCGTGGTTGGTAGATCCTATTCAAGACCTACAGGAGTTTGTGGTGGAACATAGTACCAACGGCCGGCAGTTCAACTCGATAGCCGTGGTGAGCAACAACCGCTTAGAGGCAGCGAACCGCTTCCGTTTTGTACATGAAGCCCCCCTAGCTGCCACCAATTACTACCGCCTTAAGCTGGTTTCGGCTGATAATAGTTACACCTACTCCCCGCTCCGGCTGGTACAGCTCAGAGAAAAGCTCTCAAAGGTGTATCCTAACCCGACTAAGGAACACCTATTTGTTGAGATAGCCAACACTACAACACCCGCTGTATTCCGTTTATACGACGCGCAAGGTCAGCTCCGACTTAGTCAATATGCAACTGGCTCAATAACCGTATCTAGCCTAGTAAGTGGTGTTTATCTGCTCGAAATTCAACAAGGACAACATAGGGAGTGGCAGCGCATTGTTATTAAATAATCTGGCCAACAACTGAACCCTCCTTGCTACTTGGTGTTTAACTGTTAGACTTGTTCGACGGGTCATCAAGCGACTGCAAGTGGCGAAATTTTGTGCTGCACTTCATCAAAAAGCCTCGTTGCCGCATCATTGCGCCCATGTTTTTTGTCTCATTCAGAACAAAATCCGCTACGCTTTGGCTTCGCCGCTACTATGTGGTTGCTCGTTCCTACCCTACCGAGTGAGTCTAATAAACCAATAGAATTAAAAAAAATATGTTTGACTTACCTAAACTAGGCTATGCCTATGACGCGCTAGAACCGCACCTCGATGCTCGCACGATGGAAATTCACCATACGAAGCACCACCAAGGCTACACCAACAACCTCAACGCTGCCTTAGAAGGGAGCGACTTAGCAGGCAAAAGCATCGAAGATATCCTCGCACATACCTCTAAAGCAGGGGCAGCAGTGCGCAATAATGGCGGCGGCTATTACAACCACAATCTTTTTTGGGAGGTCATGCACCCGCAAGGGGGTAGCCATCCGACCGGTGCCTTAGCTACGGCCATTGATGAAGCTTTCGGTAGCTTTGATGCCTTCAAAGAGGCTTTCTCTAAAGCTGCTGCAACGCGATTTGGCTCAGGCTGGGCTTGGTTAATCGTAGGGGCAGATGGCAAATTGCACATCACTAGCACGCCTAATCAAGATAATCCGCTGATGGATATAGCCGAGGTAAAAGGTACGCCTATTCTTGGCTTAGATGTTTGGGAGCACGCTTACTACCTGAACTACCAGAATCGTCGTCCTGACTATGTAGCTGCCTTCTTCAACGTCATTCACTGGGGTGTAGTGGCCGATAAGTACGCAGCTGCGCAATAAGACTTTGAACCGAGCTTGGTTCCCAACCCATTAGAATAGTAGAAAATTATCCCCTGAAGAATTGTCCCCTGATGCGCGATCGTCAGGGGATTTTTTATGCCCATCAGTCTTCGGATGAAGAGGCGGCAAGCGTTGCTAGTAAGCGTGGTGCCCGATCTGAGCCGTAATGCGTAAGTGGTTGCTGGCTGAGCTGCTGCAACAGTGCCATTGCTTGGCCTTTGTCTTGTTGCCTAAGTGCAGTTAATGCCCGATACCATTGCAGCTGCTCACCGAAAGGGGTAGCGAGATAGCCGGGCGGTAGCTGCTCTAGAAAATAGGCTGCCTCTTTTGAATCGCCCTCGGCGTGAGCCGCTAGCGCTGCATACAAAAAAGCGTAAGGCACAACCTCTTTTTCCTCGGCGAGGAAATAGGCCCGCCAGGCTGTAAGCGCAAAGCGATACTGCCTAGCTTCCTGATACTGTAATGCCTGTTGGTAAATCGCTTGCGAGCTGCTCGTAGTAGCTACCTGATCTAAGACCCGCGCTTTTTCGGCAACTGCGAGCTGCGGCAGGGCTTCAAAATTAGCGTGAAACAAACGCTCCATACGGCTGGCTTGCCAGTAAGAAGTGGCAGCCAGCGAGAGACCCAGCAGCAAGAGGAAAGTCCCTAGCCAAGGTCGCCAAGCGCGAAGCACCACTGCCTTCGTGATCTTACTTGAATCCATCAATATGTTTTTACCTATTGTTAGGACGAATACCCGCAGCAATAGTTACCTAGAAAACGAGAAAGCGGGTAAAAAAGTTGCTTGTATCGTTTGCCATGAAGAGCCTAGCTTTAAGTATTATAAGCATGCAAATCGGAATACTGCTGTAAACTGATGATTTGCCAATTGTTAAGCAGCCGTTCAATCTCTGCCGGATGAAGCGCAGCCATAGCGACTAGCGTAGTGTCGTCGCCGCCCGCTGGCCGTGGTAGAATATCTTGGTAGTATTCTGGAAAGGCCTGGGGGCGCTCCAGCAGCATCGCTTGGCTAGCATTGCTCCATACTTCAAAGCCAATGGCTGCATCGTAGCAGAGTTGCTCCAATTGGCTAAGGGCCTTCTCATTGGCCGTATGCAGTAAGCAAGAAAAGGTGCCGTAGGGCGAAGATTTGAGGCTAGCAACCGCTTCATAGATCGGAATGCGCCGCCCTGCCACCACATTCGTGCCGCGCTGCATTCGGCGATCGTAGAGCATCGTTTCCCGATAACGTAAGCCACTACCCGGATGAGGGATACTAATGATGCGGCCTCTAGCAGGATCCAGGGCTTGCATCCACAGAATTTCATAGCCATCAGGGTGAGCAATGCGTAGGCCAACGGGGTGTTTTTGAGTTGCTTGCCCTAAACCAAATTTCATCCAAATGGACTGAGCGATCCGCATTTTCTTTAAACCTACAGCCGCTAGGCCAAGCTTCCACCAAGCTTCCCGCAGGTTGGCGTCGAGTGCCAAAGCCTTTTTCCAATAATGAAAAGCTGGTTTCCACTCTCGTCTTTTGTGATAAAGCCGCCCCAAACATTCGTAAGCAGGCACAAAATCGGGCACTAAGCGAATAATTTTCTTATACAGCTTAGTCGCTACATAGGGGTCTCCTTTCTCGTCATATCGACGAGCCTCCTCGAAGAGTGCCAAATGATTGGGAGGTAAGTCCATAAAAACAAGTTAAAAAAACTACTTCGGCGGTAAAGATACGAACTATCCCGTATTCCAACTGAAAGCCAAAACAGCGCAAGAAAAAAAGCATATCGAAGATAAGTACTCGGACAAAATTAATTACACCTTTTCACTCGGCATCTTTTGCCACCAGCCAGCGTTAAAAAGCCTCGTCTTAGCACCACTAAGCCTACGTTTTTCGCCTCGGCTGAAAGCAAAATCTACCAGATTGAAAAGTTGCATGAAATATGTCCGAGTACTTATAAAGATAAAAGCTTACTTTTGCCGCCAATTGCGGGAGCGGGGGTTTAAAACTTTTTCGCCTCCCGAATCATCTTAGTAGTATTAAACAGATTATTGCCTATGTATTGGACGCTTGAATTGGCTTCCCATTTGGAAGATGCTCCCTGGCCGGCCACCCGTGATGAGCTTATTGATTATGCCATCCGCTCCGGCACCCCCTTGGAGGTGATTGAAAACCTACAGGATATGGAGGACGAAGGTGAAATCTATGAAGGGATAGAAGATATTTGGCCCGACTATCCTCGCAAAGACGATTTCCTTTTCAACGAAGACGAGTATTAAGTTAAGTAGGCGCTCTTTCTATAACGAAGGGCGCCTACCCCTAAGGACTTATGCAACCGCCACCCATCACCATTGCTATCGACGGCTTCAGTGCCTGCGGTAAAAGTACGCTTGCTAAGTACCTCGCTGAGCAGCTTAGCTACCGCTT
>DAINNZ010000211.1:0-4978 GCA_036735605.1 Lewinella sp. | reverse complement strand
GCTATGCGCGGGAACCTCCGCCTCGATTAGCCGCAAAATTCGCTAACGCTCAACCTGAATAGTAACGCTTGATAGACCACTAGCAGCAGCTACTTCAGCGCTTTCTCCTATTAGACCTAACGAACTAGTGCAGCACAAAACTAGGGGCATTTTCCTTAGCTTCCTAGTGTTTTTTTAGCGAAAATAGGAACATTTGTTCATATATTTGAATTATACTAAAATGTATTTACCTGTTTTTAAGTAATATACACATATAAATAATACACATATAAAATAATTATATTCAACATATTCATATTTTTATTTTCTTAATATGAATAATATCCAATTCTTTCCTAACTTTGCACACGCAACTAGCCCGCTACTCGGGTTTACACAATTCCATTTTCCATTCTGTTGATTGCTTCTTGCCGCTTTGTACCCTTTACAAACAGGGTCTTGTTCTGCGCCGTAAAAAGGTGGGCTTCTACTTCGCACTAAACTTCAGGATCATGACCAAATTTTTCATCCTTCTTAGTAGTCTTTTCATCACTTCTTGGTTGCTCGCACAAGATGCTAGCGTAGTAGGCATCGTACAGGATGCCAGCACCCAAGAAAGCCTTATCGGTGCTAGTGTTTATGTAGCAGATGGCAGCGTCGGTGCCCTAACCGATATAGATGGGCGCTACCGTCTTTCGCTACCCGCTGGTAAATACCGTTTGTTACTTTCGTATATTGGCTACGCACCGATGGAGCAAAGTATTGACTTGGTAGCTGGCGAGCAAAAAACCGTCAATTGGCAGCTGGGGCAATCCGCCACCTTACTCGATATAGCGACTGTTAGTAGTGGGCGCTTTGAAAAAGCACTAGGAGAAGTGACCGTTAGCCTAGAAGTCATCAGGCCCACGCTGATAGAAAACAGTAATCAACCCAGCTTAGACAGGGTATTGGAAAAAGTACCCGGTGTTAGCATCGTTGACGGCCAGCCCAATATACGAGGTGGTTCCGGTTATTCCTATGGTGCCGGCAGTAGGGTTTTGCTGCTAGTAGATGACATCCCCATTTTGCAATCGGATGCAGGCTTTCCGAACTGGAACGATGTTCCGATAGAAAACATTGAGCAAGTGGAGATACTCAAGGGAGCTGCCTCAGCCCTCTACGGTTCTTCGGCCATGAATGGTATTATTAACGTTCGAACCGGCTTTGCTCGTAACCAACCCGAAACCGCTTTCAGCAGTTCCACTCGTTTATATGCGGCTCCGGAACAGCAAAACGCTGCTTGGTGGAAAGCGGCAGATATAGTACCCTACGAAAGTGCTAGCAGCCTACGCCATGCGCGCAAAATAGGTAAGCTCGACATGGTTTTGAGTGGTTTTTACTATAATCAACGTAGTTTTGAGCGCGATAATTTCAGCAAATACGGCCGCTTCACTAGTAGCTGGCGCTATCGCGCTACCGATCGGCTCAGCTTTCAGCTTAATACCAATTTTAACACGGGCAGTAACCAGAGTTATTTCTTCTGGGCGGGTATAGATAGCTTACTCCTTACGGCTGCTCGCAACACCGCTTCGATTGGTCGCCCTACTCGATTCAACCTCGATCCTTCCGTCACGTATTATAGTAAAAGCGGCGACCGGCACAAATTATTAGGTCGTTTTTACAGCGTTGACAATAACAATAACGAAAACCGCAGCAATAGCTCCGATCTCTATTACGGAGAATACCAGTATCAAAAACGCTTCAGTGCCACCGACTTCGTACTCACAGGCGGTCTAGTGGCGCAGGGTACTGCCGTGCAGGCTGAATTATATGGCGACACGACCTACCGCAGCCGCAACTACGCCACTTATTTACAACTGGAGCGAAAGTTTTTCAACAAGCTCAACCTTTCGCTGGGCGGCCGCTACGAGTACAATGCGCTTTTCAGCCCAACTCTAGTGGCTGGCGTGGAAATACCAGAAGGAAAAACCACAGAAAGCCGCCCTGTTTTTCGCTTAGGCCTCAACTACCAAGCCGCCAGCTCTACCTACCTCCGAGCCAGCTGGGGACAAGGATACCGCTACCCTACCATTGCTGAAAAATTCATTCGTACGCAATTCGGCGGCGTCCTCATTAGCCCCAACCCCTTACTCGGCAGTGAAACGGGTTGGACGAGCGAAATAGGCGTCAAACAAGGCTTTAGAAAAGGTGAGCTCAATGGTTTTGTTGATGTCACCGCCTTCTGGAGCGAATACCAAAATATGTTGGAATTTAGTTTCGAGAATCTTTTCGTCACAGGCTTTCAGAGCCTCAACGTAGGGGATACACGCATCCGTGGCCTAGAACTCAGTATAGGTGGACAAGGGCAGTTGCTGGGTGGAAACAGCAGCTTTATCGGCGGCTATACTTTTATTGACCCCGTTTTCAAAGAATGGGCCGAAGATTTCCCTAGCAACCAAACCCCCACCACCCAAGCAGAACGAAACGCAGCCCTGAGCACCAGTGATAAAAATATCCTGAAATACCGCAATCGCCATAGTGCCAAACTAGATATAGAAAACCAGTGGGGAAATTTCAGCCTCGGTATTGCAGGTATTTATAACAGCCGCGTTGAAAATATCGACTGGATATTCGAAGCCCTAGTAGTGCCTCAATTAGCGGAATGGCGCGCTAACGAAACAGGCTACCTCACCGCTAGCGTACGCACGGCCTACCGCTTTTCCGACCACCTGAAAGTAAGCTTTCTGATCGATAATGTCAATAATGCGCTCTACACCCAACGCCCCGGTTTGCTAGCAGCCCCTAGGAGCTTTGCCCTGCGCTTTGATCTGAAATGGTAGCCCAACAAAAAAAAATCCCAGCCCGCGAAAATTCACAAGCTGGGAGTAGCGGATTTTTTCTTCTCATTCCAACCGGTCAGGTGGCGGGGAGCGGGGCATAGATACCCAGCCACGGCCCACAACATACCCTCCTGCTTGTCGCAACACACCCAGAACTAGACCCAATACGGGCAGGCGGGCACAAGTGCAGGGGCAAGTCTTTCTTGGTAGCGCAAAAGTGGCTACTTTTCTCCAAAAACCGAAGCTTTTTAAGCCGAAGGCCGGGCTTTTCTAGGTGTTTTGAAGAACTCCTTAAGTTGTTTTTCCGACATAAAGCCCCACTCTGGGAAGGTGGTCATGATGGTTTTTTTGATGTCGCGGTAATCTTTGCCGCGTTTGTCGGTATATACTTTGATGAGCTTTTTGGCGTAGCGGTAGGCTAGGTCTTTGAGCTGCTGCGTGAAAGCTTCGTTGCCAAATAGCTTGATATAGACCGGAAACTGCTTGTTGACAAGCTCAAACCAATCTGCATAGCCATCCGGGCCGATGTGCTCAGCAAAGCGCTGGAAGTAGCCGTAGATGGTTTGCCGGATGTTCTCGTTGAAGTCGCTCAAGCCATCGTGTAGGAGTATTTCTGCCGCAATGGCTTCGTGCACTTTCGTGTTGATGTAGCCGTCTTGGTGGATCGTATCGGTGAGTTGAAAATAGCCAGACAGCTCATCGTCCACGCTTTTATCAATCACTTCGCTCAGGCGGCGTTCCTCCTCTGGGCCAAATGGGATTTTCGGATCAGCTTTCAACTCTAAGAGCAGCGAGAAGAGGGTAGTTCCAAAAACCTTGCTCTTTTCCCGCTCTTGGGTAATAATTGGGAGTAACAAAGCTCTATGCTCCGGTGTAGCGTCGAAGTAAGCACCGTAGAGCGTCGCTAAAGTAGCCACATCCGCTGTGCCGCTGAATACTTCGTTGGCAACCGTGATGTGCAATGGATTGATGATAGAGTTCGTATCCAACCCACGGCTTACTCGGCTGAGCAAAAACTGCTTCACTGCATTCGCTGTAAAAGGTAGCTCCTCCTTGCTAGCAGGGAATATAGCCGACTGGTATAGCTTGTCTTTGAACTGTGCCAAAAAGTGGTTGTATGCCAGCTTCCGACCCTCCAACACACGGTGCTCACTCTTCTTTTGCGCTAGTAGGAACTGCTTTACCTGCTTGCTGCCAATGCCTTCCACCAGACTGGTGACCCAAATATCGCTGCTGAGCGCAAAACCCACTTGGATGCTCTGGCCGATCCTCGATTTTAACTGATCAAAATTAGGGCTCAAGGCCAAAAAGCGTACGATATCACCAAAGTGCTCTTGCTGGCGAACGTATTTGTAGTGGGCGTTAATCTCGCCCCGCAGTACGCTATAACCCAAGATTCTCGGCAAAAACAAACCTTCAAAGCGATCGTCTAACAAGGCTTGTTCAAAAGCTACTAACTGTAAAGGATAGTAGGCCGCCACTTCATATTGCAGTTCATCGATGTAGGACTCATAAGCATCCTTGAGCGTTTGATAAAGCGTATCTTCCTCTTCTTCTAAGTATTGCTGTAATACCTCCGATTCTTGAATCGCTACCACAATGGCCTCTAGGCGCGCCTTGTATTCTTCTGCTAGTTCGTACATACTTTATTTTTTCATCCCCTCCGCTGCATCGGATGCACTGCGGTCGGGTGGTTTATAAGAAAAAGAAACCTGATAATGCAACAATCGGCATTATCAGGTTTCGTCGCTCCTGTGAGCGCGGGGCAAATATAGGTGTTTTTTGTTTAGTAGCAGCTATGTGTACACTTTTTTTTAGCTATTTAAGGAAGATTAAGTGGTTGGCTCACGCAGGAGCAAGGCCTATATAAAAGAGCAAGGCCTAAAAAAATATCTCAAGCAAAAATCTTATCTTCGCACCTAGATCGTACACGCCATGTCGAAACGAACACCGCTGGGATCCTCCGACTTCAAGGAGGTCATCCGAGAGAATATGTACTATGTGGACAAAACCACCATGATTCGTGCTATCATGGAGGGCTCTAAAGTACAGATTCACTGCCGCCCGCGCCGCTTCGGCAAGACGCTCAACCTCTCCATGCTGCGCTACTTCTTCGACTGCCAAGGAGACTACCGCCACCTATTCAATGGGCTGGCTATAGCGCAAGACGAGGAAATGAT
>DAINNZ010000210.1:4501-5006 GCA_036735605.1 Lewinella sp. | reverse complement strand
CGATCCGGAAGTTATCGATTGTACCTGCTGGAAAATTATTCGGCATTGGATCGAGCATGGCACCATTGTAGCAAGCCTCCGTCAGATGCCAGCCCACTAAGCTACCTGCCTGTATGGCGGCTCGGAAGCGGTACTGCGAGGCTGGCCGGTAAGTGCCTGCTAGCATATCATCCTCTCGACTAAAGACCAATTGCACGGCCTTGCCAGAAAGCTGCGAAATTTCAGCCGCTTCTAGCACAAAATCGCCATATAAACGCCGACCGAAGCCGCCGCCCATCCGCGTTAAGCCGATGTGGACTTCTTCTTTCGGGCGCTTCAGTAGCTCGGCTACGCGGTTTTGCGTCCATTCTGGGGTTTGGATAGGGCCCACTAAGTCCACTTTTTCAGCCGTAACGTGTGCGAAGAAATTCATCGGCTCCAAGGTGTTATGGGGAAGGAACGGAGCTTCATACACCCGCTCGATCACCTGGGCTGCATCGCCTCCCGAAGCGTGGCCATAGCAGTC
>DAINNZ010000210.1:0-4491 GCA_036735605.1 Lewinella sp. | reverse complement strand
AGCTATGCGGCAAGAAGGGAGCAGCATAGGTGCGCTCAAAAACCGTATCGGCTTCTGCGAAAGCTGTTGCAATATCCCCATCCAATCGGCGCGGCTGATCGGCCAATTTGTCTAGGCTTTCGAGCAGCTCTTGGTTATGGTAGGCGGTGTCTTCTAGTTTTTCTTTCTCTTTCCAAACAGCTTTGAGCGCACGCTGCCCTTTCATCGCTGCCCAAGTATTGGTGGCCAAGACCGCAATTTTATCACCAAGGCGAAGCACCTCTATCACCCCTACTACGGCCTTGGCGGCCTGATCGTCATAGTCCACCAATTCTTGGCCAAAAGCAGGTGGCCGCAGCGCAGTGGCATAGCACATTCCTTCCCGATGATAATCGAGCCCATACAGTGGCTTGCCTGTTAGAATATTTTCTAAATCTACATTCCGCTGACTGTGCCCTATAATGCTAAAGTCGGTCGTTTGCTTTAAACTCACCTCCGCTGGCACGGCTACTAGAGCAGCCTCGCTGGCTAGTTCACCATAGGATAGGCTTGTGCCATCGGGGTGAAAGACTTTACCTTTTTCCGTGCGGCATTCAGCAGCATCTACCCCCCAGCGCTGCGCTGCCGCAGTCACTAGCATAGCGCGAGCCGTTGCCCCTGCCTTGCGAAGCCCTTCCCAGCTTTGGCGAATCGATTGACTGCCCCCAGCTACCTGGCGGCTGAAGGCTTGCGTATCTAGCGGTGCCTGTTCCACTATCACGTCTGCCCAGTCTACATCTAGCTCCTCCGCTACAATCATCGGCATCGCTGTTTTAACGTTTTGGCCTATTTCTGGATTGGGCGACATAATGCTTACCAAGCCGTTTTCACCTATTTTCAAGAAGACGTTCACGCCTACCCAGTCCTTAGGCATCGCCTTCATCGCAGCCGCTACCACCGGCGGCAACTTATCGATCACCTGGTCTCGGCAAGCGGTGAGTAAGTTAAAGCCTAGCAACATACCCCCTCCGGCTAGAGCGGATACTCTTAGGAAATCTCTGCGATTGCTGGATACTTTAGTCATCATTAGAATAATTTGAAAACAGTTTTACCACCGAACTTATCACCGCAATGTAGTTATCACGGCTGAGCCGCTGCGGCTAACTTCGCGGCTTTTAGGCTAGTCTTGCGCTACTAAATTTAGCCTTGCCCCTGCACTATGTGCCAATAAAAAGTAGAAAGGTCGGGCTTGTTCTTTATTGCAATTTAGCAGCCGTTTTCACAGCCGCTCGGATGCGCGTGTAGGTAGCGCAACGACAAAGATTTCCATGCATCGCAGCGTCGATATCCGCGTCGGTGGGCATGGGCGTATCCTTTAATAAGGCCGCAGCACTCATCATCTGGCCAGCTTGACAATAGCCGCATTGTGGCACGTCGTGCGCCCGCCAAGCTTGCTGAATAGGATGCATGGCAGCCTCGTCGAGACCTTCAATAGTCGTAATGGCTTGCTGCCCGATACCATCAATAGGAAGGGAGCAGGAGCGCATCGCAACCCCATCCAAATGCACCGTACAAGCACCGCACTGCGCTACGCCACAGCCGTACTTAGTGCCTACGAGCCGCAACTCATCTCGCAAAACCCAAAGTAAAGGGGTGTCCGGATCGGCTTGCAGCGAGCGGCTTTGCCCATTCACGGTAATTGTGTATTGCTTCATAACAAAATGGCTTGATATAGATAAGTTGACGAACAGTCCCGTACAAACTCACGGCATGAAGTTACATAAATTGACTGAAATGGCAAAGAAAAAATCGATAGATGGCCAAATTTTACTCGCCAGCACCAAAAAGACCGTGTAATTTTGCCGTTACTTGATTGATTACCTTGCCTAGGTCTTCCGGATTGTTGGCAAAATCCACGGTATCCACGTCAATGATAAGGATGTTGCCATCCTTGTAGGTGGCAATCCAATCTTCGTAGCGTTTATTAAGGCTTTTAAGGTAGTCAAGACTCATACTCCCCTCATAATCACGCCCCCTGTCTTCAATATGCTTAACGAGCGTGCCAATGCCAGCTCGGAGATAAATCAGCAGATCAGGCGGTTGAATTTGACTGGTCATCGTCTTGAATAAGGAGGTATAATTATTGAAATCACGCCCCGTCATCAAGCCCATATCGTGCAAGTTGGGCGCGAAAATGTAAGCGTCTTCGTAGATCGTCCGGTCTTGGATCACCGTTTGTTCACCTTGGTGAATACCCAAAATTTGCGCATAGCGATTGTGCAAAAAATAAATTTGCAGATTGAACGACCAGCGTTTCATGTCCTCATAAAAGTCGCTTAAATACGGATTGTCATCCGTACTTTCATAGTGCACCTGCCAACCAAAATGCTTGCCTAATTGGGTGCAAAGGGTGGTTTTACCGGCCCCGATGTTGCCAGCAATGGCCACGTGTTTAATTGCGTTACTTAGTGTAGTCATACGAAGATTAGTATGGCGAAAAGCTCGCTTGCCAGCTTCCGCCGCTTCACTTCCGCCGCTTCACTGCTCTTGCTTGCCGCATCGCTATGGAAGCTGTTCATGGCCAAAGGTAGAATTTTTTTTTTAATTGATGGCTATCGCAGGGGCAAAGGCAAATTTTTAGCGCAAATGCCGCCCCTTACCCTAAGCCATTCTAACTACCTTCGGGTGAAATGTTCCTAAAACACTTACTAAGGCTGCCTGATCGCGCATAACTTGCCGAATGTCCTTATAAGCTAAAGGCGCTTCATCCAAACCACCACCTAACAAACTAACCCCTGCGGCCGCGAGCTCCCGCTCCAACGCATGCCGAGTAAGCTGATTTTTCGCCTGCGAACGAGACAGTAAACGCCCCGCTCCGTGTGAAGCTGAACATAAAGAAGCCGAATTACCCTTACCCGCCACAATGTAACCCGGGGCGGTCATCGAACCGGGGATAATACCTAGCTCGCCCAATTTGGCAGGCGTGGCGCCTTTACGGTGTATAATCACATTCCTTCCGTCTGCTAACTGCTCTTCCCAAGCAAAATTATGGTGGTTTTCCACGCTGAATAGCGGTTGCTCACCCAAAGCTTTTGCCAAACGGCGGTGGATATGCTTATGACAAGCCGACGCATAACTACCCGCTAATTGCATCGCCATCCAATAGGCCCTACCTGCATCTGTTTGCATATCCAACCAAGCTAACTGCGCCAACTGTTTCGGTAATCGGGTCTGCTGCATCGCTATCTTTGTGAAATGGTTGGCTAGATTAGCCCCTAATGCCCTAGAGCCCGAATGCGACAACAAAGCTAAATAGGATGCCGCTGGCAATCCCCAATGGTTGTTGGTAGGCAGTTCCACTACGCCGAATTCCACAAAATGGTTGCCACTACCGCTAGAGCCAATTTGTTGGCTCGCTCGCTGCTGCAACCGTTTCGCCTCCGGCAAAAGCTGAAAGGTCTCGTGCTGCAAGATGGGGTCATCCATCGGTTGACTAAGGCTTGCCTCACCAAAAGCCGTGTGTGATAGTAGCAACTGCTGCAATCGGTGCTGATCCTGCTCCGCAATACTAGCCGGTAAATCAAAGACAGAAAGGCACATCCGGCAGCCAATGTCAACCCCAACACCATAAGGTATCACAGCTCCTTGCGTCGCCAAGACCCCCCCAATAGGTAAGCCGTAGCCCAAATGCGCATCCGGCATCAATGCGCCAGCAACCGAAATAGGTAGGCGCATAGCATCATACAATTGTTGCTTCGCAGCTTCCGCTATATTGGCTTCCCCTCCAAAAGAAGTAAATGGCACGCTCTGCCCACGAAGCGTAGGGAAGTCCATCTCCCCGCCTACTTCATTTTTCACCCCTAGCTTCGATACAAGCGGCTGCCAGCGCAGATCATCTATAAATTTCATTGGCTGCGCTAAGAGATGCTTCAACATTGCCTCCTGCCATTGCCAGGGCTCCTTCTTGAAATGCTGCCGTAGTATGTTGACTGCTAAAGCGGATACCGGCCCCTTAGGGTAACCTAACGCTTCTACGTCTTTCTGCCTTATTTTCTTCGCTTTCATAACTTTAAATAAGCTGCTATACTTGAACCGATGTGGTTCATCTTCGGTGATCGTTTTACGCTGCCTTGGGAAAATTATCGCACGCCTTTATCCACGTCTTTGGTAAGTCAAAAAACGTAGGCACCCCTACGGGCGGCGAGGCTTTTTGCTGCAGCCAAAGGCGTGGAGAACAAGTGAGAAATTCTCAAACCACATCGATTTAAGTATAAATGCCACCAAGTATTCAACTTGCTTAACACCACCAACCGACTATTAATACGGCTTTCCGCAGCTAAAAGTTCCTTATTTCTACATGAAAGTTAATCAAATGGGTTCTACCTACATTTACACCCCAACCCAATGTTTATGGTCATTGATAGTTCACTTTATGGCTGCTGCACGCTTAGGCTATATATCGCATTTTTGCCCACAGGGCAGGGGCAAGGGTAGGCTTTGTAGCGCAAGCGTGGACTAAAAACCGTAGCTCCT
>DAINNZ010000209.1:0-5053 GCA_036735605.1 Lewinella sp. | reverse complement strand
CCCTAAACGGCTCAACCCCGAAATGGTGGAACTAGAACCACTCGAAGACTTTGACCGAGATTTATTACAGCGAATGGTGCGCAACCACTTCACTTATACTAGTTCTAAAACGGCTTATAATTTACTCAACAACTGGGAGCATGAATTAAATCACTTCGTAAAAGTAATGCCGCGCGACTATAAAGCGGTCTTGGCTCAAAAAGCGGCCTTGCCGAACCTAGCCGTGAAGGTAGCCGCAGTAGATTAGGTCGCATTGGGCTTAGCTAGTGGCTCCGCTGCCTTCAAGCATTTGCGCTATAAGATACCCTTGCCCCAGCGAGCGAAGCGGAAGCCAAACGACTGCACATCAATTTAGCAGTGCTTTAATCCATCAAAAAAATAAAAAAATCATGGCCGATCCTAAAGGATTTTTACAATACGACAGAGCTTTACCACCTACCCGACCCGTAGAAGAGCGACTGCAAGATTACAAAGAGCTGTACCAAGAAGTACCACTCGATACTACCGTGAAACAAGCCAGTCGCTGCATGGACTGCGGTGTGCCTTTTTGCCACAATGGATGCCCTTTGGGGAATATCATCCCAGAGTTTAACGATGCCGTTTATGAAGAAGATTGGCGCGCAGCTTATGAAATTCTGAAAACGACGAATAATTTCCCCGAGTTCACCGGCCGTATTTGTCCCGCACCTTGTGAGAGCGCTTGTGTCTTAGGGATCAATCAGCCACCTGTGGCCATTGAGCATATCGAAAAAAGTATTGCCGAGGAAGCTTTTAAGCGTGGGTATGCCCGCCCGATTCAACCGGCTATGCGTAGTGGGAAAAAAGTGGCGGTGGTAGGCTCTGGCCCGGCAGGTTTAGCAGCCGCCGACCAGCTCAATAGAGCGGGCCATACGGTAACTGTATATGAACGAAATACTCGCATAGGTGGGCTCCTTCGGTATGGTATTCCTGATTTTAAGCTGGAAAAATGGGTAGTGGATCGCCGCTTGGAGCTCCTGCAAGCCGAGGGTATCCGCTTTGAAACGAACGCTAATGTAGGGGTAAATGTGGATGCTTGGAAGCTCGTCAACGATCACGATGCTATCGTGTTGGCCGGCGGCTCCACGCAGCCCAGAGATATAAAAATGGAAGGCCGTGAACTGCAAGGTATCCATTTTGCGATGGACTTCCTCGAGCAAAATAACAAACGCCAAGCAGGCGACGATCTGAGCGATCAAGCCCCCATCCTAGCCACGGGCAAGCAAGTGCTAGTGATCGGTGGTGGAGATACTGGTGCTGACTGCGTAGGCACCAGCAACCGGCAAGGCGCAGCTAGCGTAACCCAAATAGAAATTATGCCGATGCCGCCCCAAGATCGAATGCCCGATACTTGGCCTAATTGGCCCATCATTTTACGAACCAGCACCAGCCATGAAGAAGGCTGCCAACGCGAATGGGCTTTGCTCACCGAAGCCTTCTTGGGCGATGAGCAAGGGCGGCTTAAAGCCGTGCGCACCGTCAGAATCCAATGGGATAAAGATGAACTAGGGCAAAATCGCTTCGTAAAAGTACCCGATACACAGCAAGACTGGCCCTGTGAACTACTGCTGATCGCAGCTGGCTTCGAACATCCCCAAATCGAAGGGATGCTCGCTAGCCTTGGCATTGCACTAGATGGCCGCAAAAACGTACAAACCAACGATCGATACGCCACCAATATCCCTAAAGTCTTCGCGGCGGGCGATATGCGCCGCGGACAATCGCTGGTGGTTTGGGCTATTAGCGAAGGACGAGAGTGCGCTAAAGCCGTGGATGCTTTCCTCCAACAAGACGCTCATTCCGTGCTGGAAAGCAAAGACCAAGGCAAAATACAGCTCGCCACTGTTTAGGAAAAAGCACTACATTTTGGTGAAAAACAGCTAGATCAGGAAAAATATTTTAAATAAAGCAGCCAAAGACTTGTCTAGTTCTATCAGATGACCTACCTTTGCACACCGAATTGGAAAACCGGAAAAATTTAGATTAAATGGCACATCACAAGTCCTCAAAAAAGCGTATTCTTCAAGACGAAAAAAAGCGTCTTCGCAATCGCTATTATAAAAAATCAGCTCGTTCAGCTATCCGCAAGTTCCGTGCTTTGGAAGATAAAAGTGCTGCTGATGAATTGCTACCAAAGCTTTTCAGCATGATCGACCGCTTAGCAAAGCGCAACATCTGGCACAAAAATAAAGCGGCTAACTTAAAAAGTGGCTTAGCTGTTTTTGCGAAAAAACTCGCTTAATTCCAGTTCTTTACTGGTTTTCCTACTGTGGACTATGCCCAAGCCATTAACGGCTTGGGCATAGTCGTTTGTACTACTAGCTTCCAATTAACGGTTTCACTAACTCCTCTAAATCGAAGTAGGTAGAGAAAGCCTCATTAGCAAAAAAACGCAGTTGGTTCTTATACACTAAAGTGGCAGGAATGCTGCCATCCCAGCGCTTATCTACCTGCCTTTGCCAGGCTTTTTTGTCCGAGTCTTGTAGCAAAATAATAGGTAAGGTCAACCCCTGCCGCTGCGCAAATTGCTGTAATTGGACTTGTGCGGCAGGCGATTCATCTAAAGCAATCAAGACAATCTGTAAGGGCTCGCCTGCATACTTTTCCGCTAAGCGCTCAAAATGTGGCAACTCTTCCAAACAAGGCTTACACCACGTAGCCCAAAAATTAAGCACATAGGTTGTGTCGTTTTGCTGGCCAAACAAAGGAGCTAGCTCCTTAAATTCGCCATAAGCACGGTAATTTTCACCCGACCTGGGTTGTAATAAGGCATAGCTCTCACCCCCAATCGGTTCGGCTTTCGGTTCGGAGGAACAAGTGGCCAAAAGCAGGCCTAACAACACTAAAAAAACAGTAAGTGTTCGCATAAATACATAAAGATATAAAATTCACAAGCTTTGCTTCCTCCTCAGTTTAAGTAGGAGGCAACTGGTCTTTTAGGGATGCACGAACGACTTCTTTAATTCTTTTTTTTTGCACAAAGTGCGGGGGCAAGGGTTTACCCGATTGCGCAAGTGGGGTTGAAGGCATCCTGCTGAAGAGAAGCCCTCCCCCCATAGCGGCATAGTGCCAAATAGCTCCTCCTGCAAAACAGTCCTTAGCCACCTAGGTTCAATTTACCGAAACAAAGCGGATGGGCAATCCAACTACCTGCACAGTTGCTAGCGCAACCGCTTTCTCCGCCTCGCTTCGCAAATATTTAAACAATTAAACCTTTAATATTTGGATAATTTCCCGAATAGCTAGTATCTTTGCATCCGCTTCCGAAGGGAGGTGCCGCAAAACGCTAGGTAAACAACCAAATTTACGGGTCGATTAGCTCAGTTGGTCTAGAGCACTGCCTTGACATGGCAGGGGTCACTGGTTCGAATCCAGTATCGACCACTTCTCAAGCTGTTAGCTGCGTGCGCTTTGCCGCAGCCCCCTTTACATCTCGGGATGTAGCTCAGCCCGGTTAGAGTGCTGGTCTGGGGGACCAGAGGCCGGAGGTTCGAATCCTCTCATCCCGACTTTTTTAAAAGCTAATTACTTGTTATGCAGGTGGTTAGCTTTTTTGTTTTAGAAGCTTTCCTTCCTGCACAACCCTTGCTTTTGCGCTTTGTTATACTTTGGTGCTTTATTCAACTAACGTTAAGTTATGTCTTCTTTTGAACAACGGATTCCTCGGGCGCAATCAGCTGCTTTATTTGAGGAAGCCAAACAGTATTTCCCAGGTGGCGTCAATTCTCCTGTGCGAGCTTTCAAATCGGTGAGTGGCCCGCCCGTTTTTATTAAAGAGGGTAGGGGAAGCCGTATGCTGGATGAGGACGATAATAGTTACTTGGATTTTTGCTGCTCCTGGGGGCCCCTCATTCACGGCCACAACAACGATTCGATCCGCGAGGCGGTAATGGCTGCAGTATCTAAAGGTACTTCTTTTGGCACCCCCAATCGTTTGGGCAACGAACTAGGCAAGCTCATTTTAGATAACCACCCCTATCTGGAAAGAATTCGCTTTGTTAGTTCCGGTACCGAGGCCGTGATGAGTGCTTTACGCTTAGCAAGAGGTTACACCGGCAAAACGAAGATCATTAAATTCGATGGTTGCTACCACGGCCACGTAGATAGCTTGTTAGTGAGGGCTGGCTCGGGTTTGGCTACCTTCGGCACGAGTAACTCGGCGGGCGTGCCCGAGGAGTTTGCCAAGGAAACGCTCGTTTTACCACTAGACGATCCCGATGCCTTAGAAGCTACCCTGACGCAATATGCGGGGCAAGTGGCCGCCATTATCGTGGAGCCTATTCCTGCGAACAATGGCTTACTTTTACAGCAGAAAAGCTGGCTGCAATGTTTGCGCATCAAGGCTTACAAACACAAGGTATTGCTCATTTTTGATGAGGTCATCAGTGGCTTTCGCGTTGGTTTCACCGGCGCCGCAGGCTACTACGAGGTGAAGCCAGATATCATCACCTTCGGAAAAATTATCGGTGGGGGCTTCCCCGTGGGCGCCTATGGTGCTTCTGCTGAAATTATGCGGATGATTGCCCCAGATGGCCCCGTTTACCAAGCAGGCACCCTCAGCGCTAATCCCGTAGCTATGGCTGCGGGCAAAGCGGCTTTAGAACAGTGCTTACAACCTGGCTTCTACGAAACACTAGCGGAGAAGACTCGAAAAATGTGTGCAGATATTCAAGCCTTTGCCGATGCCCATCACTACCCTTTACAGCTTGTGCAGATGGGCTCTATTTTTTGGGTTGCTTTCAGCCGCCAAACTATTCGCCGCGCCGATCAAATAGACCCTAGCAGCATGGAATTTTTTAAACTGCTACACCATGAACTTCTCCAAACAGGGGTGTACCTTGGCCCTAGTGGCTATGAAGTAGGCTTCGTCAGTGCCGCTCACTCAGAAGAAGACCTTGCGGAAGCCGTGGTGAAAATAAAAGCTGCTTTGACGGTGGTTTTTAGAGCGTAGATAGGGCTTACTCCTTACACTAAGTAATCAGACCTAATTTAATGTAACTTTTCAATCTAGTAGATGTTGCTTTCAGCCGAGGCA
>DAINNZ010000208.1:0-5121 GCA_036735605.1 Lewinella sp. | reverse complement strand
CGAGACGGGAAAAGAGCAAGTCAAAATTCACAAATCCTGGCTTGGAGAACTATAAGTACGCTTGGTCATTTGGTTTCGTTGTTAGCTGATTTTATTCTTCTCTATACTTGAACCGATGTGGTTTAAGTTACCAAAAGTCTTACAAACGGCGCGCCATTTTTATTACCATTTCCTCCTTCCACGGCCGGAAAGTATCGGCTAAGATGTGTTGGCGTGCCTCTCCCACTAACCACAGGTAGAAAGAAAGATTATGCAAACTAGCAATCTGAGCACCTAACATTTCATTGCAATGAATCAGGTGGCGCAAATAAGCTTTACTATAAAAAACCGAGCTAGCGGCCAGGCCGGGGCTAGCGTCTAAGGGACTAAAATCAGCCTTCCACTTTTGGTTGCGGATATTGATGATGCCCTCGGCCGTGTAGATCATGCCGTGGCGGGCATTTCGGGTGGGGAGTACACAATCAAACATATCTACACCTCGGTCGATACACTCTAAGATATTAACGGGTGTGCCAACCCCCATCAGATAGCGGGGCTTTTCTTTCGGCAGTATCTCACAACAATTGGCGGCAATGCGATACATATCTTCGATTGGTTCCCCAACGCTGAGGCCACCAATCGCATTGCCGGGCTGATCTTGGCTGGCGATGAACTCGCAGCTTTGTTTCCGTAAGTCGTCGTAGCTACTACCTTGTACGATAGGAAAGAGTAGTTGCGGATGGCCGTATTTGGGCTCGGATGCTTTCATGTAGGCCACGCAGCGTTCTAGCCAGCGGTGGGTAAGCTGCATACTTTTAGTGGCATAGTCGCGGCTACTGGGGTAAGGTGGGCACTCATCGAAGGCCATTACAATATCGGCTCCGATGTAGCGCTGTATTTCCATGCTACGCTCGGGGCTAAAGAGGTGTTTACTACCATCGATATGGGAAGCAAAGGTAACGCCTTGTTCATTAATCTTCCGGTTCGCAGCTAGGCTATAGACTTGGTAGCCGCCTGAATCCGTCAAGATCGGTCCTTGCCAGCCATTGAAAGCGTGAAGGCCGCCAGCGGCTTCCAGCACCTCTAGCCCTGGGCGCAAGTAAAGGTGGTAGGTATTACCCAAAATAATTTGTGCCTTTATTTGTTCTTTTAGCTCGCTCTGATGCACCCCTTTTACGGTGCCGGCAGTGCCCACCGGCATAAAAATGGGCGTTTCGATCGTGCCGTGAGCCGTTTGTAGCGTGGCGGCTCTGGCGTGGCTATCTTGAGCCGTATGAAGCAGCTTAAATTCCAAAGGTTTTCTTTTGAGCGGGCAAAGATACAGTAATTCTGTGTTTGTGGCTAGCTTCCTAGTCGGTGGGCCCTTGCTTTCCATGGGCTGCTGCTACACTTTTGCGCTACCAAGTTCCCCCTTGCCCCTGCACAGCGTGCCCGCCTGCCTGTATGGGGTTTTAGACAGGGCGAGCGGAGCGACAGCTAATTACTTGAAAAAAAATGCCTTTTGGAAGCGGTGATTAGGAAGTAGCGCGCGACCGAACAAGTCTATTACAGATCGAGCAAGAAATAGGTTTCATTCATAGCGATTTCGCCTGTACGGGCGGCACCGGGTTCGCAGCCAAACTGAATAAAACCAGCTTGCTGATACAGTCGGATGGCCGCCACGGCATGGTGGGATACAGTAAGAATGATTCTTTCTAGGCCGGGCATTTGGCGACAACGGCTAAGCGTTTCGGCAAGTAGCTGTTGGGCCACACCTTGCCCTCTAGCTTCTTCTTTCACATAAACACCCCAGAGATAAGCGCGGTGACGTCTTTTGAGTGCTGTATAGCGCATAAGTCCCATTATACCCATTAACTGTTCACCGGCTGGTGTTGGCTGAAAAAAGCCAAGGATGAAATTTTCATCGTGTAAGGCTTCTAATTCTGCTTCGGTGGTAGCGGGGTCAATTTCGTCGTCGGGTAACTGGGCGAAGGCGAGTGGAGCCTTCGCAAAGCTTTCGCGGCGCAAGGCGATATAAGCGGCCGTATCTCGGCCATTGAGGGCTCTAATCATGGTTTACAACTGGTCGTAAGGGTGGGTATAATCCTTTCGGTAAGGGCGGCGGAGCAAGGCCGTAGCCACGGGATCGTCCACTACGATATGCTGCTGTGGATCGTAGGTAAGTGGCCGCCCGAGCTGTAAAGATAAGTTAGCTAATATACAAGCGGCGGTGGAAATATGGCCTTCGGCAATATCTGCTACAGGCAGCCGATCTTCCTCAATAGCTGCTAGTAAATCGGCGAAATGCGCACGGGTAGCAGGGGCTGCGTGTATTTCAATATCTTGTTCGGTTTCATCTTCGGGGAACTGTTCTCGTTCGTATAGAACCGTGCCGCTCTTTCGGGGCTGTTGTAGGTCGTTGGGGATGAATTCCCAGTGTTTCACATCCGCTTTGAGGGTGCCCTTGCTACCGTAAATAAAGATAGCCCAAGGATAGTCTGGGTCGGGTGCCGCGCCCCAGCTGCGATGTTGCCAATGACAATTAAAATCGGGGTATTCGAACACAGCTGATTGTGTATCGGGGGTATTTGCCCAGCTGTAGGGGTCGTTAAAAACGCCTCCATGAGAGCTGATGCGGCTTGGCCACCCCAAGCCTAAAAGCCATCGTGCGGTATCAAGCATGTGTACGCACATATCGCCCATGATGCCGTTACAATACTCCGTTCGGGAGCGCCATATTCGGTGTGGTAGGCCACAATAGGGCAGCAAAGGGGCTGGGCCCGTCCAAGTGGCATAGTCGAAAAAATCAGGTATTTCGGCTTGAGGTAGTTGTCGCCTTTCGCGCATAGGGTAGTAGCAGCACATTTCTACGTGCCCTATACGGCCTAAGTGCCCAGCGTCGATGATATCGTTCTTAAGGTTTTGAAAGTGGAGGGTACTTCTTCGCTGCGTGCCTACTTGTACTTTTCTGTTATACTTTCGGGCGGCAGCTAGGATAGCCTCGCCTTCTAGCACATCCACGCTAATAGGTTTTTGGAGGTATAAGTGTGCGCCGGCGGCCATAGCATCGATTGCCATAAGCGCATGCCAATGATCGGGGCTAGCGATGATCACCAAATCTGGTTTGGTTTTGGCAAGCATGCTTTGATAGTGGAGGAAAGTAGGGATTGTTTTTTTCTGTCCGCTTCTTCGCTGAATCAGTGCTGCGGCTTGTTGTAGCATTTGTTGATCTACATCGCAGAGGCCCACCACCTTTACCGCTGCAACCTGCATGAGCCGAAGTAGATCACTTTTACCGTACCATCCGCTGCCGATGAGTGCAACGCGCAGCGAGCTAGCAGCCGGAGTAGGGGCAGCGTAGAAGGAGCTCGTAGGCAAAGCGGCCGCACTTATTACGGAGCCCGCAGCGAGCCACCCAAGGGAGGTGTGGAAGAATTGTCGGCGATGCATACTTACAATTAGCTTTACGATGGGCAGTGGAGGTAGTGTTGCCAGTGAAGAACTACCGGAAATTATATTTTAGAGTCAAATATAAGTCTCTTTTCTTATCTTTCCCCCATGGAATCCAAAACAGTCGACATCGTTTTACAAATTGCCACCCCCTTCAGTACGGGCACGGGCTTCTACTTGGCAGATTATGATTTGGTAGTAACGAACGAGCACGTGGTGCGCGACAATGCCACGGTGCTAGTGACTTGCCAGGGCATGGATCGCTGTTTACTACCGGTGGTGTATTTAGACGCCTACTATGATCTAGCTTTTTTGCGGCCTACTGAGCCATTTCCCTTAGCAGCTATTCCCTTTGCTACGGCTCCTCTGTTGCCTGGTGCTATGGTGCAAGCTATGGGGCAAAATTATGGTCAACGTTTACAAGTAGCTATGGGCGAAATTACCGCTACCGACTATGCCTACGAAGGTTTGCACTTCATACAACATACGGCCCGCTTAACCTCGGGGCAGAGCGGAGGGCCGCTGTTCAACGACGCGGGCGAGCTCTTAGGCGTAAATATGTATGATATTAACGAAGGGCATCACTTAGCACTCAGCCTACCGGCAGCTAGCTTACTAAGCTGCCTAAACGACTACCAAGCTGCGGCAGGACGCACGGCTACCCGCTGCTTCGACTGCCACACGCTTAATATTGAACCGCTGAGCGGCGAGCAGTATCATTGCCGAAAGTGCGGTGCCTCCATTACGCTACCTCGCGATGTGGTGGATTTTCAGCCCAGCGGCATTCAAGCTACGGTGGAAGCCATTCTGGAGCAATGTGGCCACCATCCGCAGCTAGCACGCAGAGGGCCTAACCTCTGGGAAATCTATCAAGGGAGTGCCCGTATTCAAGTGGCCTATCACGAAGACAGTGGCCTTGTGACAGGGGATGCCCACCTCTGTGCCCTGCCCGATACCAGCCAAGCAGAATTATTTGAATACCTCTTGCAGCAAAACTATTCGCTCGATCAACTCACGCTGAGCACTAGAGGCCGGAACATCATCCTTTCTTTGCTCATCTACGACCGGTATTTGGCACCCGCCGCAGGTAAGGAGCAGTTCGAGCACCTATTTGCGAAAGCAGATTATTACGACAATATGCTCGTTGAAAAATTTGGCGCAACTTGGTTGTAACATTTTACGGGGCCAATTGCATAATAAGCAGTACTTTAGCGGCGTTTCCTTCATGTTTCCCAAGGCTTCGAGCTTTTTTTGAAGATTCAAACCCTCTTGCCGCATAAATTTAGCCGCGTTCTCGGCAAGTTCTGCGTAACTTTACATACATTTGTGTCCCTATCGGGCAATCATTCTTCGGTTTCGGCCGGTAAAATTTCTAAATTTGGTGTCCCTATGAAAGTTTTTAAGACACTTGTTCTTCTTTTTTGCGGCTTGATGAGTTTGCAGGCGCAAGATATTCACTTCTCGCAGTTCTACCTTTCGCCGCTCAATTTGAACCCGGCAATGACAGGGGTGATGAACTGTAACAGCCGTGTTTCCCTCAATTATCGCAACCAATGGGCCTCCATTTTGGGCGCTAATGCGTTTCGTACCTATAATTTTAGCTACGACCAGCGCATTCCTGTAGGTCGCTACGATTACTTTGGTATTGGTGGCACTTTTTGGGGCGATCGGGCAGGCGAAGCAGATTTTACCACTACTACCGGTAAACTATCC
>DAINNZ010000207.1:0-5242 GCA_036735605.1 Lewinella sp. | reverse complement strand
CTGACTCGTGCTGACTCGTGCTGAGCGTAGCCGAAGTAGCGTAGCCGAAGTAGCTGGGTCGAAGCACTTGTGCTGAGCGAAGTCGAAGCACTTGTGCTGAGCGCAGCAGAGAGAAAGTTCGTCCTTAGGTGTTGGAGCCTTTCACCAAAGCCTTCAGTGCAAAGAGTTCATCGCGGAACTGGGCGGCGGTCATGAAGTCGAGTTCTTTAGCGGCGGCTTTCATTTTGCTTTCGGTTTCGGCGATGGTTTTTTCCAGTTGTTCGCGGCTCATATTCGCTAGGACGGGATCGGCGGCTGTAGCGCTACTGGAGCTATTGGTGGCGTAGTCGCTAGCTTTTTTCTTGCCGCGAATATCGAGGATGCTTTGGCGGCTGAGGATTTCTTCGCGTGTTTTGGCGAGGCTTTGGGGCACGATGCCGTGGGCATCGTTGTAGGCGATTTGTATGGATCGGCGGCGGTTAGTTTCCTCGATGGTTCGGCGCATGGAGTCGGTGATTTTATCGGCATAGAAGACTACGCGACCGTTGACGTTTCTAGCGGCGCGGCCAGCGGTTTGAGTGAGGCTACGCTCGTTGCGCAGGAAGCCCTCTTTGTCGGCATCTAGGATGGCAACGAGGCTCACTTCGGGCAGATCGAGGCCCTCGCGAAGTAGGTTGACGCCCACCAGCACATCAAATTCGCCGAGGCGCAGATCGCGTAGGATTTCCACGCGCTCCATGGTATCTACTTCCCCGTGGATGTAGCGCACCTTCGTGTTCATAGAGAGGAGGTATTCCGTAAGCTCTTCGGCCATGCGTTTGGTGAGGGTAGTGACGAGGACACGCTCATTTTGCTGGCGTCGGTTATCGATTTCCTCCAGCAGATCATCAATTTGGTTGAGGCTGGGCCGCACTTCGATGGGCGGATCGATCAGGCCAGTTGGGCGGATAAGTTGTTCTACGATGCTGCCGCCGGTTTGGTCTAGTTCGTAGTCGCCGGGTGTGGCGCTCACGTAGATCACCTGGTGGATAAGGCTTTCAAACTCCGTGAAATTGAGCGGCCGATTATCCATGGCAGAGGGGAGGCGGAAGCCAAAGTTGACGAGGTTGATTTTTCGGGCGCGGTCGCCACCAAACATACCACGCACTTGGGGGATGGTAACATGGCTTTCATCGATCACCATGAGGTAGTCATCGGGGAAATAATCGAGCAAGCAGAAGGGGCGGGTGCCGGGTTTACGACCATCGAAGAAGCGGCTGTAGTTCTCCACGCCGTTACAATAGCCTAGTTCGCGGATCATTTCCAGATCGAAGTTGGTGCGCTCATGGATGCGTTTCGCTTCTAGGAGGCGGCCATCTCTTTCGAGGTAGCGTTCGTGTTCGTAGAGTTCGTCTTCGATTTCGCGCAGGATCTCGTTCATGCGCTCTTTAGGGGCGATGTAGAGGTTGGCGGGGAAGATGGCCACGGTATCCATGCTTTGGATGCGTTTGCCGCTTTCGATCTCTATCATTTCGATGCTTTCGATCTCGTTGCCAAAGAAGAGGATGCGGTAGCCATAATCGACATAAGGCAGGTTAATATCCACGGTATCGCCTTTGACGCGGAAGGTGGCGCGCGCAAAATCCGTTTCGGTGCGGCTGTAGAGGGCATCTACGAGTTCGTAGAGCAGGCCATTACGGCTTTTGGCATCACCAACGGCAAGGCGGATGATGCCGCTTTTGTAGTCTTCGGGGTTGCCCATACCGTAGATGCAGCTTACGGAAGCGACGATGATGATATCGCGGCGGCCACTCAATAGGCTGCTAGTGGCGCGTAGGCGCAGCTTATCCACTTCTTCATTGATTTGCAGGTCTTTTTCGATGAAGGTATCGGTGGAAGTGATATAGGCTTCGGGCTGGTAATAGTCGTAGTAGGAGACGAAGTATTCCACGGCATTATGGGGGAAAAACTCTCTAAATTCTCCATACAGCTGGGCCGTCAGGGTTTTGTTGTGGGTAAGCACCAGCGTGGGCCGATTGAGTTGTTGAATCACATTCGCCATGGTGAAGGTCTTACCGGAGCCTGTGACGCCGAGTAGCACCTGCTGCCGTTCGCCGGCTTTTACATTTTCCACAAGGGCCTCGATGGCGGCTGGCTGATCGCCCGTTGGCTGGAAGGAGGAATTGATTTGAAAGGACACCGAGGGGATGGTTTTATGTAGGTAAAATGAAGCGATTCATCGACTCTTGCCAAGATTTAGACTTGTTCGGTAGGCCACCAAAGAGCCACGAGCAGCCTCACAAAGTAGTGGCCACTGATTGATACTTAAACCAAATTGCTTGGGGGATAGTTTTGTCATTCTTTTTTTGGCTGCCGCTTCGCTCGCAGGGGCAAAGGCTACCAAGGTAAGGTTGAGGCAAAGGGGAAAAACAAAAAAAGCTTCGCCAAATAGTGGCTATGTAAAACATTTGAAATACCTTTACGATAGCTAATAATGAATTTCGCTAGCTAGTTGATCGTTGGGCTAGTTGTTCTAACTAGTATCGTGCTTCTTTGTTGAACAGTTTATTGTTGGTGAGCCATGGTCGTCATTCTCTTGTGGGTCATGCTTGTAGGTGTATTTTTTTAAACGGTTCAGATGAATAGTGTAATTTTCCCAATGGCCCAAGATAAGCGGCCCACCGTACTCCAAGCGCGAGTAGAACAAAAGATGATCGATCAACAGATTGCAACAGAACTAGCGGGCTGGCGCCAAATAATCCGGCCATACCAAGCAAGCAATACCTCAAAGGCGATTCAGCAGCTATTCACCTCTTTTGTGCCTTTTGTGCTGCTGTGGGCACTTATGTACTACACGCTGAGCTGGTCTTTGGGACTTACTCTAGTGCTAGGGGTGCTGAATGCCTTTTTCATGGTGCGCATCTTTATTATCCAACATGATTGTGGCCACCAATCTTTTCTCCCCAGTCACCAATGGAACAATCGGCTCGGGTGGATAGCTAGCCTCTTCAGTTCGGTGCCCTATCATTATTGGCAGGAAATGCACAACTATCACCACGTCCACAATGGCCAAATAGAAGAACGGGGCCTCGGCGATATTTACTTCCTTACCGTGGCAGAATACGAAGCGAAAAGCCCTCGTGGGCAATGGAGCTATCGGATGTTCCGCAACCCCTTTATACAGTTCATCCTCTCGCCGGTGATCTATCTGCTCGTTACTCTGCGCATTCCCTTTCCTCGCTTGAAAACGTGGCAAGACGTACGACAGTCGCATGTGCTAGATAACCTTGTGATTGTAGCTTTTTACGGGCTAGTAGCCTACCTCGTTGGCTGGAAAGCTTTCTTGATTATCCAAGGTAGCATCCTCTTCGTCTTTGGTCTTATAGCTTACTGGTTCTTCTACGTTCAGCATCAACACGAACACAACTACAATGAGGTAAAAGGTAGCTGGGATCACCTCATCGCCTCTATCCGAGGCACCACTTTCTATAATTTGCCTAGGCTAGTGATGTGGGCAACTGGCAATATTGGTTTCCACCATATCCACCACCTCAATGCTAGCATCCCGAACTACAATCTGCGCGCCTGTGTGGAGGAAAACCCGATCCTCACCAAATATGTGCTCAGCCTAGGCTTCTTTGAAAGCTTGCGTTTTATGCAACACAAACTCTGGTGCGAACAAAGCCAACGGATGATCTCCTTTACGGAATATAATCAGCGCCGAAGTGCCTAGGGGGACAAAAAGCAGCTATTTTATCTAAAGCAAGCCTTGCCCCCGCGAGCGGAGCGGCAGCCTGTCAGTACATGAATACACCAAGTATTCCTACTCGCTAGTGGAGCAAAACCCAACCAAAAAAGGCACGCTAATAAAAAAAATAGTACTTTTGAACCAAACAAGATGCTATGATCGAGCACATTGACCCAACAAAGGTACTTTTTTTAGATATTGAAACCGTCTCCTCCCAAGCCCAACTAGATGCGATGAGCGAGCCGATGCAGGAGCTATGGAAACATAAATCTTATAGCATACTGCGCCGCCCTAAAACGGAAGCTATTAGCCCGGAAGAGCTAGCGGATATTTATACCACCAATGCGGGCATTTATGCTGAATTTGGGAAGATCGTTTGTATCAGTGTAGGGATTTTGCACCTCGATGCGGCCACACAGCAGCTGAGCATTCGTTTAAAGTCGTATGCCGGTAAGGATGAAAAACAACTACTGATCGACTTTTCGGAGCTGCTCATGAAGTATTACAAGAACCCGAACACCCACTTTATTTGTGGGCATAATATTAAGGAATTCGATATTCCCTACATCTGCCGCCGCCTGATTGTTAATGGGCTAGCCTTTCCAGCGATGCTTGATTTGGCGGGTAAAAAGCCCTGGGAGACCAAGCATTTGATCGACACCCTTGAGCTTTGGCGATTTGGCGATTACAAGGCTTATACCTCCTTGAAGTTGCTCACGGCCTTGCTCGATATTCCTAGTCCGAAAGACGATATCGACGGCAGCATGGTCGGGCGCGTTTTCTGGCAAGAAGATGATGTGCCCCGCATCGCCCACTACTGCGAAAAAGATGTGCTGGCAACCACCCAACTCTTCCTGCGCTACCAGCTCAAGCCCTTGCTTACCGAAGCGCAGGTCAGTCATGTACCCTTAACGTAAAGTGCCATGTTCCTCCAAACCGCTCGGCTTTGCATCACGCAGTTTTCTCCTTTCGATGCCGCCTTTTTGCACGAACTGATGAACAGCCCGCTTTGGCTACAATATATCGGCGATAGGAAGATACACACTGAAGCGGATGCCCTAAAACATCTGGAGAAAAACATCTTTTCTGCTTATGCTTCCTCCGGGCTGGCGGCTTGGCGCGTGGCTTTGCTTTCCAGCAATCTGCCCATCGGAAGCTGTGGCTTTTATCAGCGAGATTTTCTCGATTGCCCCGATCTGGGCTTTGCTTTTTTGCCCAACTATTTGAACCAAGGCTACGGCTACGAAGCCGCTAGTGCCTGTTTGGACTATGGTTTTAGCCAGCTTGGACTACAGCGCCTTTGCGCCATAACACAGCCCGATAATGCGGCCTCTGTCCGGCTGTTGGAGAAGCTGGGCTTTGTGGAGCAGGGGCTGACACAGTGGCCAGATAGGGAAGCGCGCTTGTTGCTGTATCAGTACGTTAACTGAAAATTGTATCCTTTTCTGTCATCATGCGTCTAAATTAAAAACTCATACATTCACTTCTTTCATTAGACATACTATAATAGAGGATATGTGAGCCAATTTTGTACGC
>DAINNZ010000206.1:0-5283 GCA_036735605.1 Lewinella sp. | reverse complement strand
GCGCCCCTTCCGAGAACTGGCCAAAACTGATGCTGCGGTGCTAGCCGATAGCTTCCATCTTTTTCCGATGCCTGATGCCTACTTGGCCAATTGGAAGTCCTATCAAGGTATCCGCTTCGTAGCACAAGGCGATTTCGCAGGAGCCAACCGAGGCCGAGGAGCCGCCTTTACCTACTGGCTTAAACCACCTACCAAAGAAACAGACCTCTTGAAACCACCTAAGCTGAAGGTGAAAATTCAGGTTCTCAATATGCAAGGCGATACCATCCGAACCTATTCCGAAACACCTAGTAATTGGGGTATGAACCGGAGTAGCTGGAATATGCGCCAAGATGGCATCCCCTACCCTAGCCGCCAAGAACAAAAAGCTGATGCCGATCAGCCCGCTGGTAGTAGCGTGGCACCCGGCACCTATCGTATCCTCCTAAGCTATGAAGGTAGCAAGAGTAGCACCCTACTCACTATCCACCCCGATCCTCGACGCCCTTACAGCAGCGGCCTCTACGACCAACGAATCGCTTATGAAGAGCGCTTCAATAGTTCCAGTACACAAGTAAGGCAAGCCTGGGAAAAACTCCGCGAAGCCCGCAAAAGTATCGATCGGGTAAAAGCCTTATTGCCTCAAGCGGAGCCTGCGGTGAAAGATAGCCTCCAAAACGATACCAAAAAGCTACTAGGGCAGATCGATAGCCTAGAGGAAATTATGATGGAAGCCCCCGATCTCAAAGGTATTCAACGCAACCCCACCAACCTGAGTGCCAAGATGTCGCAAGCACGTAGCTACATCAGTCAGATCGAAGGTGCCCCCTCTCAAATGGCCAATTTTAGCTTAGATCAGTTCCAACAAGGAGCTAGTGACTTCGTGAAAAAGGTGAATGCTTTCCTCACAGAAGACTTTAGCGCTTTCCAACAAGAGGTACAGCGCGTCCAATTACCCCTCTTCGGCGACCTTTCGCCCGTGAAGGAGTAACAACGGCTGCCAGCTTCCGTGCGCCAGGGGAGCCCGTTCCAATAAGCCTTGCTCCTCCTAGCGACCCTTGCCCCTGCACAGCGTGCCCGCTTTAGACAGGGCGAGCGCAACGAGTCCGTGCAAAAGTGATACATGAACTCCCCTTGGCAAGAGGCAGCTTCCGAAACAAGGGCAAAAGGGGCAAAAAATTCGCAAAAAAGTGTCGAAAAAGCCAGTCATCACCTTGTAGCTTTCAAAAATGTGCGTATCTTTGTCAATCTACTAGTGTAACCTAGGCGTTGCTATTCAGCACATACCATTCTTTGCTGCTTATGAATAATGTTGTATCTCAGCGGTTTGTCAAATGCCACAACAAGTTGCGGGAGGAGAAGCGCATCAAGTCGAGTCGGCAATTTGCCATTGCGTTGGATTATCTACCGCAGAGCCTTTCGGAGATATTGAAAGGGCGCCGAGATGTGACGATTGAGCTACTGCGCAAAGCCATTGAGATATACAAGGTAAATCCCGTTTATATCATGACGGGCAACGGTCCCATGTTCATGACCGAAGAGGAGCATCAAAATTTCAGGGTCCTCACGGCCATTACCAATCCGGAAGACGAGGAACTAATTGTACACGTACCGCTTCCTGCGCAAGCGGTTTATGCGGCTGAATTAGGCGACCCTTCATTTGTACAAGATTTGCCCAGTTTTAGCCTGCCCGATTACAAATACCGAGTGGGAACGCACCGCAGTTTTGATGTGCCAGGCGACAGCATGGAGCCCACCCTTTTTGAAGGCGATAAGGTTGTTTGCAGCTTCTTGGAGCCTACCCTTTGGGAGACTGGGCTAAAAGATAATTTCGCTTATGTGGTGGTAACGCGCTCCGATGTGGTGGTTAAACGCGTAGTGAATTACCTGCGGGAACGCAAAGAAATTGAGCTAGTTTCAGACAATAACTTTTACGAGACCTACCGCGTACCGATGAGTGATCTGCGGGAGCTATGGTATGTTAGAGCCCGCATCACCCCTTTTCTCCCCTCCCCCAAGAACATCCAAAACCAACTTTACGACGAAGTTGCAGAACTAAAAGCTACTATTTCCCAGCAAAGTAAAATGCTAGTACAATTGGGTGCTACTATGGAAAAGGTGCTGGCACAAAATACTCTCAGAGATAAGCTTTAAAGATACGTCTCTAAGCTACGCCAATAAACCGATTGTTTCGTAGCCAACCATTCCAAGACTACGGCCCGAGCAGCCGCTAAGCCCATACTGCTTGGCGCTTCTTGTAGTAATGCGCTGGCGCCGGCGCTTTTCGATAGTTTCTCGCCTTCAGGCGTAAGCAGTAAGGGGTGGTGATAGTAAGTCCAAGGCTGCTTTTCCCCTAACCACACTAGTAAATACGATTGTGCCGCACTGCTAGGCAGCAAGTCCATCCCTCTTACGATGTGCGTGACCCCAAAATACAGATCATCCACCACAGAGCTAAGCTGATAGGCGGGGAGGCCATCTTTTTTACGGATCACAAAATCGCCCATTTGTATTGCTAGATTCACGAGCGCAATAGTTTCCTGAAAGCCATCTGTGATGGCTACGACTTGTTCATCTACCCGAATACGCCAAGCGATACCGCTTCGGCGAAGCGGCAAATTTCGATCCCTACAATGGCCGTCGTAAAGCCCTCCTGGAAGTGATTGCAACCTTTTTCGACTACAATCGCAGGCATATACTTGTTTGGTTTGCAACAATTTATCTAGTGCTAGGTGGTATAAAGGCAAGCGATGTTGCTGCGACCAGGAGCGCTGAAGTGCTTGCGGCGAACGCGGCCCAAAATCGATGTGAATATTTAAATAATCTAGGCTAGCGAAAATATTTTCTACATAATCCGGGCGAAGGCGCTGCTGATCCAAGTCGTCAATACGTAGCAAAAGCTGCCCTGCCTGCGCCTTCACCATAGCAGCGGTGAGCAGAAAATTAGCAGCATTACCTAGATGTAAAAAGCCCGAAGGCGTAGGTGCAATCCGACTAAGCATAGCGCAAAATGACGAGATTTGAAAGTAAAATTAGCTAGGTCTGCAATGAATGCTAGGACGAAGATAAAAAAATAGACGGCTCCAGGCTAGGATTTGCGCTTGATCTACAAACGAAAAGAGGGAGGCAGTTCGTTTATTTTTTTATCTACTACCAACGCTATAGATGAAAAGGAAAAGCCACCTTCTACCTTTTCACCGTGGCTACATTTCCCTTCTATTTTTATGCAATCTATCCATTTTTCTTTCTCCTGGCTATTAGCCGTTTTTTTTTCTGTCGCTGTCATACAAGCGCAAACCAGTCCTTATTCCACTCCACGTGCGGAGGCGGTCTTGATGGGCTTGGAGGATATGCAGCTCATCGACCAAATGATGGTTTACATTCCGGGCATCGGCAGCCCAAGTAGGGAGGCTTTGATGCGACAAAACATCAAAGGCTATATGATGCCAATCCGGGAAGCTTTGAAAAACAACCAAGAATGGGCTTATGCCTTAGCCGACTGTTTGGAGTATTACGTGAATCTCAATAGTAATTTCAAGGATAACCTTTCCCCTGACTATATCTCCTTGAGCCTAGCAGCGGCTGGCAATCGGCCAAACATTATTGATGGATTTAAGTTCCTCATCCAGCAGGGCACTGTTTCAGCAGCCATCGTAAACTACGGCAGCGAGCAAATACCACGAGCGGTGTTCAATGTACCACGCTACCAGATTATGAATTTCGCCTACCTCTTCCACCCTACTACCCGAGGGCGTAACCGTATTTTCGAGCTCCGCAAAGCCCTTTCCAGAGGAAACCCCGTTATCCTAGAGCTGCAAACGGCCGCTGACTTCAGCCAATGGCGGCAAGCAGCCTACGATACTGACTTACCGCTTAGTGAGCGGCATTATCTAACCGTAGTAGGCTACGATGAAGAGGCAGAGCTCTTCGAGCTTCGCTCGGCTTTTGGCCGGCATTGGGGCAACTCGGGCTATGTTTTCATAGGCTACGATAAGTTAGCAGCTTTAGCCGAAAACGCCTATGTAATCATTCCGCAGCAATAGGGAAATCGCCCGCTTTAAGAGGGTAAAGTTCAGCTGCTTTAACTGTTTCAGCGGCAGCTAAGGCATAGCCTAATAAGCTAAAATCGGCAACTTGTATTTCGGGCTGTAAGCCAGCGGGGCTTCCCTCAGGCTTGACACTTCGATACTGTAGCTCCCCTCTCACAGCGATGCGGCTGTTCGCTTGTAAGTGCTGATGAAGCTGTAAGCCTAGTTCCCCCCAAGCGACGCAACGATGCCGGTCAAAGTGCCTAAGGTCTCCAGCCTTTCTTGCCTTACGCAGCGTACGTAAGAAAAAAATGGTTAAGTCTTTCCCTTGCTGCGTAGTAAGATAAATTGGCAGGCCGTCTAGTTCGCCAATCAGTTGTATGTTGTTAGCTAGGTTCATCTGCTTTAACGTTTTGCAGGGCACTGTTATTCGGCCCTAGTGCTAGATACTCATGTATTAGAATTTCGGCTCGGTCATAAGCCATGCCTTGCCGCTGTACTTTTCTGTTTTGTAGGCTACCCCGCACCAGCAAACGACTGCCCTTTTTAAAGGCTTGCTCCATTGCTTGTGCTAGCCCATCCCAAGCCACCAAATGAAAAATAGCTAAACGGGCACTACCATCCGCTTCCGATTGCCGGTCAAAAAGTGCTAACTTCAAATTAGCTACATAACTGCCGTCGCTTAGTTGCTGTAAGGCGGGATCTTCCAACAAACGACCTGCCAGTTGCACACTGTTCTGGAGTTTTCGCATAGTGATTGGTTTTTATTCTGCGGCAAATCTCGGGGCAAAAAACAGCAACAATCGTCAATTAAACATATATATTCGTTTATAAACGAATAAAAACGCTTGTGCTTTCCTATAAGTACCCAGAAGCACTCATTTCGTCTTTTCAGTTCAGCATCTTTTGCGACCATTCTGCCTCGAAAAGCCTAGCCCTAAAACCCCTATGGCTATGTTTCGTTTCGCAGCTACTACGCGCTGCTCGCGTTCGCTAGTTTATGCCTCCACCGAGCAAGTCTATTTCGTGGTGAGCCAAGGGTACTTCTCATCTAGTGGGGGAGGACGTCTAGAAAAAAGAGGCAAAATCACCTGCTTGCAATAAATAGTTCGTACTTTAGTGAACAAGAAAGCTAAAAAATGTATATTAGCGTCATAATAGCCTCTTATCCAATATTTAGAGTTGTTCGGCAGTTCATCAAACGGCTGCAAGTGGAACCATAAAGTAGCCGCGTAGCGAAATTTTATACGGCACTTCGTTAAAAAGCCTCGCCGCA
>DAINNZ010000205.1:0-5396 GCA_036735605.1 Lewinella sp. | reverse complement strand
TACCAATGGGATAATATCCATGACCCGGAATCGAACTTTAGCTTGTTTGATGAGGGGGAGGGGCAGCGAAATCCCCCCCTCAACCGTATAGGAAGCGGACATTAAATACTGCATTATGCCTTACCTAAAACACTTGCTTGCCATACTTTTGCTGGGTTTACTAAGCACGGGCTGCCGGCCAGAGTCGCACTCGCCTCGTGCGGGGGTGGGTATGCGGCCCATTTATGTCGATCTGCTGGAGCTGGAAAATATCGAAAATTTGCCGCCGCAAAGCATCGAGAACTCGGGCACTATCGTCTTACTGGATACGCTCTTTTTCATGCTAGAGCAGGGAAAAGGCATCCACGTTTACAGCATCAATGACCCTGCGAATGCGGTGGGCATCACCTTTATAAAAATTCCGGCCGTTACGGCTTTCACCGTCAACAACAACCGCCTTTATGCTGATAGTTGGCGCGATCTAGTCACCATCGACCTCCGCAATCTGCTGGCCATACAAGTGCTCAGTCGGCAGCGGGGGGTGTTTGACCCCCTACTCTACCCGCCGCTGTTCAATGGCATCTTCGAGTGTGTGGACGAAAGCAAAGGCGCAGTAGCCGGCTGGGAGGAAAGCAATTTAGCCGCCGCCAATTGCAGAACGCTGTAAAATAGCAGAACGCTGTAAAATAGCAGAACGCTGTAAAAGATTTCGGCTATTACTTCGCTTACCCTTTTAAAACGGGCATAAATGCAGGGGCAAGGGCTATATTAAAAAAAAGTGTCTAAAATAATAGCGTATGAATCGTTTATGTAACTCTGGCTTCATCCTCCTTCTCCTATTAGTCCTAGGAGCTTGTGCCGACGAGGCCGACAACTTCAACCCCCGTTCTGAAAATGGGGTCTCTGGCTCTATTACGCGCTTTGCGGTGTATAATGGTTTCATGTATAGCCTCAATCCCAATGGCATCAACACCTACGACCTGAGCGACCCAGATAGTCCCCAACTAGTACATACCTTGCCTACCGATTATGGCTTGGAAACCATCACGATCTACGAAGGCACGGTGTATATTGGCTCCACCACGGCACTATATATACTAGGTATCGACAACCCCGCCCGCCCAGAAATCTTATCCAGAACAACAAGAGAAGCCTTTTTCCTCGGAGAAGGCTGCGACCCTGTGGTGGTAAAAGATACTTTTGCCTATTCCACCATCAAAATCATCAATGAACAATGTGGCAATTTCAACGATGAAAGCCTGCTGATTACCTATAATGTGCGTAACCCTTTCAACCCGGTGGCCACAAGTAGCTACCCCCTATCTGAGCCCAATGGACTAGGCTACAGCGATACGCATTTGTTTGTCTGCGACCAAGATGGGGTTTTTATTTTCAGCCTCGCCAACCCAGCCGAACCGGCGCTTACCGAGTTTCAGATTGATCTTCCGCAGGCGGTGGATGTAATCGTTCGGGGCGATATTTTGCTGGCTTCTGCTAGAACGGCCTTTCATTTCTACGATATTAGCGACATCAGCAACATTCGCCCACTGAGTGTAATTACAAGATAGAATGAACGGACGTGGGTTCTTTATTTTCTTCTTCTTCCTGTGCTTTGCCCTGCAAGCACAGGAAGAAGATAGTTTGGGCTACCCTCGGCTCTACCTCAGTAGCAACCCCACTACCCTACTCAATCCCTTCAAGCCAACGCCAACGCTTGGTTTGCGCTACGAGCTATGGCCCAAGGTGCAGCTGGAAAGCAGCTTAGGCTACACCCTCCTCTCCACTTGGTTTGCCAATGAGGAGGGCGAGCAGTATCGGGGCCCACAAGTGCATAGCCATCTGCGGTACTTTTTCCGGCCACCGCAAAAAGCCCGCTATTATATCGGCCTAGAGCACCGCTGGCAAAATATCCGCCACCGCTACCGCGAGAACTACCTGCGGCAAGGCGGAGCGTTCCAAGAAATTGCCTTGGCTGATCGGCGCCTCAACGCCCATATCGCTATGCTACAAGTCGGCCTCTGGACCGCCATCGATAAGTCGCAACGCCTTTGGTTAGATGTGTATTGGGGCGCTGGCCTACGCTTTGCTAGCGTAACTACCCAACACCCCTTCTCCATGCTCGCCAACGAAAGCACTGCCGAAGAAACTAGCTTTGGAAGCGACCTGCGACTAGACGAAGGCCGCTCCAGTAGCTGGGTGCTCCCCATCGGCTTTCGCTTGAGTTATGGGCTTTAACAACTATGCGGAAGTACCCACTTCCAGCCAGGCTATTCGGCACCCTTCGATCTGGAAGCACTTGCTCTTTTAAAAAACCCTTGCCCCTGCCCTGCGGGCAAAAAAAAAGAATAGCGCGGAAGAAGTCAGAATTATTGCTTTTCTTTGCGGCATGTCTAATGGTCATCTTCTCCATGATAGCCAGCGTTTTCAGTTGATGATAGAGCGCTTGTGCCAGCACTTAATCGAAAATCACGACGATTTTTCGGCTAGCTGCCTTGTGGGCATTCAAGAAGGCGGCGTTTTACTAGGGGATCGGCTACAAAAACGCCTAGAAGTGCTCTGTGGGCATCCTATTCTGTATGGGAAACTGGATATTACTTTTTATCGCGACGATTTCCGCACCCGTACCAAGCCTTTACAAGCTTACCCCACCGAAATGGATTTTTTAGTGGAAGACAAGCGCGTTATTTTGCTGGATGATGTGCTATATACGGGGCGAACTACCGTGAGTGCAATCACGGCACTCAACCATTATGGCCGTCCTCGGGAAGTGGAGCTACTCGTGCTAGTAGATCGCCGCTTTAAAAGAGTGGTACCGATACAGGCCGATTACTATGGCATTCAGGTCGATACACTACAAGAAGAGTACGTGGAGGTAACCTGGGCCGAGAAAGAAGGGAAAGACCAGATTATTTTACACCACCAACAACGGCCTTGAGCTGTATAATACGCTTGCATTCATGTCCACTATCCAACAACTGAGCAGTCCGCACATTCTAGGCATTAAGTATATAAGTGCCACGGATATAGCTCTCATTTTGGAGACAGCCAAGGAGTTCAAAGACGTCATTAACCGCCCGATCAAGAAAGTGCCTAGTTTGCGGGATATTACGGTGGCGAATCTGTTTTTCGAGAATTCCACGCGCACGCGCATTAGTTTTGAGCTAGCAGAAAAACGCTTGAGTGCGGATGTCGTCAACTTTAGTGCTTCTAGCAGCTCGGTAAAAAAGGGCGAAACGCTGCTGGATACGGTGAATAATATATTGTCGATGAAAGTAGATATGGTGGTGATGCGGCATCCGGCTCCCGGTGCGCCCCAATTCCTAGCCAAACACATTCAGGCGAATATCATCAATGCTGGGGATGGCACGCATGAGCATCCCACGCAAGCACTACTAGATGCTTATAGTATGCAAGAGGCACTTGGCAGCAGCCTGGTGGGGAAGAAAATAGGTATTTTTGGCGATATACTGCACAGTCGGGTAGCGCTGAGTAATATCTTCTGCCTACAAAAAATGGGAGCAAAGGTGCGCGTCTGTGGCCCGCCTACGCTATTGCCAAAGCACATCGGCTCTTTGGGCGTAGAAGTTAGTTACAATGTGGACGAAAGCCTGCAATGGTGTGATGTGGCCAATGTGCTACGCATTCAGCTAGAGCGGCAAGAAACACGTTATTTCCCCAGCCTGCGAGAGTATAGCCAATATTTTGGTATCAATAAAGAGCGGCTAGCCAAATTGGATAAGAAAATCGTTATCATGCACCCTGGGCCTATCAACCGAGGGGTTGAAATCACAAGCGACGTGGCCGATAGCGAACATAGCATCATTTTGCAGCAAGTAGAAAACGGGGTGGCCGTGAGGATGGCGATTCTTTACCTATTGGCCGCTAGAAAAAAAGTATAGTTTATGCACCCTAGTTGTAAAAAAGCCTGGCAAACAATGGAGCATTCTCTCGATCAGCTCGGCCAAAAATTAGCGGCCTATAGCAGCGAGCAGCTCAACACCCCTGGCCCCGACGGTGGCTGGTCAGCCATGCAATGCCTACACCATTTGATGCTAGCCGAGGCTTTTTCAGCGCAATATATCCGTAAGAAGCTACAAGCAGCCCCCAGCGAACTCCCTAAGAAAGGCTTTCGGGAATGGTTCAATAGCAAGAAGCTATCTCTCTTCATGCGCCTCCCGATCAAGATAAAAGCCCCCACTTACATTGATACCGAACAGTTGCCTGCCCACAGCGAGCTAGCCCCTACCCTAGCCGCTTGGCGCGCACAACGGCAAAGCCTACGGCAATATTTGGAGAGCTTAGACGAGGCGGTGTTTGATCTCGAAATTTTCAAACACCCCATCGCCGGAAAGCTCACCCTAGGCAGTATGCTAGGCTTTTTCAATGAACACCTCCTTCGGCACCAAGCGCAGGCAGTCCGAGCCTTAACGCAGACAGCTTGAAGGGATTAAACCAAGGGCTCCACAACCAAAGCGACTAAATCAGCTGCTTAAAGAAGGCTCGCACAGCGCTAACCCCCGGCACAGTGAATTTAGCTCCCGTGCGGCCAGTACCTACTTTTACAGAGATACCATCCAGCGGCAAAGCTTTGAAAATATCCTCATCCGTATGGTCATCGCCAATACCGAAGAGGAAATCATACGCTTGCCGCGCCACCCAATACTGCGTGGCTTTTCCCTTATTGATCCCTGCGTTTTTGATCTCTACGACCTTGTTACCCTCCAAAATTTGTAGATCTTGGTTTTGAATCAGATAAGCCAGCACATCGCGAAATTCCCGAACGCGCTTCATCCCCAAATCGCGATCAATACCCCGATAATGCCAGGCAAGGCTATAGTCTTTTTCCTCAATAAAAGAGCCAGGCGTGCGAACCACTAGGTTGTCGAGCACCTCATGCACTTTGGGTTTCCAAGCATCACTCACATTCGGATTGAGACGCCAGCGGCCATCTTCTTTCATCCAAACGCCATGTTCCGCCGACATTTGTATGGGTAAATGACCTAGCCATTTTTCTAATGTATTCCGGTCTCTTCCACTATTCACCACGACCGTATTTTTAGGGTCAGCAGCTAATTGAACGAGGATGTTAAGCACCTCCTCATCGGGCACTACGGCCTGGGGATCTACATGGAAATCCATTAGGGTGCCATCGTAGTCGATGATAAACAAACGCTGCTGGGCAGCCGTATAGCGGTCTAAGATAGATTGGTTGGTAGCCTTGTTAAGGATGGTTGTCGTATGGTCCAAATTGCGATCTCTTAATTTCTGTTGTTGCTTGATAAAGTTAGCAGCCCAAGCCTCTACGGTATAGACCTTTAGTTTTTCTTGCATCCTGCTCAAGCGCTCTGCCTGCTCCTCAAGCGGCATTTCGAGTGCGGTCACTAGTGCTCTTACAATATCGTTGAACTGCATGACTT
>DAINNZ010000204.1:0-5604 GCA_036735605.1 Lewinella sp. | reverse complement strand
TAGAGCAATTCATTCGTAATGAATAGGTCGTCGGTTCGAGTCCGATGGGCGGCTCTAGGTAAAAAGATTCCTGTAGGTAGGAGAAACAAATAAACGCCACTAGTCTGTTGCAGGCTAGTGGTTTTTTTGTCTATCTTTGTGGGAGTGGTCGGGTGTTATATCGAGAAAGTAAATGAATTATATTGAAGAACTGTTGGATCATTTGCAGCTAGAGCCGCTAGAGGTGAATCTTTTTAGAGGGGACAGCCGCTCGGTGGGTTCGGCGCGTGTTTTTGGTGGGCAGGTGTTAGCACAGGCACTGAGTGCTGCTTATGAAACGGTAGAATCAGACCGGCAGGTACATAGTTTGCACGGTTACTTTGTGTTGCCGGGAAGTTTGGAAAAGCCGATCATTTTTGCCGTAGAGCGCATCCGCGACGGGGGCAGCTTCACGACCCGAGCGGTGAAAGCCATACAAGAGGGGGCTACGATTTTCCTGCTCACGGCCTCCTTTCAGAAAGCGCAACAGGGTTTTGAACATCAGATAGAAATGCCTACGGTGTTGCCACCCGATGAATTAGTGTCTTATGAAGGCATGGCTAAGCAGTTTGGCGATCAACTGCCGCCGAACATTTTAAAACTACTGAGTATTGAGCGCCCTTTAGAGTTTCGGCCGGTGGAATTTCACAATCCTTTTGCGCACGAAAAGTACGAGCCCTACCGCAATGTTTGGCTCAAAGCAAAAGGTACGATACCGGCTAGCGACCAACGCTTACAATCGCAAGTGCTTGCTTACGCCAGCGACTATAACCTACTCACTACGGCGCTTTTGCCTCATGGCCGAGCAACGGATTACCGCAACTTACAAATGGCTAGCCTAGACCACGCTATGTGGTTTCATCGGCCTTTCGACCTGAGTGAATGGCTGCTTTATAGCATTGATAGCCCCTCGGCCAGTGGTGCACGGGGCTTTACCCGTGGGCATTTTTTTAATGCAGTGGGCGATTTGGTAGCCAGCGTTGTACAAGAAGGTTTGTTACGGGAAAAACGAGCGGATTAGCCCTGCTGCAATCGATAAAAAGGAATATGGAAGACATTATTACCCAGCATAGTATTATCCTACAAGAAGCAGCCGCGTATGTGGAGCACTTCATCACAGAAAAGGTGAGGGAGCAGTATGTTTTTCATAACTTTCAGCACACCCTAGCCGTGGTGGAGGCCACCGAGCAGATCGCCGACTTCTATGAGCTAGAAGCCGAGGAACTACTAGTGGTGAAGCTAGCTGCTTGGTTCCACGATACCGGCTATGTAGAAGACTGGAAAGGCCACGAGGAAAGAGGTGCCCTCATCGCTCAAGCATTTATGCGCGCTCATGAACTGCCAGCGCCTTTGGTGCAGCAGGTGATGCGCTGCATCCGGGCCACTACTATGCCACAGCAGCCCGAAAGCTTACTAGAGCAGATCGTATGCGATGCCGACCTAAGCCACCTTGGCCAGAGTAGCTACTGGGATCGCTGTGGCCGCATCCGCCAAGAGTTTACGCTCACGCGCGATAGCTTAATGTCTGACCAAGAATGGATCGACTTTGAGCTCAACTTTATGCTTTCTCATCAATACCACACGGAAATTGCCCGGAGCCTATTCGATGAGCTGAAAGCCAAACACATCAAGCAGCTCTACAAGCGCAAGCGAGGCTTATACCCCGATCAAACCCCTACTACTTTAGCCAGCCTTGAGCAAGAAAGCCCAGGGAATAAAAAGGCAAAAAAATTCGCCAAGCTCAAAGCCCGTGAGCTAGCCGTAGAAAAAGATATCAAACTGAGCCGAGGTGTGGAAACGATGTACCGTGCTACCTACCGAACGCACGTTAACCTCAGTAGTATTGCCGATAACAAGGCGAATATTATGCTTTCCGTGAATGCCATCATCCTGAGTATCACAGCGGCGAATTTGTTTCCTAAGCTGGAAAATAGCCAGCAATTTCTAGTGCCTACGCTTCTTTTAGTGGCTGTTTGCTTGGGTTCTTTATTCTTTGCTATTCAAGCCACCCGACCGAAGGTGACGGAGGGCAAGGTGACCCGCGAAGACATTGATATGCGCCGCAGTAATCTGCTTTTTTTTGGAAATTTCTATAATATGAAGTTAGAAGACTTCCACTACGGTATGCAGGAGATGATCCGCGATGATGAATTCCTGTATGCTAGCATGACGCGCGACCTTTACTACCTGGGGGTGGTGCTGGCCAAAAAATATCACTTCCTTCGGATGTGTTACAATATCTTCCTTTACGGACTGATTATAGCGGTAGCGGGCTTTGTGGTGGCTGCGGTGGTGGCTTAGGCTAGTATCCGCTGCACGAGTTCGGCCAAGGCGGCTTCTTTATTTTTGAGCAGTTCGTTCGTAGCCAAATAATGAAGTTGAAAACCAGCGGCGAGGAGCATTTCTTGCCGCTGAAGGTCGGTAAAAAGCCCTTCACTAGTGGGTAGCAGGCCATCGATCAAGACGAGGTGCTGTTTCCCTTGCGGGCTTTTCAGCAGCAGCGGTAAAAAGGTATCTCGCCAAGCTTGGTGGAGGCGAAGCCGGTAGTTCGGTAAAGCGGTTTGTAGTAGCGGGGCGACTACAGTCGCTAGGCGGCAGGCCTTGGGTCTTGGATAGCCGATGCGGTGCCGTTGCTCGGCAGCAATGGCTTGAAAGGCTGCTAGATCGCCCTCTGCAATGGCTTCGCTGGCGCGTAGAAAAGCCGCTACTAAAAAAGCAGGGTTGAGGCCATCCGTGAGTAGGGCTTGGTTCACAACATCCGTTGGTAGGCGGTGCAGTAGGTGGATGCTTGGAACGCGATAAAGCAATTCAGCCAGCCTTGGAAGGGGCAGCGCTAGCAGCGCGGCCAGCTGAAAATGCGCAGGCAGCAGCAAACAGGCAGCCACCATACCATCGGCTAAAGGTGCCCACAGCGGCTGGCGAGCCAAAGTTCCATCAGACAAGCAGTAAAAAATGATAGGCTGTGGCTGCGGAAAATCAGCACTAAGGCGTTGTACCGCTTCTAGCGAAACTGGGCGGGCAGCATCCTTGCTTAGCGACGCCTGTAAGGCTAGGGTGAGTTGATGAAAATCGGGCGGCAAAAGCAGCGCTTGCCATTCAGGTAGGCGGCTGGAAGTCCAAGAACGGAAAAAAGCCATACTCGGCAGATAATCCGCTTGCTGGCTTAAGTAAAAATTGGGCTGCTGGATAGCATGGCTACTATCCACTACAGTAGTATCCACTATGCTGGCCGTGGCTGCTGACAAGAGGGGAGCTATTCGCAGCAGATAGCCGGTTCTTTGTGTTTCCTTTGCAGCTAGTTGCGCCTCCACTTCGGCCGAAGGCTCTAAACAAATAAGAAGATCTATATCCGCTACGCTATCTGGTAAGCTAGACAAGCACTGAAGCTGCGGAAGTGCTGGAAGCTGCGGAAGTGCTGGAAGCTGCGGAGGCACTAGGGTAGGAGCTTCGGTTTGGCGGGCTAGTTTAGCTTTAGCCGTAGCGATTTCAGTAAAAAGCGTTGGCAGGTTAGCTTGCTGCGGCATCGATAGTTTGGGGAGGGGTGTTTTTTGTAGGGCATGGTAGAGATACCAGCGGTCAAAGGCCTCCAGCCATTGATCTTCGGGGAGCAGCAGTAAGGGCGCGAGTACGCGCCGCACTTTGGCAGCTAGGCTAAACCAATGGTACTGCCAGCGGTAAAAGAGCGAAAAATTTGGCAGAAGAGCCGCTAATTGCTGGAATTTTTCCACCAACTGCTCTAGCAATTTTTGCTGCCTTGCGCTCGTATTGGCTTGGGTGGTGAAGGGGCGTTGAAACAAACCGCCATCGTGGATGCGCTCTACCAGTTCGTTGAGGGCTTGTTCTAAATCGGCCAACGACTCGCTAGTCACCACCCCTCGTTGGGTAGGGGGGATGGATTTACTACTAAGCCCCAACGATTCTTCGCGGAGCTGATTAGGTATTTCTTCTAACCAGATTGCCAGCTGCGCTTGATAGTTTTTGAGTAAGACAAAGCAGTCGTTGGGTGCTAAGCCTTCTAATTTCTCTGGCCATTCCAACAAAAAAGGGCGCTGCTGCTGGTGGAGCGTATAGAGAGCCCGCAGTTGCTCGTGCAGTGCTTGGGTGGCTGTTTTCAACAGCTTTTGCTTTTTGCCGATTCCTAGGCGACTAGGCGCGGTGGCTAAATCGGCTGCTGGGAAATCGGCTGTCAATTTATCTTGCTGTAGTTGGCAGCGCCGCAAGGCTTCGGCTAAAGATTGGCCAATCGACCGAAAAAAAGCCGCCCGATCCTGATAAAAGGCGGTTGTTTGGCTTAAGTAAGCCCGAAGGAGCTGTTGTGCATCGGCACTATACTGCCCCACTTTTTCACGGATAAACTGCTCGCTATCCGCAAGGTCTTGGTACTTGAAAATACCAGTATGCAGCTCTTGGATAACCGCCGGCAGCGGTCCCGTTTTTGCTAAAAGCCGTTGGGTACTACTGATTTGTTCGCGGCAGGCTAGCCATTCTTGCGCCTCAAAGTTGAAATCGTGGGTGCTCAGGTAAGGGCTCAGTAAGTCGTTCCCGGGCTCTTGCAAGGCATCCCAGCCAAGACCCAACAGATCGGCAGCCGTATGCTCGCCAAAAGGGCGCTCTAGGCAGTGCTTGCGCCAATCCGACCAATCAGCTAAGGCCGCCGCCAAGCTAGGCACTAAGCTAGGTGCTAAGCTAGGTACCAATGGGGCAGGTAATGGCTGCCGTAGCCGCAAGTGAGTTTCCCACTGCGCCAACTGCTCAGCCGCGCCAGCCTGCACCAGCACCCGCCAACCCAACTGTAAAGCCATGCAAGCTACCGACTGCCCAAAGGTCATAGCCGCCGGACCATTCACCCTTACGGCACGCCCTTTGGCTGCGCTCCAAGCAGCCAAGACGGCGGCTCCGCCTTCTGTTTCCCCCACCTCGCTCAATCGAGTAGCAAAGGCAGTCGCTAAGCTTGTAAGGCTCTTATTTTGCATATCTTGTAAGACAGTTGAGGCGGCTTAAAAGTTTGCTACCACCATACCTGCCAGCTTTTCTCTGCCAATCCTCCTCCTATTATACTTAAATTGAGGTGATTTGAGCATTGCTCTTTTCTTCTCCACGCTTTTGGCTGTAGCAAAAAGCCTCGCCGCCCCAACCCAGTACGGGCAGGCGGGCATAAATGCAGGGGCAAGGGTTGTTTGGTAGAGCAAGGGGTGCAATACACCTCATATCCAGAAAACCCTTATCTTTACCTCACCGTAAACGTACGGTACACAACTCGCTTCCTTGACGCATCCACACAAAAGCACCGCTTATCCTACATCGGCATAGAGGAGTATGCCCGGGAGTCCTTGGATATGCTGACGGGGGAGACCGTCTTGCGCCACCGCATCGGGGCTTTAGAGCTGCTGGATGGTGAGCCTAGCCTCTACCACTTCGGCGATGGGCGGGTTGTCTTGCAAAAGGATTCGCTGCCGCGCCTACAGTATAAACTCAGCGACCACTTGGGCAACACCGTGGTCCTCTTCGAAGATCGCAATGGCAATGGGGTAGTGGAAGAAATCAGCGGGCAGCCGGAGGGAGTCACACACTACTCCAAATCCTCCA
>DAINNZ010000203.1:0-5627 GCA_036735605.1 Lewinella sp. | reverse complement strand
TATACCCAAAGCTATCGCTTGCTAGGCAAAACACACCGCTGGACGCTGCGCTGGCCGCTTTCCTTACACCGAGTGCAGCTTCTGGATGAGCTAGCAGGCAATAGCCGCCGCTTTAGTCGTTGGGTAACGAAGCCAGAGTTGGAATGGCTACGCAATTTTTCCAGCGGAAACACCCTGAGCTTGAGCTATCATTTTGCACTCGACTACGATCAAAATGATCCTTATTTTTTTACGGGCTACTTGCTGCGCCAAAACCGTCAGTTAAGCAGAGGAGTTCTTGCTTTAAATCGGTATGTAGCGCACGAATTTAAGGCTCGCTGGCGAGCTAATAGTCGGGGAAAAAGCCGAGAGTTGGAAAGCTTCTTGGCGTTTTCGGTAGGGCGCTACGATTTTTTCACTAATATTGTTTTTGGGCAGGCAGGCCAATCCAGCGAGCAGATAGCCGGCAGCAATATTCGGCAGCAGCTCCGATGGGAAAATCGGCTAGGCGGCACCTTGGGTCAGCATTGGCAGTACAAATTGCTACTCGACTATCGGTTGGCTGCGAACCTAGTCAATTAAACGGTAGCACTTTTTTAGTTCGTAACCATTCTGCTCGCTTACAGCCATTTCTTGCTTTTAGTGCTGGTAAACACATTGTGAGTTGTAAACCACAACTCAGTTTTTTTGCCAACAACCTCACCGATATTCCCGTTTGGCAGCAACAACTTACCTGGGTTTATTTTCACCCAATAGGGAATAAATGGGGCGATATTCGCTTACAGTTCGATCAGTTTTGGACGCAAATTGCTTCGCGTAGTGTGCAGAATCGGCTCTTGAATTTACGATTTAAGAGAAGAATATCGGCACAAAAAATTGATATTAGTTTACAGTTCAACAACCTCACGGGAGCAGGGGAGTACATCCGTTTTAGCCAATCTAGTTTTTCTGAAACGCTGCGTTATTTTCAGCTTCGGCCTAGGCAGCTATTATTAGGTCTCACGAAGCAATGGTAGGCTTGGAGGCTTTCGCCGCCCCTTATTCTTCCGTTCTACCCCAGTGCGCTAAAAGGCTGCGGACCACTTTAAGCGAGGCAACTTGCAGCAACTCAGCCACGGGAGCGGCTTTTGCTTTAGCTGCGCTGCCGAAGTGTGTAATTATTTTTTGCAGTGTTTTTTCACCTACGCCCGGCACTTGGAGCAAGTCGGATTGGGTAAAGGTCTGGCTGCGTCGGTTGCGGTGATGCCGCAGGGCGAAGCGGTGGGCCTCATCGCGGCACTGTTGTATCAGTTTAAGCGACTCGCTTTTTTTGCTGATATGTAGCGGCACCGCGTCATCGGGGAAGTAAATTTCTTCTAGCCTTTTGGCGATACCTACCACCGTCATACGGTTTTCTAAGCCCAAGGCCCGAATACTAAGCATGGAGGCACTGAGCTGGCCCTTACCCCCGTCGATGATAACGAGCTGTGGCAAAGATTCCGCTTCTTCCAGCAAGCGACTGTAGCGGCGCTGTACCACTTCTTGCATACTAGCAAAGTCGTTAGGGCCTTCTACGGTTTTGATATTGAAATGGCGGTAGTCCTTCTTCGCAGGCTTGGCGTTTTTGAATACGACGCAGCTACTAGTAGGGTTCGTGCCTTGTATGTTAGAATTGTCGAAGCACTCAATATGCATCGGTAGCGCGGGGAGATTAAGGTCGTTTTGTAAGCCCCGTAAAATACGCTCGGCGGAGGTTTGCCGATTGCTTTGACTGATTTTTTGCTTTTTCTTGTTCAGCAGGTAGTAGCGGGCATTTTTTTCGCTTAGCTCTAGGAGCTTTTTTTTGTCGCCTATTTTCGGGATGGTGATTTCTGCCTCTACGTCGTCGGGTAGCGGAACTATCCGATCCAAAATGATTTCAGGTGCCTGGCTGTTGAACTTTTCTCTGACCATCGGAATGGCATAGGCCAATAGGCTATCCACATCCTCTTCGTCCAAATTTAAGATCATCTCTTGGGTATGGGTGTGAATAATAGCTCCTTCCACGATTTTGATATAATTCAGGTAAGCTTCTTTTTCGTCCATAGCTATGCTGAATACATCCACGTCTTTTATAGAGGTCGTAACGATCGTAGATTTGCTCTGGTAGTTATTGAAAGCCTGCAATTTTTCCATGATCTGCTGGGCTCTTTCAAACTCCATTTGTTCGGCTAGCCTTTCCATTTCGGCTTTAAAGTGTTTGGTAACGGCCGAAAAATTACCGCGTAAGACATTCTTAATTTGCTCTATTTTATCCAGATAGCTTTCTTCCGTCTCGTAGCCTACACAAGGAGCCATGCAGTTCTTGATGTGGTATTCTAAGCAGACTTTGAACTTACCGGCTTCGATATTTTTTTCGCTTAGATCGAGCTTGCAACTGCGCAGCGGGAAGAGTTTTTTGATGAGGTCTAGTATATCCGAAGACTGATTTTTGCTGATATAAGGCCCGAAATAGGTGGAGCCATCGCGCCATACTTTTCTAGTAACGAAGACCCTCGGAAAGCGCTCTTTTTTGATGCAAATGTAAGAGTAGTTCTTATCATCTTTCAAGATTACATTGTAGCGAGGCTGGAAATTCTTGATTAAGGCGTTTTCTAGCAGTAGGGCGTCGGTTTCAGAGGTTACGATCGTAAACTCGATCTTTGCGGCTGCTTTCACCATGGCACGGGTGCGCTGGTGGCGGTCTTTGCGTTCGCCGAAATAACTGGAGACGCGATTGCGCAGCACCTTTGCTTTGCCGACATAGAGTACGTCTCCTTCCGGGCTGATAAAGCGATAAACCCCCGGCTCTTTCGGGATGGTATGGGCGATGGCTTTGTAATCAGTCGTGGTCATATTCTACGGCTCAATGGTTGGCAAAAGTAAGCTAAAGACAGTACATCACTTGCTTTACCGCCAAGAAAAATTCCATGTTATAGAAGGAATAATTGGGAATAAGCTCACTTTTTTAGCCGCTGCTCTTGCACTACCTGCCTGTGGATTAACCGAAAGGTCGTAGTAGATAAAGAAGGGATTACGGCGGTTGTAGGCATTGTAAATACTTAAAGACCAAGACGATTTTAGTCGCTTGCTGCCTTCCGGCTTAGGCACATAAACGGCACTCAAATCAAAACGGTGGTAATCGGGCAAGCGCACGCTGTTGCGATCGCCGTATTCCTGTACTAAGCTATTCTCGATGAGATACAAGCTGCGAAGCGGGGTGAAGGCTTGGCCGCTACCATAGACAAAAACCCCAGAAAAAGTCCACTTTTTATTTAAATCATAGGAGGCTACTAAGGATACATCGTGCGGCCGATCGAAGGTGGCTCGATAGCGCCTTCCTTCGTTAACTTCGGCAAACTCACGAAAAGTACGGCTAAAGGTGTAGCCTAACCAACCCGTTAGCCGGCCTTTGCGCTTGTTGAGGAAGAGCTCCACGCCATAGGCTTCCCCCGTGCCGAATACGAATTGCTGCTCCAGATCGTCGGTGGCATTGTTGACGTAGCTTTCGCGGTAGTCGATCTGGTTTCGGAGGTCTTTGTAGTAAACTTCTATGGCTGCTTCCCATACGTTGTCCTTGGTATTGCGGAAATAACCTAGGGCATACTGCCAGCCAAGTTGTGGCCGTACTAGCTCGGAAGAGGGTACCCAAACATCCGCAGGCAGGGTGCTCGTGGAGTTGCTCACTAAGTGCAGATACTGCGCAGTGCGCGTGATGCCCGCTTTGATGCTAGCTGTACTTTGTAGTTGATAGCGCATACTGAGGCGGGGCTCTAGGTTGGCGTAGGTGACCACGGCTTCTTGCTCGCCAAATTCACGCCCCGTAAGGCTGGAGGTGTAGGGGCCTAGTTGTGTGAAAGCGGATAGGCGAAGGCCTACATTTACCCCAAAGCGCGCGTCTATCTTCCAGTCGTCGAGCAGGTAGGCTCCATACTCGTTGGCAAAACGCGGCCTTAAGCCATTGGTAAATACGGCATCTCCACTTCGAGCGGTCGCTACATTCGGCGTAAGCCGATGATAGGTGTAGGCCACACCATACCGGATACTGTGGGCCGGACTAGGAAAATAGTCGAAATCTAATTTCAAATTGTAATCGCGCACCCCACTAAAAACCTCTACGGCAAAGTCGCCTTGCCCGCCATTAAACCCAAAGTCGTAGGCATTGTAAATAGCCGATAAATTGAAGAATAAACGGTCGCTAAATAAATGATTCCAGCGCAGCGTTCCCGTGGCATTTCCGTAGGGCAGATCGAAATTAAAGTCGCTTTCCTCTTGCCTGAATTTTAAAATATCCCGCCCAAAATAGCCACTTAAATACAAGCGGTCTTGGTCGCTGAAACGGTAGTTGGCTTTGGCATTAAAATCGTAAAAATAATAGTTGGTGCCTTTAAAATCAGTTCCATTCACAATCGGCTGCGCTAGATCTAGGATGTAGGTCCTTCTGCCACTCACTATAAAACTGGCTTTTTCCTGCTGCAAAGGGCCCTGTACCGTGAGGCGGCTCGCTACCAGCCCAATGCCGCCCTCTACTTGGTAGCTCTCGCTGTTGCCTTCCTTCATTTGGATGTCGATCACGGAGGATAAGCGCCCGCCATAATTCGCCGGCATCCCTCCTTTAATGAGCTGGGTGTTTTTAATGGCATCCGGATTAAAAACAGAGAAAAAACCCAATAAATGACCGCTATTATACACCAAAGCTTCGTCTAAAAGCACCAAATTTTGGTCAGGCCCACCGCCTCTCACATACAAGCCACTAGCTCCCTCGCCAGCTGATTGTACGCCTGGCAGCAACTGTAGCGTTTTTAATACGTCCACTTCTCCAAAAATAGCGGGTAGCTTTTTGATCTGCTCCGTGCCTAGCTCTACCGTGCCCATTTTAGTAGCCTGCACGTTTTGATCCTCCTCGCGGGCCGTCACCACCACTTCCGCTAGTAGTGCGCCGCTTTGTAGAGCTATATTAATTTGCTGCGCGCTGTTCAGACTGATCTTTTGCTCCCTATCGGCATAGCCCAAGTAGCTAAATACTAAAACATACTCACCTGCCGCCAAAGAAAGGGAGTAAAACCCATAGCCATTTGTGGTCGTTCCTTTAGCAGGGTCGTCCTTCACATATATGTTAGCACCAATGAGCGTCTCCCTACTATCCGCAGCCGTCACATAACCACTAATCGTAAGCCGCTGCGCACCCACATACCCACTCCATAAGAGGGTGAAAAAACAGAGCAATATCTTCATAGCAGCATAACAGCCAAAAGCCCCTGCGGTTCGCCAAACCAGCTTGCCATACAAGCTTTGTTCGATTGAATACACACAATCTTCAGCGCGCTTTGCCACCCGTTCGGCCGCGAAAGGCTATTCCTGCTGACCGATTCAAAGACAGGGCATCTCATTAGCTTCGTAGGCGGGCACGGCGTGCAGGGGCAAGAGCCGCCTTGTAGCGCAAGTGTGGGGACAAAACAACCACCTGTCGAGTAAAATACCAGCAAATAAGCCACTGACTAAATGCGGTAGCTTAATCGGTCGTTAATACCTTTGTACTCTCTTCCCCAAACTGGCTGATAATTCTCACGGCTATTTTTTGTCCTTTCCTTTTTACTCAATAGTTCGTTAAAAAATCAGGCTGCGATGCAGCCCCAATGGCAGAGTTCTCT
>DAINNZ010000202.1:3652-5631 GCA_036735605.1 Lewinella sp. | reverse complement strand
AGCCTTAAGGCCGTGGTTGAGTTGGCTGACGTAGCCGCTGAACTCTTGGCCTAAGGTCAGGGGCGTTGCATCCATGAAATGGGTACGGCCGATCTTTACGATCTGAGCCATCTCTTCGGATTTGGCCTGTAGCGTATCCCGCAGTTGCTCAATGCCCGGTATCGTCACTTCAACTAAGGATTGGTAGGCCGCAATGTGCATAGCCGTAGGGAAGGTATCATTGCTAGACTGCGATTTATTCACATCATCGTTGGGGTGTAGGACTTTTTTGTCGTCTTCCAAGCTGCCGCCTTGCAGCACATGGGCTCGGTTGGCAATCACCTCATTAACGTTCATATTCGACTGGGTGCCAGAGCCGGTTTGCCACACAACAAGCGGAAACTCATCGGCCAAGCGGCCCGCTAAAATTTCATCTGCCACTTGCCCAATTAGAGCCGCTTTTTCGGCACTTAACACGCCTAGCTGGGCATTCGTCAGTGCCGCCGCTTTTTTTAAGATCGCGAAGGCATGGATGATTTCCGTCGGCATCCGCTGGCCACCAATTTTGAAATTCTCACTACTGCGCTGGGTCTGTGCAGCCCAATATCGCTCGGCTGGCACAGCTACGTAACCAATACTATCTTTTTCTTGACGCGTCTTCATGTACGGGTAATTTTAAAGTGCAAAGATATATAATCTTCTGTTTTGCTGGTTTAATAACACTAGGGTTGCGAGGGGTTTTATAAGGAAACCCCTCCGTTGCGAGGGGTTTTATAAGGAAACCCCTCCGTTGCGAGGGGTTTTATACCCCTCGCAATAAAAAAAATTTCTATATTTTTGTAAAAGGAAGCCAAAAGGTACAACACCCTTCCTGGCCACACTACAATCACTATCAATGGGAAAAACCTATCATGCCCTCTGGGTACACCTTATTTGGAGCACTAAGCACCGAGCACCGCTCATGCTACCTACTTGGAAATATCGCCTTTACGATAAAATGCGCGAGATCGCTAGGGAAAAAGATTTTCACCTCAATTTTGTAAATGGCGTTGAAGATCATGTTCACCTACTCGTGGGGCTTAAACCCATCGATTCTATACCTACCATTGTGAAAGATCTAAAAGGTATTACTCATACTTGGGTCAGAAACCAACAACTGACCGACCAATACTTTCATTGGCAAGATGGCTATGCTGCTATTTCTGTTAGTCCAGATCGGGCACCTGTGGTGCGCGGGTATATCAAAAAACAAGAGCAGCACCACCAAAAAAAGAGCAGCGAGGAAGAATGGAATTACTTCGTAGAGCAAGCCCTTGTCTTTGAGGATTTGATAAGAAGCTAGTTGTTGCGGAGGGCTCCGTCACGAGGGGTTTTACACCCCTCGCAACGAAAACCCCTCCGTCACGAGGGGTTTTACACCCCTCGTGACAACCCAAAATTACCTACCTTCGCGGCAGCTAACCAAACCAAATAGTATGTCCAACCAGAACTATCCCAAGATCGCACTGCTCCGCGAGGGGAAAGTGCCGCCCGATAGCCGCGTTGCATTAGTGCCTGAGCAAGTTGCCCAACTCAGAACCGCTGGCTTAGATATCGTGGTGGTGCCTAGCGAGCACCGTGTCTTCCGAGATGAAGAGTATGCGGCTCTAGGGATTCCTCTCACTAAAGACCTCAGCGACCGCGACCTACTGCTAGGCATCAAAGAGGTGAAAATAACGGAACTGCTTGCGCATAAAACCTATTGCTTCTTTGCCCATGTGCATAAAAAACAGGTGCACAACCAGCCTCTATTGCAAGCCTTGCTGGCCAAGGATATCCGGCATATCGACTACGAAGTAATGACCAACGCACAGGGGCAGCGATTGATCGCCTTCGGCTATTTCGCAGGTATGGTGGGAGCCCATAATGGCATTTGGGCATTTGGGCAACGCAGCCAGCAGTTCAGCCTACCGAGGATGAAAGACTGCTTCGATTATGCGGAAGCTAAAGCAGTGTATGCA
>DAINNZ010000202.1:0-3642 GCA_036735605.1 Lewinella sp. | reverse complement strand
TTGGCGCGCTCAAAGTGGTGCTCACTGGCGGCGGCCGTGTGTCTAGTGGTGCAGCCCAGGTGCTTCAGGATATGGGATTCCGACGCCTACCCGCCGAAGAGTTCCTTCATTACCAAGGGGCCACAGCTGTTTTCACCCAGCTCGACCCCACGCAATATGCCCGCCGAAAGGACGGACAGCCACCTAGCCGACCCGATTTTTATGCTAATGGTGCCGACTACGAAAGCAATTTTTTACCCTACGCCCAAGTAGCCGATGTGTTCATCAATGGCATCTACTGGGATGGCAAAGCACCTGCCTTCTTTACCCGAGAAGATATGCTACACGCCGATTTTAAGCTGCAAACCATCGCGGATGTCACTTGTGATATAGCACCACTTTCCTCGGTGCCTTCCACTATTTTCGCTAGTACCATTGCCGAGCCGGTCTTTGGCTACGACCCGCTTCACAACCAGGCGGTGGCACCTTACCAGCCCGATTTTGTGGATGTCATGTCGATCGATAATCTGCCTTCCGAGCTGCCGCGCGATGCCTCAACTGCCTTCGGGGAGATGTTGATAGAGCATATCCTACCCGAGTTCGTTCAAGCGCATAGCGAGGTACTGCAACGAGCCTGCATCACCCAAGATGGCGAGTTAGGCCCCCATTTTCAGTATCTGACCGATTTCGCCGCAGGCCGCTAGGAGGCTTTGTGCAAACACTTGCGCCCAATAGTGCCCTTGCCCCTGCACGAAGTGCCAGCAAGAGGAGGCTAGAATAAACGGCAGGTCTGAATTTTGTCAAACTTCGGTTCATTATTGGTATTAGGGCGCGAAACAACTTATCTTTGCAACTCGGATGAGAAGATAATGTTTTGCAATTGTTTACAAGCGCTACGTTAATCACTTTGTGCAAGCAAGCAAAGTGGCCTAACGATAGCTGTCTAATGCTCTTAATGGGGCAAATATGCAGGGGCAAGGGTGGTTTTGCAGCGCAAGACGAGCCTAATGCCGCTACCGCTGAAAAACAGTAGCCTTGGGGATAAAATAACGAATAAAATGAAAAAAACCTACATCATTGCAGCTATCATGATTGCTATTTCCGGCTTCATTCTGGTGCAGGCAAGTGGGGAGTTAAGCCCTTACGTCAACTTTACAACGGCTACCGAAGAAACGGGAAAAGTTAGAATTGTAGGCCAGTTGGTGAAAAACCGGCCTATGGAATTTGACCCCCTCAAAGACCCTAACTACTTCAGTTTTTTTCTGCGCGATCAAGAGGGAAAGGAGCAAAAAGTGGTCTTGTTACAAGGCAAACCGCAAGATTTTGAGATGAGTGAGCAAATTGTGCTCACAGGCCGCATGACTGATGAGCATTTCCTAGCCAGTGAAGTGCAGCTAAAGTGCCCTAGTAAATATAAGGATGAAGAAAGTTCGCTAAAGGATTTAAGTCAAGGATAAGGCATTGGAAACTATCAATTACATCGGCGAGCATTTACTGCCCCGCTACCTCGGCCATTTTGCTATTTTGCTCGGCTTCTTCGCGGCAGGCGTCAGCACCCTGAGCTATACGCTAGCGACGCAGCAGCGCCACACACCGATTCGTTCGCAGCAATGGGGCAATCTAGGCCGAGCGGCCTTTTTGACCCACGGTTTGGCCGTCTTTTTTGCGATTGGGCTCATTTTCTATTTGATGCTCAACAAGTACTACGAGTTCCAGTACGTGCAGGCGCATGTGAGCGACGAGCTAGCCAACCGCTATGTTTTTTCTGCTTTTTGGGAAGGGCAGGAAGGTAGCTTTTTGCTTTGGCTTTTTTGGCATGTAGTGCTAGGGGTGGTGTTGATATTTACAGCCAAGCAGTGGGAAAAACCCGTGCTGGCGGTCATCAGTTCAGTGCAGTTGGTCATCCTGTCGATGCTGCTAGGGGTGTATGTAGGGGTAGGGGAGTTCAGCATGAAGCTGGGTTCTAATCCGCTACTGCTGCTACGCGAAGTATTCGATGCGCCTATCTTCCGTCAAGCCGACTATGTAGAGCTACTGCCTCGGATGGCACAGGGCCTCAACCCTAGTTTGCAGAACTATTGGATGACGATTCACCCGCCTACACTCTTCCTAGGCTTCGCTAGCACGGTGGTGCCCTTTGCCTTTGCTATTGCTGGCCTTTGGATGAAGGAACATAAAACCTGGTTGCAGCCGGCTTTGAAATGGGCGCTCTTTAGTGCCGCCATTTTGGGCACGGGCATCTTGATGGGAGGTGCTTGGGCTTACGAAGCACTCAACTTTGGGGGCTATTGGGCTTGGGATCCGGTGGAAAATACCAGCTTAGTGCCTTGGATATTACTCGTAGCGGGCATTCATACTAACCTGATCGCTCGGGCTACGGGCCAGGCCATTCGGGCCACCTATGCCTATTATTTATTAGGCTTCGTATTGATTATTTACAGCACTTTCTTGACCCGATCGGGCATTCTCGGCGATACTTCCGTGCATGCTTTTACGGAGATGGGCTTAGAGTCGCAGTTGCTTTTCTTCCTCGGATTTTTCCTGCTAATGGCGCTATGGATGCTCGCTAAAAATTGGCGTCAAATCCCGAAGCCAATGCAAGAAGAAAGCGCTGGTAGCAAGGAATTTTGGATGTTCATTGGCAGTTTGGTGCTACTGATGTCGGCCGTGCTGATTACAGGTGCCACGAGCTTGCCCGTTTTCAACGAAATTATGCTGCTTTTCGATCCGGTGTGGCAGCCATTGGGTTTAGACGACCCGGAGGCACATCACAATCGCTTCCAGCTATGGGTGGCTGTGTTTATCGGTGTGCTGAGTGCCGCTAGCCAGTTTTTACGCTGGCGGGAGCAGGATTTTAGTCAGCAACTAAAAAAAGTGAGTTTCCATACGGGGCTGGCGCTCGTAGGAGCTGTATTGCTTATGCTGCTCACGCTCACTTGGATTGAGGCCGCACCTTGGCAATATAAACTGCTGCTGGTGGCAGGCTGGTTCACCATCATTAGCAACTTAGATTATTTGGTCTCCTTTGCCCGGCTCGATCTGAAGCTGGCGGGTAGCGGTATTGCCCACTTCGGTTTCGGCCTTATGCTGATCGGTATCATGGCTAGTGGCCCCAACCAGCGAGTGATTTCTAAAAACCAGTTCCTCATGGAGGGCCTTACCGACGACGAAGAGCTACAACGCACCACGCTCCTCCTCTTCAAGGATACGCCCATTGCTATGGAGAACTATCGCATGACTTTCGTCGGCGATACCATCGACAATTTCACCCGCACTTATTTTGTAGATTATGAGGAGCTAAACGAACTAGGGCAAGTAGTAGATAGTTTCCGCTTAAGCCCTACCATTCTTTATGACCGCGATTTTTCAAAGATTGCGATTACTAATCCTTCCACTAAAAATTACTGGAACAAGGACGTCTTCACCGTCATCATGAGCCTACCGGAAGAGGAGACGAGCATTGAAGCCAAACAAGCCAAAGAAGATAGCCTCAAATACCGCATCCTTTCCTTGCCACTCAACGGTCAAGATCAGTTTGTGGACACTATCCAACTGACGAAGCCCGATACAACTTTAGAGCGCACTTATACACTACGGCTGCTCAATTTCAAGCGCGGCATCGAACATCCTGACTACCAGCCAGAACCCAACGATATCGGGGTG
>DAINNZ010000201.1:0-5645 GCA_036735605.1 Lewinella sp. | reverse complement strand
ATTGACCACGATAAGATGGGTAAGTGTAAGTGCAAGTGCAAGTGCAAGTGCAAGTGCAAGTGCTGCCGAACAACTCTAATTAAAACAGTTAGGCATTGAGAAACGCCATTTTGCTATGTACAATGACACGGTTATCGCTTCTGCATCCACGGAGAAAAAGCCAGCGGAAGAAGTGAATCAGCTGTTAGACACGGCCTCGAAGCGAGCCGCTGTTTTCTACTTTAAGCTATAGCCATATCCTCTGGGTTTGGGGAGCCGCTGAACAAGGCTACTATTTATCCTCTTTCTTAGAAGCTAGGAAGGCGGTTCGGATGACTTCTTGTACGGATTTGCCTTCAATTTTGGCTTGGAGCCAGCTAGGAATATCTAGGTAGGTAAAAGGGCGGCTTTCGTAAGGTTTTTGGGCAATTTTATCCAATTTTTCTTTGAGTTTAATAAACTCATCGCGCAGTTGTGCCTCGCGGATACGAGGGATGCGACGCAAGAAGCGGAAAATCGTCTGTTGGGTTTCTTGTAAATGTTCCACTTTCGCGAGGTAGCGATAGACGCTTTTTACTTGATATTCTACTAGCTGTACGTTGCCCATTTCGAAATGGCAAATGAGACTAAGGATACGAGCGTATGCTTGAATATCGGAGCGGTAATTCTGGCTGCGTTGGTTGATGATGAGGTTCAGGTAGTCGATGGCTGTATCGTTATCGCCGGCGCCAAAATAGAGGCAAGCGATACGGTAGTAGAACAGCAGTTTGCGATATTCATCCCAGTTATATCGATCATCTTCGATAGCTTCCATAAGTTCGGGCACTAAGCCGAGGCCTTCTGAGAAAGTGCCTTGCATATAATGTAGTTGGATGCCATGGGTGAAGCGATATAGTTGCCAGATGCCGGCGGTATTATCGTCTTCTAAGAGATTATAGTGGTTGGGAAAGTCGAGCAGTAGGTCTAATTCTGGTTTGAATTTGCTGTACTGCCACATATTGAATAGCGTGCCAAGGTGGTTATGGAGCCCTTTGAGGTAGAGGGCTGCATTGATAGCAATCATACTTGGATGCTCGCGAAACAAATTAACGAGGCGCTGGCTATAACGGAAGCTGAGCGGGTATTCTTGGCAGATGTGATGAAGCCAAACGTACGACTGGCAATAATAGACTTTACCCCAAAAGCTAAGGTCTTCATATTGTTTGTCGGGCAGCAAGCTACTAAAAAGTGTGCGAACGGTTCTCACTTCCTGCTCATTTTTCACGATACCACTTTCTAGGTAGTAGCCGTAGAGTTGAAGACTGAGGTTGGAGAATTTTTCGGCGGCCTCCACCGCTCTAACCAGCTCGGAGCATTCTTGGGCAAGTTGGTTGGCTCTGCCGCCGATGCTTCGAGTGATATACTGGCCTTCGATGAGTTTTTCAAACTGTGCGATTTCTAGCGCAATGGTGTGTGCTTCGTGCTCTAGGGCTCTTTTTTTTACTTTATCCAGCACATCGAGCGCTTGGCGGTACAGACCTTTGTTGTAGAGGATGCGGGCGTAATCGATATTTTCGCGTAGCATGATCTCCTCGTCTCTGTTGCGGTTGAGCAGTCGGAGGGAGGTTAGCAACTGTTTATATAGGTGGGCTTTGAGGTTGGAAAGCTGGCTTTTTTTAATGCCGCTGATACGTTTCAAGAGATGGTCTTCGTCGTACTCTTCTTGTTTCTCAAGGTAGTCGAATAGTTTCAAGAAGAGAATATCGTTCTCCGCCTGCTGGTTTCTTTTTACGAAGAGGCGGAAGTGGCGCTTTTCAGCACGGGTAAGCGTATCAATGAGCCGTAGGAGGTCATCCGTTTTTTGCTTGGGCATGTTCGAAGGCTTTTTGATTGAATCGCTGCTACCCTGTGCGAGCTAGTCAGCGAAGTTGCTATAAGCGAATGGAAGGCAGAAGCTACCATCCCGAGCCGCTAAGGTAGTGATTTTTACGTTTAATAAGGGATGCTTAGCGGATACCTCTTTTTTTAAGATTGGCAACATAAACGCCTATATTCCTACTGTGCCCCCCTAGGGTGGAAGCAAAATTATGTAAACCACTCTCATCGCCTACCGCGCAAAAGTACAAGTAGTCGTGCTGTTCGGGCTGCAATACGGCATCTATACGTGATAGGGCCAGGAGGTAAACCGGCGTATTGATAGGTATTGTAGGGGCTGTCGTATTCCAAATGGCGGTTCAGGACACGGCCCAACCCAAATTCTCGGATCGCAAAAACCACGGTTGGGTCGGCTTGCAGCGGCATACCGATGCGTAGCCGATTGAGGTAAACACCTGCGATGCGGGGTCTTTCACTATTTTGGAGGCTCTCTTTTTCCACGATGCTTGCTAGCGTATAAACTTCCGCAGGGCTGAGCCCTAAAGCCTTGGCTTTGGCTAGGCGATCATTCGCCTCCCAGAAGCGTTGGTGTTCTTTGAGCATCCGAGCCACAAAATCTCTTGGACTGGCGTTCCAATACATTTCGTAGGTATTGGGAATAAAGAGCGTTTGTAAGGTTGCTGTAGTATAACCAATACTATCCAAATAGGCTCGGTTGGTAAATAGTTGCTGAAAGGCGAGGCTATCTGCTTCCAAAAAGCGGGCTACTTTAGCGGCTACATTCATGGGCTCCCTTTCCGTCGTGAGCACCACTTGTACGGTGGCTTGGCGGCCGTTGCGCAACTGCCGAATTAAGCTAACCGCACTACTAGCAGGCTGTAGTTGAAAGCGACCCGATCGCATTGGCTGTTTTTTATAGGCCATACGGCTAGCCAATAGATCGAAGCTGGCACGGTGAACGAGAATGCCTTTACTAGAGAGGGTGTCGAGCACTTGCTCGTAGCTAGCGCCTCTTGGAACGGTGATCATCGTTTTTTTATCCCAATCACTAGGCACTACCGCTTGTAGAGCAGCTAAGTAATAGCCCCAAGCGGCTAGTAGTAAACCGATAAGGACTAGGAAGAATAACCGTCTTTTTAGCATACTAATACTGCTCTTGCTCGTTGGGGAAATCGTTGCTGCGAACATCCGAAATGTAGCTTTCTGTGGCGGTCTTGATGATGTCGAACAGATCGGTATAGCGGCGCAAGAATCGAGGATGGAAGTCTTGTGTAATACCCAGCATGTCGTGGGTCACGAGCACCTGCCCGTCGCAGTCGGCACCACCTCCGATGCCGATGGTGGGGATGTAGAGGCTTTCGCTTACAGTTTTAGCAAGCTTGGCGGGTATCTTTTCTAGCACGATCGCAAAACAACCCATTTCTTGTAGCGCCAAGGCGTCTTCTTGTAGCTTGTGGGCTTCGGCTTCTTGCTTCGCTCTCACGGTATAAGTGCCGAATTTATAGATCGACTGCGGCGTAAGACCTAAATGACCCATCACGGGTACTCCAGCGCTCAGTATGCGCTTGATGCTGTCGCCAATTTCTACCCCACCTTCCATCTTTACAGCGTGTGCTCCGCTTTCTTTCATAATACGGATCGCACTTTCAAGCGCGAGCTTACTGTTGCCTTGGTAGGAGCCAAAAGGCAAATCCACCACCACGAGGGCTCGTTTTACGCCTCTCACCACGGAAGCACCGTGATAAATCATTTGATCTAGCGTAATAGGTAGGGTGGTCTCATGGCCAGCCATAACGTTGCTGGCCGAGTCGCCCACAAGTAATACATCCACACCAGCGGCATCTAATATAGTTGCCATGGAAAAGTCGTAGGCCGTTAGCATAGCGATCTTTTCGCCTCGCGCCTTCATGGCTTGCAAAATATGGGTGGTAACTCGCTTAACTTCTTGGTGAACACTCATGGTTGGATACTTTTGACCTCAAGTATAGCAAAATGGCTTCCTTGCCGTGCAAGGAAGCCATTTGAAGGAAGAGGGGTGATCCCGGCAGGATTCGAACCTGCGACCGTCTGATTAGAAGTCAGATGCTCTATCCCCTGAGCTACAGGACCATAGTGGAAAAGGCCGTTTGGCCATTGCGCCCGCAAAAATACAGTATATTTTTGAAAAAAGTTGCTTAAATTAGCAAATCATTACGCAATAATTCTTTTACGCGTTGGTTCATCTCCTTTTCACGGCTTAAAAAATGTGCTGGATTAGAACGATAGGGCTCTTGTAAGATGAAAAATTTTCTGTGCGTGACGCCATTCGAATCGGTGGAGAAAAGCATCTTGACGACCTTTTCCTTCTCAAAATACTTCATCTCGCGCTTCAAAATATCGAGCGGTAGGCCAGTGGCTAAAATGAGTTTTTGAAAATCTAGCTTGTAGTCGAAAGCCTCAAATAGTTTCAGGATGTCATCTACCGTTAGGAAAGGCTCCGGACTCAGCGATACCTCCGGCACTTCCTCTAATGGTTTCACTAGGCCATAGTGCCCCGATAGCATACCATCGTGGTAAACACGTAAGACCCCATTCGTTGTTAAGCTACTCAATCGAATGGTGGCGGCGGAGGAAGATAAGCGCGACTTAGCAGCTAGCTCCTTCTTTGAAATAAGACCATCCGGTTGCTTCGCGATGAGGCGTAGCAAGTCGCGGTCGCTCATATCACGCTGGCTGTTGATGCGCGTCTTCTTCTGCTTTTGTAATGCAATGACTAAGAATAGGAGCAGAAAGGGCACCACTCCCGCCATAATCATTAAGGCAATTATTCCTTTATCCATACCGCAAAGTTAGGTGTTTTTTTGTTATTAGTCATCACTCACCTAGACGCAACTTTCGCTCCAGATGCTCGCAATTTTCCTAAAAAGAAGTAGGCAATGCTCCCCCTAGGAGCAATTTTCTCTCCGCTGTGCTAGGGAAAGATGCCTACTAGTACATCACTAGGGGTAAGCCTGCCTGATCGTACTTAGGTGGCAACGGGACTACTTGTGTTTAGTAGCCTTAGGCCTCTAGCTCGTCTAACGCATCTAATGAAAGCCCAAGCTGCTGGGCAATTTCAGTTTTGGGCATGCCTAAACTGAGCAAAAGGGAAACGGCTTTCAGTTTTTGAGCGCGCTCCTCTTCCTGTTTGCGAATGGCCTCTTCTTTTAAACTTCGTTCCTCGGCTTGTTGGCGCAAGGCTTCTTCTTTTTCTTGGGTAATTTCTATGATGCGGTGTTCGTAGTCGTTGAGCTCGGTGATGAAGTCGTCTTCAATTGTCATGGTCTCTCGGACATCTTTTTCTTGGCCAGCTGCCTGTAAGCGGCGGATGATAGGGCGGAATTTTTCGGGGAAATTGATTTCTTGTACGTTCATAATGTGGTGGTTTTCCATTCGGTTGTCTTGGTCGAAGATGCTGAGTAGCGTATTTGCGAAAACGCATCCCTTCGTTGGCAAATTTCGACTTCTGAATTTCGAGGATGATCACGGTTTCCGTACCGTTCGCTTCTTTTACTTGGGCAGAAAAATCTAGGCGGTAGATGGATAGGTCTAGTGCACTAATAATGTTCTTTTTTCGTGCCTTTTTGCCGTCTTCTTTCTTTTCGGTGCTGAGTTCCTGCGGTAGAAAAGTTAGCGTAACAATATCCAGCCCCGTGATAGCCGAGAGAAATAGCTTAGCCACTCGATTGTCTTCCATCAAGTACTTAAACACAACATCATAAATAGATTGGCTATTTCCACCGCAATACTTATTTTAACACAAATACAAGCTTATTTTTGTAATTGTCAACAAT
>DAINNZ010000200.1:0-5647 GCA_036735605.1 Lewinella sp. | reverse complement strand
CTTCAGCTTCAGGAGCAGCTTCAGCTTCAGGAGCAGCTTCAGCTTCAGGAGCAGCTTCAGCTTCAGGAGCAGCGACGGTTTCAGCGGCTTGTTGTTTAGCGGCTTCCTTTTGCTTTTTGGCGGCAGCGATTTCAGCGGCGGCGGCGGCTAGCTTAGCCTTCTCTTCGTCGCTTAATTCTGCCTTTTCGGCCTTCATTTCAGCGGCGATTTTGGCTTTCACTGCTTCTGCGGCAGCTTTTTCAGCGGCTTGTTTTTGGCGTTTTTCTTCTCTCGACTGCTCTTTAGCGATGTTGGCATCCAACATCTCCTTCGTTTTTTGCATATCGAGCAGCTTTTCTTGCTTACTATCGCGGCGGCTTTCGATCATTTTGATCTTGGCTTGGCGGATTTGCGCTTCCAATTGGCCGGCGGAGTTAGCGATGCGGCGGTTTTCGAACTCTAGGTCTTTAACATCCATTTGGATGCTGCGCTCCATCTTTTCCATGGCTTTTAAGAGGCCATCTAGGCGAGCGCTTAAGCGAGCGGTGGCTCCTCCACTCGGATTGCCCCCATCCCCTTTTTCTCGTTGGCCTTTCACCTTTTTGAAAGCCGCGTCGATACGGTCATAGACCAATTTGCGGTCGTCTTTCGAGAAGGAAGCATTATGAAAGGCGCTTTGAATTTTCCGAAGCTCATCAAAAGCTCTGCGAAGGTGAGTACCTTCCTCAATTTGCTTTTCAATGCCTTCTAATTTGGCAGCAAATTCCGAAACAGCCGCCGATGATTTCTCCTTTAGTTCTTCGCTCAGCTTATCTCTCAAGTTTTTAAGCGAATCAAAAACCTTATCTACCTCACCGCGGATTTCCGTGCCGTGTTCGTTGAGTAGCGTTTTGTCTTTCAATTGGCCTTGCACCTTTTCCCAGAAAGCTTTGAGCTGATTCCAAATGTTAGCATCGTAGTTGTCGGCTCGTTCTACCCGATCCGAAATTTCGGCCAGCTCGGCGCGATAGGCTTCTTTCAGCTTGGCACTGAGCACAAGGTAGTGCCACTCCGTTTGAGCGCGGATTACCATATCGCTTTGCTCTACTTTGAGCTCTTCCGGCAGTAAGTCTTCCGATACGCTGAGTTCGCGCGCCCATACTTTTTTAGGCTCTGGCAGTTCAACGGTATCCCCCTTGCGCCATTTCTCCATGAAGCTTTTATACACTTCATCGGATACATCCTTTTCGGTAAAAGTTTCAATTTTTACCACGTTGCGATCTACTAAGAGTTCTACGGCAATTAGTACACGCTCTTCCTGGGCGTTACGTCCCCAGACGACAATTCGGTTTCGCATAATATATGCAGTGTGAGTTTACAAAATCAGACTTCCATAAAGCCTGAAAGATCAGTAAATACGAGCCATTAGCCTTCTTTTCAGAAGGTATTTTCAGTTTAAGACAGCAATTTGTTAGCCAGCAGGTATTCTGCTATCTGAACGGCATTGGTCGCCGCTCCTTTTCTCAGGTTGTCTGCCACAATCCATACATTGAGGCCGTTGGCAATAGATTCATCGCGGCGAATACGGCCTACGAAGACTTCATTCCTACCTTTGGCAAACAAGGGCATTGGGTATTTGTTTGCCGCGGGCTCATCTTCTACGATTAAGCCTGCTGTGTTGTGCAAGATAGCTTTCACCTCTTCCAAAGTGAAGGGCTTTTCAAATTCCACGTTCACACTTTCACTGTGGCCGCCATCTACTGGCACGCGAACAGCCGTGGCCGTTATTGCAATACTAGAGTCCCCTAGGATTTTGCGCGTTTCGTGCACCAATTTCATCTCCTCCTTTGTGTAGTCGTTCTCTAGGAAGACATCACAATGTGGAATGCAGTTTTCAAAAATCGGGTAATGATAAGCACGCTCTTCCGGCTTGCTCTCAAAGCCTTTCTTTTCTAAATTATACTGTTTCACCGCAGGCATACCCGTGCCAGTGAAGCTTTGGTAGGTAGAAATCACTAAGCGCTTGATCTTGAAGGCCTGATGCAAAGGTGCTAAAGCTACCACCATCTGAATGGTAGAGCAGTTTGGGTTGGCAATAATCAAATCTCTTTTAGACAAGGCCGCTGCATTTACCTCTGGCACGGTAAGCTGCTTATCAGGGTCCATCCGCCAAGCAGAGGAGTTGTCGATTACCACACAGCCTACTGCTGCGAACTGGGGTGCCCACTCTTTTGAAGTGTCTCCCCCTGCACTAAAAATCGCTATATCCGGTTTAGCAGCGATGGCCGTTTCCATGCTAACAATGGCATATTCTTTACCTTGCCAATTCAGCTTTTTACCTACCGAACGCTCGGAAGCCACCGGATACAAGTCTGTAACTGGAAAATTGCGTTCTGCTAACACTTCAAACACCACACCACCTACTAAACCAGTGGCGCCTACAACAGCTAGTTTCATGAGTTGTAACGATTTTGGCCGCCAAAGGTAGGGATTTATTCTGTTACTACGATCAATCCCTCTTCTTTTCGTCGTTTTTTATCCAATCGCTGGGCTTACTAAGCTTCGCTGAGCCAACCTTTAGCACCTTTAGCCGTTTCTTCTACAATATGCCACAGTTGTTTGCTATTTTGCTGCTGTTTTCTTCGCTACTGCTGCAAGCACAAGGCTTGGTGTGCGATTCGCTGCAGTGCTACGGTAGCACCTTTTCTAAAAACATCCGCTCACCGGAAGGCCTCAATATGAAAGGTAGCTGCTTGCTACCACTAGCCAATGGGTCTTTCTACTTAGGCGGTACTCTCGATAGTGCGATCTATTTAGCCCTACACGAAGCCAACGGCCAGGTTGTATGGGAAAAAGCCATTCCCACCCCCAGCGAAGATGCCCAACTCTTCGTCCTTAATCAACTGTATCAAGATAGCGATGGACTACTCGTAGGTATTGGTTCTATTTTCAATAGCCCTACCATACAGCGGGCCTTTGTTTTTCGCTTCGATCCACGATCCGACTACCTCTGGTACTTCCATATCTACAGCCAAAATAGCGAAATGACTAAACTGCTGGAGCTCAACGATCAAGCTGCTTATCTAATTTTCGGCAGCCGCTTGGGTGAGCCCCCGCCCATCTTTGAATCCATTCTGATCGAGAAGATCGATAAAACCACCGGCCTGCCCATTCAAAATAGCCAGCGCTACGACCTAGGCGGCCGCGAGCAAATCAGCCAAGCCATTCGTTATGGCGATAAAGTATATGCAACGGGCGTCTATACCTTACCCAATATCGGCACCGGCGGCAACCGAGCTATGCTGGCTCGCTTCGACCTAGCAGGCAATCATGAATTTTCCTATACAGGCTACCAAGATTTTACGGCTAATAGTCGCCTCTTTGGCTTCGATATTCGCATTCATAACCAGACGCTCTACCTGCTGCAATGGGGCAGTATTGATCTGGTGGCTGGCGGCATCGGCACCCAAATGATCCTCTCCGCTTTTTCGCTGGAAGGAGTACTCCGCTGGAATCGTATCTACGACATTACCAACTACCAAGGTGAAAACGGTATCGATATGCAGTTATACCAAGACGGGCTACTCATCCTAGGCCACGACCTGAGCAATTTTCGGGATATTTTTCTCCTACAACTCGATTGGCAGGGCAATCCGCTTTGGAATGTGGCCTATAACACCCCCGATCCTGCACTGCTCTACTGGCGATCGAACCAACAACTACAAATTTTGGCCGATGGCCTACTGATTAGCACTACCTTCTCCCCTGGAAACGGCGACCCCGATTACATCCAGCTATTGCGTACAGGGCCACAAGGCGAGCTAGCAGATAGCTGCCTAGCAGCTTACCAACTAAACCTAACACACGAGACCAACGAGCTGCCTTGGAGTGAACAAACCCCTGGCCCGCTCGCAGCAGACGGCAGCTGGCAACCCTATTCCACCGCTGCCCAATTTATCGAAAACATCCACGAAAGCAATTGTGCCTTAACTTGTTGTCCGCCCTGCGCATATCATCCAGTCGGTGAAGATAATATTCCTATTGGCACAAGTGCAGGGGCAAGTGTTTGCCTTGGTGCGCAAGTGTTTTTCAACGGCCAAACCTATTCTTCGGCCGGCACTTACTACGCCGAAAATGCTTGCGGAAGCGTGGATACCCTCGTGCTCACCGTATTGCCGAGCCCCGAGGCTACCCTCCTCCAGCATACGATCTGCGAGGGAGATAGCCTATTCCTTGCAGCTAGCTACCGCTTCACCAGCGGCACTTACCCTGAGATACAAAGAGCTGCCAATGGCTGTGATAGCTTGATCCTGCATCAACTAGTAGTGCTAACAAAAGCCCTCCCGCTCATCGAGCAAGGCTTCGATTGTGAAAGCCAACAAACGCTCATTCGGCTGCTAGATGCCGATAGTAGTCGCTACCGCTTCCAATGGACCGATACGCCCAACGCCGAGGCTGAGCGCCTCTTGGCCAGCGGCATCTATTTCTTGCAACTTCAGTATCCGAATGGCTGCGAAAATACCCTAATTTTTGAGCTCCAAGACGAAAGCCTACCCACCACGGCCCTGGCAGCCACTTATTCCGTTTTGCTTGGCGAAAGCCACTTACTACAACCCAACTTCAACCTTCCCCTCCCGCCCGGTAGCCGCTTGGAATGGAGCGAAGAGGGCGGCGAAATTATTTGCACTAACTGCCCGACACTCCTCCTTATGCCCACTAGCAGCCAGCGGTATCGGCTGCGCCTCATTAGCCCTAGTGGTTGCGTGCAAAGCTTCTACTTTGACGTAGTGCTCGATCGCCAAGCTGCCATTTACCTTCCCACCGCTTTTAGCCCAAATGCCGATGGCTACAACGACTATTACCGCCCCTATACCAGCTCGGCGGTGGCGCGTTTACTACAGTTTCAAATCTACGATCGCTGGGGCGGTCTAGTTTTCGAGCGCTTGGAGGTGAACCCCCATGAAGAAGACAGCGGTTGGGATGGCACAAAAAGCAACCAAGCCCTCGCCGCAGGTGTTTATCTAGTAAAAGTGAACTATCTATTGCAAAATGGCGATTCGGCTCAGGCCGTTCAAGCCTTTGTTTTGCTGCGATAGCCTAGTATATTAGCTCTATGCAAACGAAAACTATTCTGCAATGGGCGGCTCTTTTGGGTGCGCTTGCCGTGGCGCTTGGTGCTTTCGGTGCCCACGGTCTGCGCTCGGTAGCCACCGAAACGGTGGTTGCTACCTTTGAAACAGCCGTTCGCTACCATTTCTACCATGTTTTTGCCCTCTTGACCGTAGGCGTCTTAGCCCCACACTTCCCCCATGGAGAGCGGCAGTGGCATTGGGCGGCAGGCAGCTTTCTAGTAGGTATTTTTATTTTTAGTGGCTCCCTCTACCTACTCACAGCCAGCAAGGTGAACGATTGGGGACTCAATTGGCTAGGTGCTGTGACACCGCTAGGCGGGCTGGCCTTCATCGCTGGCTGGATAGGAATGGCAGTGGCTGTCAGGAAGTAACAAGGCTACCACTCGCAACACACCTAGGATGAACTTTCTCTCCGCTGCGCTCGGAGAAAGATGCCTACTAGGAGGTTGCTAGGAGAAATCCTCCGTGCCCGCCTGATTCAAAATCCGTCCACACTTCGACTCGCTACTTCGACTACGCTACTTCGACTACGCTACTTCGACTACGCTACTTCGACT
>DAINNZ010000199.1:0-5739 GCA_036735605.1 Lewinella sp. | reverse complement strand
CCAGCCGCAAGCTCATCGGCTTCGAGGTAGCCCCGCAAGATGATTTCCTGGCCGCCCGCGAGCCCTTACTCGTTAATAGCGATATCTACATCGGCCTAGCAGCACCAAGGCAGTCGATGCGCCAATATTTCTACAAAAATGCGGATGCGGATGAAATGCTCTTTATCCACAAAGGTAGTGGCACCCTCCGCAGCCTGATGGGCAATATCCCCTTTGAGTATGGCGATTATATCATCATCCCTAGAGGCGTCATCTACCAAATCGACTTCGATACAGAAGATAATCGCATTTTGTATGCCGAGTCTTTTCACCCTATTTACACCCCCAAGCGCTACCGCAATTGGTTTGGTCAACTGCTAGAACATTCCCCCTTTTGCGAACGCGACTATAAGCTCCCACAGCAACTGGAGACCTATGATGAAAAAGGCGACTTCCTGCTAAAGGTCAAAAAACAAAACACCCTCCACGAGATGGTCTATGCCTCCCACCCCTTCGATGTGGTAGGCTGGGATGGCTACAACTACCCCTACGCCTTTTCTATTCACAACTTCGAACCCATCACCGGCCGTGTACACCAGCCGCCTCCCGTCCACCAGACTTTTGAAACCAAGGCCTTCGTCATCTGCTCCTTCTGCCCGCGCCTATACGACTACCACCCCAAGGCCATACCCGCCCCTTATAATCACTCGAATATCGACTCCGACGAAATGCTCTACTACGTAGATGGCGATTTCATGAGCCGTACGAATATAGGCCCGGGCCACATTTCACTACACCCCGCCGGTATTCCCCACGGGCCGCACCCAGGCACCTACGAGGCGAGTATCGGAAAACAATCGACCGAAGAACTAGCGGTAATGATCGACACTTTCAAACCACTACAAATCACAACCAATGCAATGAAAATTGATGATGGCAAATACTATCGTTCATGGCTCGAAGCCTAGCATCTTCTAGTAAATCCAGCACAGCCATTCAGTTCAATCGCCAAGAGCTAGCAGGTGCTTTCGGCGATATTGGCACCGATCTGCCGCTGCTGATCGCCATGATCCTTGCGGCCGACCTCCATACCGCCAGTGTGCTGATCGTGTTTGGCGGCATGCAAGTGCTCAGCGGCTGGATTTATCGCCTCCCAATGCCGGTGCAGCCCCTCAAAGCGATGGCGGCTTTAGTCATTAGCCAGCAGTTGGCAGCCTCCCTTCTACTGGGTGCTGGCTTAGCCATTGGATTCGTAATGCTCTTCCTAGCCTTATCGGGTTGGCTCAGCCGCTTCGCGGCCTTAGTGCCTAAGGCCGTTATTCGAGGCGTGCAGTTTGGCCTAGGCCTTAAACTATCGCTGCTGGCTTTTCGGGATTATATCCCGGCGCTCGGCACCAAGGGCTACCTATTAGCAGGAGCTGCATTCTTTCTGATTGTGCTGTTTTTAGGCCACAAAAAATACCCCGCGTCCTTAGTGGTAATCGCCTTAGGAATAGTTTTTAGCCTAATCTTCGAAGTGTCGCCTTCGGTATTTTACGATGCCTTTGGGTGGAACCTACCCCAGTGGCAAAGCCCAAAGCTAGCAGATATCTGGCTCGGTTTTGTGTTGCTCGCGCTACCGCAAATTCCCCTTTCCCTTGGGAACTCCATTATCGCCACCCAACAGCTAACCGAAGACCTATTCCCCGATCGGCCGGCGGTAAGCATCCGTAAGATCGGTAGCACCTACGGGCTGATGAACCTTCTGATTCCCTTCCTAGGAGGCATCCCCTCTTGCCATGGTTCGGGAGGGATGGTTGGGCACTATACCTTTGGCGGCCGCAGTGGAGGCTCCGTGATCTTGTATGGTGCTTTCTATTTAGTACTAGGCTTCTTCTTTGCCGATGGCTTTGAGCAACTAGTGCGCATCTTCCCACTCCCGGTCTTGGGGATCATCTTACTCTTCGAGGGGCTAGCGCTGTTGCTACTGATAAAAGACGTGAGCAGCCAGCCTAGAAATTTCCTTATTGCACTGCTCGTGGGTATCCTTGCGGCCGCAGCCCCCTATGGTTTCGTCTTAGGAATGTTGGCGGGTTTGCTGCTTTACTATGGGCCCTTCAAGTTGGCCCTCTCTAGCTAAAACGCCCAAGACCGTTGCGTTTCGCGAAGACCCCCTAGGAGCTTACCGGGCAAAAAAAAATCCCCAAGTCAGTACTGACTTGGAGACTATGGGTGAGGTCGAGAGCGGATTCGAACCGCTGTACATGGTTTTGCAGACCATTGCCTAGCCACTCGGCCACCCGACCATTGGGCTGCAAAGGTATAGCTTTGCTCTTAAACTTCCAAACTTTTAAGCGGTGATCCTTAAAAAAATGCTATTTTTTTTCTTCGGCTATTGCTATTGTGTGCTTTAGGGGAAGGTATCTACCCAACTGGCTATTCCGCTCCAACTTGTGCCACCCATTTTGCTTCAAGCTGTGCCACTCATTTAGCTCGTATTGTGCCATATTTCGGAGTAAGTTGTGCCAATACAGGCGGGCGGGCTAATTTGATCTCAGCGCAAGTTGTGCCTGTGGTCTTAGTTGCTATCTGGTTTCTATTCGGCATCTTTGTGCCAGTACGCCCCTCAGTACATCAGTATTCCGCTTTGCCTATTTTGGGTCTAGGGTGCTTGTAGTCACACAGGGTACTTAGCTAGACGAAGGCAGGGATGTCCAACACCGAGCCTCCTATGCATCCTACGAAGAACTGAACTTTGAACTGAGCCCTTTCGTTTTTTACTTATTCCTATTTAATCTCCTTGCCGAAAGCTTCTTCCAAATACTATCCGCAAGCCTTATTTCTTTATCCGTGAAGCCATAACCGTCTTTTAGGACTTGCTTATTGGTGATTTTCAAAATTTCGTCAATGCTTTTTTTCTCTCGCATCATTTTGTCAATGGTGGCCAGTAAGTCTGCATTGTCGGTTTGGTAGGGGAGCAGTATTTTTCCTGCTTCGCTGGGCATCAACTCCAAAACACCACCACCATAACTACGGCCAACTATCTCAGAAAAAGCCAAGGATAATGAATTGTAAAAACTGGCTATGAATGCGTTTTTGTCCGTATGCTTTTTCAAAAAAACACGATGCATTGTATCGGTTGTGTACGCGTTTGCTTCGTTTAAGATTAAACGAGGGTAAAGGTTGTTTCTACGAATAAACAAAGCTTCCGAAAGTTTGATGGAAGGAATAACAAACCAATCATCACGAATGCCTGTTTTGTAGCCCTTGTTTACGCCCATTGATTCGCCTAAACGAATGTATGAGTTAGCTCCTTGGTGCCCGTTGATTTTCTCTTTTGCAGGAAATACCAATAAGTGGGCTTTTGCTTTGGCTTGTCTGTTTAATCTCCAATCTTTTTCTGTAAAAATTACGCTGTTAACCTGTACACTTCTACCAACCATTGGTTTTGCGTATTCTTTCAGGTCGTAAGCTTCTACAACTGGCAAAGGAACGGTGAAGTAATCATTTGCACCAGTAGTAATGCCAACTTCTACACTAGCATAATTACTAATTATCGGAATTTTTCGCTTTTTGGCAATCTGTTCCAAAAAGTCAATTTCTTCTTGTTCTAAAAAGTAGTACGTCCATTTATTTGACTTAAAATCTATCTTTTTAGAAGGGCTTTTTAGGATGTTAACATCCAATTTTACAAGGTCAGAAGCATCTTTTAATTCAAGGTGTTCAATTAAATGTGAATCACTTTCATTTTTCTCACACAGCAACAAAACAACTTCTTGCTGAATGTCAGGAAAAACCAACTTCTCGAAAGAAATGATATTGATTTTATTGTAGAAATGAGCCAAAAATTCACGTAGTTGTTGAGCATAAGACACCTGCAATAATTCGGCAGGAATTACAAAACCAATTTTCCCTTTTTCTTTGAGTAATAAACTTGAACCAACTACAAAAGAAACCCAAGCATTGGTCAGTTTTGAATATTTTAGTTTAGCGCGATTGAAAACTTTAATGGCTTCATTTTGCTGTTCTTCCTGAAAATATTGATAGCGAATGTAAGGCGGATTGCCAACCACCAAATCAAATTTTTGGGTGGTTTCATTACAATACAAGTGAAAATCTGTATTGATTACATTCTTGTTATTGAGTTTGATTTTATTAGCTTTTTCTGCTTCCACATTATCAAATTCAATGGCTGTAACAGTTTTGAATTTGTGGTTATTCTCTTTCAATTGTTCAAGAAAAACACCATCACCACAACTTGGTTCTAAAATTTCATAATCAGAAATTCCATTGATACCCCACTTCAAAATGAATGTAGCAATTGGCTCAGGTGTGTAAAATCCACCTCTCAATTTCTCGGCTGTTGCGTTTTTAATTAGCTTCATACAATTCTTTGATTAATGGGATGAGTGCATCTTCACTACCTAAATCGTATAATTTAGCTAATAACTTTTCTAGGTTGGCTTTCTCTCTCTCAAATTGTCCTCGCAATGGGGTAAGAGTCCTTTTATTTCCTGCGTTTGCATCTATTTGGTCATAAATGCTGATTAATTCTTTTTGAGTTTCTACGATTTTGTCGTGAAGTGCTCTCTGTTTTGCGTCTGAAAAATTAATCTTTCTGATTGGCAGGTTTTTCAAGACTTTTGTTCCTCTTGCTTTGTAGCCTCCTCTATAAACTTCACCTCTTAAATGAATAATCCACTCAACATATCTTGAATTAAGAATGGCTTGGATATAGTAAATTGAATAAGGGTTTTTATCAGACAAGTAGATACTACAATATCCTGCTGTACCACCTGCTGTATGTAAAGTTTTATGATTGTCAATAGGATATTTCTCTCCTGATGACATAACACCAAGTATAATTTTTTCCTTTATTTCACCAAGCTCCAAATATTGGCTTCTTCCATATCTATACCATTCGTTTTTTGTTTTAGGCACTGGCTTAACGTCTCTTTCTGCTAATCTTGTTTTATGATAAGCTAGATACTTGTATGCAAAGGGGAATTTTTGCTTGAATTCTTTTTCTTCAATGAACTCAGCTTTACCTTTAATTACTTGGTATGGATAAATAACAAAAGTGTTTGGCTTTAGCGTTCTGTAAGTGTTTAGTTTATCCTCTCCTTTTTTTCTAACCGTTTCGTAGTATGGCATTGTTGCCGATTTCTCAATTTTGAAACTTTTTCCTTTTTTTTCAAAATAAATATAAGTAACACCAACCTTTGAAGGTTTAATTACAAACACATCATTAGCACTAGTTTGAATTCCATTATTGATATTCTTTTTCCCTACTACTTTTTCTAGAATTTCACTTTGTTTTAAAATTGAATTATATGCGTTTTTCAAATAGGGAGGAATTAAAAACCATAAATCACTTGAGAGCTTTTTGGTTTCTATTTTATCAAATTCAATTCGGTTAAAATCTCTTATTTTCCATTCAGTGAGACTTTTTACTTCAGTAAAAGAAAATTCTTTTTGTTTTTGCTTAGTGAGTATTAGAATGCTCGTGTAAGTTGTCTTATTTATAAAGACTTGATTGGCTCCAAATGAAACGATTGAATGTAAAAACTCTTTATCTGAGATTAATTCGCGAAGTTTTTTACCTGCACCAACTTTTGTGAACTTACTGGGAACGATATATCCTAAAATTCCATCATCAGCCAATAAGTTGATTCCTTGCTCAAGGAAAAGGAAGTATTTATCAAACTGCTTATAAGCCGAATCGTAATTGTTTTTGTAAAGTGGTAATTCAAGCGGAGTAATGTTTTTCATATCCTCCGA
>DAINNZ010000198.1:0-5750 GCA_036735605.1 Lewinella sp. | reverse complement strand
TATGAAAGCCTTCCCGTTTATTCGGGAGGGCTTTCTCCGTTTATAGACAAAATATCCGTAGCTTTGTGCTCCTAAAAATATACTATGGCCGATCATAAGATTATCTTTTCCATGGAAGGCGTTTCGAAGGCCTTCGACGGTGGCAAAAAAGTGTTGAATAATATTTGGCTGAGCTTCTTTTATGGCGCTAAAATTGGCGTGCTAGGCTTAAATGGCTCCGGTAAATCTACTTTGCTGAAGATTATCGCTGGAAAAGACCCTAACTACCAAGGTAAAATCGTGTTCGATGCCGACTACAAAATCGGTTACCTAGAACAAGAACCCGCACTAGACCCCAACAAAACAGTGCGCCAAGTGGTGGAAGAAGGCGTCCAAGAACTAGTCGATTTAATGGCCGAATATGAAGCTGTGAATCTCAAATTCAACGAGCCTATGAGCGATGAGGAAATGAACGACCTCATCATCCGCCAAGGTGAATTGATGGAAGAACTAGAGAATAAGAATGCCTGGGAGCTGGAAAACCGTCTTAACACCGCTATGGATGCCCTGCGCTGTCCTCCTGATGAGGCTAAGGTGAGCGTGCTTTCAGGCGGAGAACGCCGCCGCGTTGCATTAGCCCGATTGCTACTGAGCGACCCCGATATTCTATTGCTCGATGAGCCTACCAACCACCTAGACGCTGAATCGGTTCATTGGCTCGAACAATATCTACAGAGCTTCCCCGGAACGGTAATCGCCGTAACCCACGACCGCTACTTCCTCGATAATGTGGCCGGCTGGATACTAGAACTTGACCGTGGCGAAGGGATTCCCTGGGAAGGTAACTACTCCTCTTGGCTAGAGCAAAAATCACGCCGATTAGCTCAAGAAGAAAGAGAAGATAGCAAGCGGCAAAAAGCCCTCAACCGAGAGTTGGAATGGATCCGTATGGCACCCAAAGCACGCCAAAGTAAAGGTAAGGCACGATTGAATGCCTACGATAAATTAGCTAGCGAAGAAGGGAAGGAGAAGGAAAAAAGAATGGAAATTTTCATCCCTGCTGGCCCCCGCCTAGGAGACAACGTTATCAATATACAGCAAGTGGCTAAAGCCTACGACGGTAGAATCCTTTACGAAAACCTCAGCTTGGATATTCCTAAGAATGCAATCGTAGGCATCATTGGCCCCAACGGGGTCGGTAAATCTACCCTCTTCCGCATGATCACGGGCGAGGAAACACCCGACCAAGGCAGCATCCAAATAGGCGAAACCGTAAAAGTAAGCTACGTGGATCAAAACCACGCCCAGCTACAAGATGGCAACAAAACGGTCTATGATGTCGTCAGCCAAGGCCATGATATGATCGAGGTGGGTAACGTGAGCCTCAACGCACGGGCCTATCTCAGTCGCTTCAATTTCGCTGGCGGCGACCAGCAGAAGAAAGTAGCCGTGCTCTCGGGCGGTGAACGCAACCGCCTCCAACTAGCTATGACCCTTCGCGAAGGAGGGAATGTGCTGCTACTCGACGAACCAACCAACGATATCGATGTCAATACCCTGCGTGCGCTAGAGGACGCCCTAGATGATTTTGCCGGCTGTATCTTAGTGATTAGCCACGACCGCTGGTTCATCGACCGCCTAGCCACCCATATCCTCAGCTTCGAAGATGAAGCCGAAGTCGTCTTCTTTGAAGGCAACTACGCCCAATACGAAGCGATGAAGCGAGAAAAATTAGGGAATGCCACGCCCAAGCGGCCGAGGTTCAAGAATGTAATCAACCGGTAAGAAAGGCCTTCTTACTTCTCCCCGCGTTCTCGCCACGCTTGATCCGCTACCCTCGCAAAGTAGGTGCAGCCAATAAAGAGTGCCAAACTATAGAAGAAGCGTAGCTCACTCAATTCAAAAAATTGAGCGGCTATCCCGTATTTGATACCAAAATAACTGACAGCGGCAATTAGTATGGGGCGCCAAGTCATGCCGAGGGGGCGTTTTTCTTTTTGTTCGTCCATAATATAATGATTTTTCTTTTTATCGGTACCACATAAGGATGCCACCGAAAAGGGTGATGAGCACGAGCAAAACGGTGGCCATCCGGATGCTACGCGTCAGGTAAGCACTGAAGTTGCGAATAGCCGTAGCCTGATCAGGGTAGATGGGCACCAACTCGGCTTCAATCCGACGCCGACTGAATATCTGTTGAGCCGTGAATGCTACCTCGGCCCGCACCAATTCTTTATACGCAGCCATCACTTTTACCCTGAAATAAATATTCAGGAATAACATGGCTACAAAAAGACCAATAACAATCGTAATGAGTAGTGCAAACATAGTGCAAAGATAAGGCATTAGACGGTATTGCTGCCTATGCACTAGTCTTTAGACGGCCTCGCCGCTTGCCAAGCTGCAATGGCGGAGGAAGAAGGAAGTCTTGCGCTACAAAATAGCCCTTGCCCCTGCACTACGTGCCCCTTCCGTAAAGCTAGCGAAGTGCTGCCAAGTAAAAAATAGCCTTCCCCGCGCAGCCACGGTTCAATAAGAGGGGTGCCGCCGATACTACCAAGGTGGTTGCGGGCGTTTTCTTCCTTAGATAATGCCTTGTTTTCTAAGGCACTAGGCAAAATACTAGCGAACAATAAACCTACCCATGTATGAAAAACTTTCAAATTAGCTTATTACTGTTAGTTTGGCTGTGCTCAGTGACCCTGATGGCACAAAGCCTCGCGACCCCAATAGCCGTGCAACCCAATGAACAAGTGGTGTACGTGGCCGATTTAAGGGATGGCAATTTCATACCTGATCTTTCTTGGGCTTGGAGTAGCAGTAATGCTTGTTTTCCTGCAACGCAGCAAGCTAAGTTTACGGGCAAGCATGTGTTGTTTACCGGCATTATTCCGGCTTATACAGAGCTAACAATCACAATTACGCCGGATGACCCTAAAGCGAATTTTAGTCTTTACGCTTATCAGGTGGGAGAAGACAACCTCGCCTTAGTGCCCGATTTGCCAAGGTGCATTCGTTGCGAGGCAGACCATAAACAAGAGCGGCGGTTTGTGGGAAAAGCAGCGCAAGATCATCGGCGTAGTGTCAGCAACTTACTCGCACTCAACCGCCCTTATCGCTTCGTAGTAGGCGTAACGGGTGCCGATGGCCTCGCTAGCGGTGGTTTTCGGCTAGCAGTAGAAGCCAAATCGCGCTAGTAGGCTACCGCCCTTTTTACTGCTGCTGTGGCTGTGTTTGCTGTTGTACCGATTGGAAGATGTTGTTGTAAAAGGCAATGCCTTCCTCCGTCATATTGTTGGCATAAGCTGGCTGGTCATTCTCTAACCAAAGGTAGCAGGTGCAACCGGGTTGAAAATAGATTTCAGCCGTTTCCACATTTTTAGCTCCCACTTGGAAAAAAATGCGGCCAATGGATTTGCAATTGGGCGCAATCACCGGTGTTTCCTCGGCAATATGCGCTAGTGTGGTGCGGATACTCTCCAAAGAACTTTGATTCATCGAGATGGGGAGTTCGTAGAACACCACATCCATATAGCTGGCATTATCCCACAAATATTGTAAGCGATCCAGCGAAATACTAGGATAGCTTTTGCCTGTAGTGCTGCTAGCGGCTGGCTGGCTGCTAGCGGTCGTTTGGGTAGCGGCAGCATCCGCTGGGGTTTGGTTGCAATGGCTTAGCAGCAAAAGGCTAAAGAATAAAAGTGAAAAACGGCTCAACATACGAATAGATTTTCTGAAATAAAATAGCAGCAGGTAAAACTACCTACTGCTTGGGCGGCGGCGGCAATTTTTCGCCTTCCCCTAGCAAATATACGAGCCGGATGCTCATCGTTCTTGCTTTCATCGTGGAGTTTTCGGCTTCGGCCAAAATATTGCCAATGCTCTTCGACCAGCGGAAGTTGAAACCTAGATTCGGCTTCATATAAAACGTAACACCCGTTTGGAAATTGAGCATATCTTCCTTGAAAGGCAACTCATCCGTAATATCAATACCCGCTAAGTTGATGACGCGGTAGTTGATGAGCCGCTGATAAGCTATACCGGCCTCGGCCGTGAACCGCCAGTCTTTGAAATAAACCATCAGCGGCACTTCTACGGTGTTGAGGCGGATGCTCTCGAAATCGAATGTGATAATGTCGTTCCTAGATATATTAGCACCCTGCTGCGAGAACAAAATCTCGGGCCCAATCCGCCAGCGATCACCCAACACCGCTACCACCCGCAAGCCCGCATTAGCCCCCAAGAAGTGAAAGCCCGCTAGGTTGTCGCCGTCTATTTGCGATAGATTGATCCCGCCAATGGCCGCAGCTTGAAACGTTTGCCCGCTAAGACCAAACTGAAGGAGGAGACCGACAACCACAAAAATTATTTTCCTATTCAACATGACACTCATACTTGAAGATGAAATAGCTAGGGGTAAAACGTTCCTAACCAGCGCTTCGCCTGCAAAGGTAAGCTAAAGACGCTTAAAAGGCACTACTAGCAGCTCTCAAGGCTATTTCTTGTCTTATAACCGACTGCACAAAAGCTTAGTTCGATCGCTCTAGCCTAGCGAAGGATGAAATTTACACTCCTTTTTTGGCACGCCGTGCAGGGGCAAAGGCCTATTTTGTAGCGCAAGACCATAGCAAAACCGCTAGGAAAGGCTCGCTAAGTTGCTAAAGCACTACACGATCTATCAGCAAGACGTATATTTGTGGCAGGGCAGCTTCCTATAAGTATAACCTATAACGCAGTTGAATGATGATCCGATATACCCAACATGGCCTTAAGAAATTGGAAACTCTTTTTAAAGAAATGGCCTATACCATTCGCTATGAAAAGGGCAATTTCCAATCGGGCTACTGTCTGGTGGAGAACAAACGAATAGCCGTTATCAACAAGTTCTACGATGTGGAGGGGCGGATCAATTGCCTACTCGAAATACTAGCACAGCAGCACCTAAGCGAGGAGGAGCTTGAGCAAATCAGTGAGCCGTCTTTGAAGCTGTACCGAGCCATCGAAAAAGGTAGTATCCCCGATGAGACAGCGACCGAACAGCAAGCCACTAACCAAGAGGAGGTTGCAGCCCCATCAGAGGTTCACAGCCTCGAAGATCAGAAACTCCTCTCAAACGAAGTCTAAGCAGTGGAACACAGTTGGCTCGCTACCAGTTTTGGCCTTTTTAAGCTCAGCGCTAGCCCCCTAGGGCTTCGCAGCCTGCGGCTTTGGGAGGGAGGACAGCCTGCGCAATTAATGGCTAAGACCACGCAGCATCCCGTACTGGAGGCCGCCGAAGAACAACTCTTGGAATACTTCGCTGGCCAGCGCCAAGTATTTGATCTCCCCCTAGACTGGAGTGAAGCCACCGAGTTTTATCAGCAAGTATGGACGGAGCTAAGCAACATACCCTACGGCCGCACCACTAGCTATCAGTATATCGCCGAACAACTAGGCGATAAAAATGCCATCCGAGCTGTTGGCCAAGCCAATGCCCGCAACCCCATCGCCATCATCGTGCCCTGCCACCGCGTGATCGCTAAAAGCGGCGATTTGCAAGGCTATTTCTACGGACTCGATTTTAAGCGCCGCTTATTAGCGCTCGAAAACCCCGCTAGCTTCGGGGAGCAAGGAGTGTTGTTTTGAGTAAGGAGGGCTACCTCCCCAAAACCTGTTCCTTTACTGCTAGGCGATCGGCTAAATCCTTCAATACATCCTCCGCCTCACTCAGGCTTCTGACGCCTTCTTTGATGAGCATGAGATGGCGCGGACTTTGCTTGAAGCGCAAGCCC
>DAINNZ010000197.1:0-5791 GCA_036735605.1 Lewinella sp. | reverse complement strand
ATCTGCTTAGACCACACTTTTTGTCAAAGAACCTAATTTTTTTTGCAAATAAAATCCATTGACAAGATAAGTGCATTCCATGACAACCCTTTGGCTGTAGCGTAGATGGTGTTAAAAGTCGCTTGAATCAAAGCCAGAATAGATAGTTTTCAATAAATTGCAGTGTGACTTTCCCCCCCTTGCGCTACAAAACAACCCTTGCCCCTGCCTTTGGCCTAAAAGACGAAAAAAGGGTGCAGGGTGGAAAGGACGGAAAGGGGTAAAGGACAGAAAAGGCCATTGTGACGTTGACAGCCAAAAGCCAACCGCTAACAACCAAGCATCCTTTACCACTTCCGCCGCTCCAAGCTTAAGAGGGTGAGTAGTAGGAAGAAAACGGTGAGGCTGAGGAAATAGACCACATCGCGGGTATCGATGAGGCCGCGACCGAGGCTATTAAAATGTTCGAGCATACCGAGGTCTTGGATAAAGGCATCGAAGGTGCCGAAGAAAATGGGCAGGGCACTGAGGTAATCGAAGCCGAAGTAGCACCAGAAGCTAAGCGCGGTAGCGAGTAGGAAGCTAACGATTTGGTTGCTAGTGAGGGAGGAGGCGAAAAGGCCAATGGCTACGAAGGCCATAGCGAGTAAAGTGAGGCCGAGGTAGGAGCCGATGGTGCCGCCTAAGTCGATATTTCCAACGGGGGCACCGAGCTGATAGATGGTGTAGTAATAGAGCAAGGTGGGCAGTAAGGCAAAGAGCACGAGTAACAAGCAGGCGAAGTATTTGCCCAGGATGATTTCTATATCGCGTAGGGGTTTGGTAACGAGCAGCTCGATGGCACCGCTTTGGTTTTCTTCGGCAAAGGCGCGCATACAGATGGCGGGGATGATGAAGATGAAGATATTAGGCACCAAATTGAAGAAGGGCCCTAGGGTAGCAAAGCCATAACCTAATAGGCTGGTATCTTTGAAGACGAACATAAAGAGGCCCGTGATGACCAAAAATAGGCCAATAACGACGTAGCCGATGAGGGAACTGAAGAAGGTATTGATTTCCTTACGAAAGATGGCGAGCATACGAAATGGATATAAAACAACTAAAAACCACTAGGAATAAAGGGGTAACGCTTATTGTAGAGCCGTAGGCCTTGCAATAGCTTAGCTTCAAAGTCTGGATCGGCCGTTTCTAAGGCTAGGATGGCTTCTACCAAATCTTGGTCAGTGCTGACTAGATCGGCTAGATCGGTTTGGGTGAAGGGGATGATTTTGCCCGTGGCCAGATCGAGTATTTCTTTTTTAAGGACTGCTTTTTTACGGCTCACGATGCCTTGGCGGAAGGGGCGGCCATTGAGCGGATTGTAGGCATACATCCGGCTACTGACCTCTTCGTAGGTTTCATAGCTGTAGTAGCGGTAACGGCCGGCGAGACGAAGGCCGGCAAATTCGTGGTAGTGCAGTTGGCTATCTTCCTTCACTAGCAGATAGGGGAAGGAATCGAGCACCACGGCGTAGATGGTGGGCAGCGCCCCCCCGTCTTTGGGTTGCATGGCCGCCACTTGCAAGCGGTAATCATCGGGCAATTGCACTAGTTCTCCTTTGATATCGGCCCAGTTGAGGTTGGGCGTTCCGGCTAGCAGCTCGGCATGTGCAAAGTAGATTCCATCAACCCAAGGCGAGAGCTTGGCGGCTTGGGCTACTAGTGGCTGGCGGCCGAGCAGCAGTAGAAAAAAAATAGGGCAAAAAACGAACAGCAAGCGCATTAGGCATCAGATTTTGAGGTCAACTGGCGGAATACAGCTTCTACGCTGATGGCTTCTTTTTGGAGGCCCAGCAAGGTAAGCTGTTGAGCTACGGCGAAGCGAAAGACTTCGGCTCGTGGGTCGTTTTTACCGTCGGCCACCAGCTGGTAACGATTAGCCCCTAGGGCGGTGGCTTTTTTAACGCCGGAGAGGCTATTTAATTGCTCGATAGTCACTGCCTTATCGAACTCTACTTGAAGCACGGTTTGGCCTTGGAGGCGGGCTTGGAGGCGTTCGATGGGGTCATCGGCCACGAGCTTACCTTGGTCGATGATAATGACCCGATCGCAAATGGCCTGTACTTCTTGCATGATGTGGGTAGAAAAGACCACTGTTTTTTCCTTGCCTAGCAGTTGGATGAGGGATCGAATTTCAGCGAGCTGGTTGGGGTCGAGCCCTGAGGTAGGCTCGTCTAAAATCAGCACTTGCGGATCGTGGATTATGGCTTGCGCTAGGCCAACTCTTTGCCGATAGCCTTTGCTGAGCGCCCCGATGGGTTTGTGTTGTTCCCGACCTAGGCCGGTCATGTCGATCAGTTCGGCGATGCGGGCAGCGGGTTTTTTTACCCCGCTGGTTTTAGCGGCGAAGTGGAGGTATTCTTTTACATACATCTCCTTGTAGAGGGGATTATGCTCTGGCAAATAGCCGATTTGCCGCCGCACAGCTAGGCTATCGGTGCTTACATCGTGGCCGCAAACCCTTACTTGCCCTTCCGTCTGGGTGAGGTAGCAAGTGATGATCTTCATCGTGGTGGTTTTGCCGGCACCATTGGGGCCTAGGAAGCCCAAGACCTCACCAGGCTTAGCTTCGAAGCTGATAGCATCCAGGGCACGCTGCTGGCCGTAGAGCTTCACAAGATTTTTTACTTGAATGGACATGGCGCGAAGATAGGCAGTTTTCGGGAGCTAGCGCAATAGCACTTACTTTTTGCCACCCAACAGGCAAAAAGCAACGTAAAAAAGCGGTAGTTCTATGTTTTTGCCTATTTTGTGGGCTATTTAGAAGACGATACTTGAACCGGTTTGGGTTAGGCCCAAACCATCACTCCTGACAAACAAAGCAACAGCCGATGGCAAAGGATAAAAAGAAGAAAGCAGCCCCTAAAAAACCAATCGCTCCCTACGCAGCTGGTCCTAGCATGGTAAACAACTTAGCTACTACTAGTACGGCGCGCTATGAGGATGTGTGTTACGAGTATGCTTTTGGGGCTATTACCAAAGTTCAGTCTTTGGGTAGCCAGCGTTTTCAGGTCATTGCGGAAGGGCGGCTAGCGTTGCAAATTGAGGTTTGGAGCGAGCGTTGTATTCGTTTTCGTTATGGGTTGGATGGCTTAGATAGCGATTTTAGTTATGCTATCGATCCGGCGGCGAAGCTACAAGCTACGGAGGTCAGTTTGAGCCCGAATAAGAAAGGTTGGCTGCTGCAAACCAGTGCTTTAGCCTGCCAGTTGGAAGCGGCTACCGGACAGCTTCCGATCACCGACCGCAAAAGCGGCAAAGTGGTGCATGCCTACGCAGCACCGGTGCTAGCGCGCACGACCCTATTAAAGGGTTTAGATCAGCTTCGTTTACAGCTAAAAACCGATAAAAAAGAAGGTTTCTTCGGCCTAGGCGATAAAAGCTGGCATACCGATTTACAGGGCCGCTGCTTCCAAAACTGGTGTACGGATTCTTTCGGCTACCACTTAGAAAGCGATGCTTTATACCGCGCGATTCCTTTTTATATGGGTTTACGCAAGGGGCTGGGCTATGGTCTTTTCTTGGATAATACCTTCCGTACGCATTTCGACTTTAACAGTTTAGGCGATGGTAAAACTACGCTTTGGGCCGACGGCGGGGAGCTCAATTACTACTTCTTCCTAGGCCCGCAGCTCGATACCGTGGCGGCCGATTATGCGAGCCTCACGGGTAAGCCGGAATTGCCGCCTTTGTGGGCACTAGGCTTTCATCAGTGCCGCTGGAGCTACTACCCGGAAGCGCGGGTGCGCGAAATCGCCAGCACCTTCCGCGAAAAGCAAATCCCCTGCGATGCGATCTACCTCGATATCGACTATATGGATGGCTACCGCTGCTTCACTTGGAACAAGGAGCACTTCCCACAGCCCAAGGAAATGATGGCCGATCTCCGGCAGCAAGGCTTTCATACGGTGGTGATGATCGATCCGGGCATCAAGGTAGATCCAGACTACGACGTTTATCAATCGGGCACTGAAATAGATGCTTGGTGCAAGCGCCGCACCGGCGAGGATATGGTAGGCCCTGTTTGGCCGCCTGAATGTGTCTGGCCCGACTACACCAAACCCCAAGTGCGCGACTGGTGGGGTATGCTGTATCAAGAGCTATACTTAGAGCAAGGCGTCAGTGGTTTTTGGAACGATATGAACGAGCCGGCCGTCTTCAAAGTGAACCACATGACCTTTCCGGATGATGTAATCCATGATTTTGAAGGCCGCTGGGCCGAGCACAAAGAAGCGCACAACATATATGGTATGCAAATGGCTCGCGCCACTTATGAAGGGCTCAAAAAGCTCAATCCAGCCAAGCGGCCTTTCTTACTAGGTCGGGCTAATTACAGCGGCGGGCAACGCTACGCAGCGCTCTGGACAGGCGATAATGTGGCCAGTTGGGAGCACCTCGCGATGGCCAATCGGCAGTGTATTCGCTTAAGCATCAGCGGCTATTCTTTTGTAGGCACCGATATTGGCGGCTTCGTGGATGAGCCCGATGGCGAATTGATGGTGCGCTGGCTGCAACTCGGCATTTTCCACCCCTTGATGCGGGTGCATAGTATGGGTAATAACGTAGATGGTGCCGCCGAAGCCGAAGCCGATCTCGTAAAAGCCGCCGAAGCTAACAACCGACAAGACCAAGAGCCTTGGGTATATGGCGCTCCCTACACCGAGCTGGCTAAACAGGCCATCGAGTTCCGCTACCGCCTCCTCCCCTACTTATACACCGCCTTCGAGCAGCATATTCGCACAGGCCAGCCGCTGCTGCGCAATCTGTTTTTCTACGATCAAAAAGACGAGAATTGTCGAAAATATGGCGATCAATTCTTCTGCGGCAAAGACCTTTTAGTAGCGCCCGTACTCAAAAAAGGGGCTAAAAGTTCCACGGTCTATTTACCCAAGGGAGAGTGGGTGGAATGGAAACAAAGCCCTAGCGGGGAGTCTGTTTTTGTGGCTCACGCAGGGGCAAGGGTTGCTACATTGCGCCACAAGCTGGGAGAGTTTCCACTCTTCGTCAGAAAGGGTGCCATCCTGCCGAGTATCGCTCCGGTTCAATACACTGGCCAAATCGCCGAACTTAAACAGCTAGCGCTCCAAGTCTTCCTAGGGCCCAAAAACGGAGCAGGTCGGCTATACTGGGATAGCGGCGAGGGCTACGGCTACGAAAAGGGGCATTACATCGACTGCGAGTTTTCCTACCGCATGAGCAAAAGCAAAATCGTAGTAGCCCAGTTGCAAATTGGCCGCTGGAAAAGCCCTTTCAAAACGATCCGCCTCCAACTTATCGGCAGCCCTGCACTAGCTAGCACGGCACTAGTAGATGGCCGTGTAGTGCCCATTCACCATCGTGCAGAGGGCAGCTTCGTGGAAGTGCCATTCGATTTTATCCGCTTTGAGGTGGCACTGTTGAAGGGCACTGCTCTAGTAGATAAATAAAGCCCCCTACTCCACCGCAGCCTCCAGCAAACGCAGTTGTTGTTGCTCGGCATCCAACCGAGCCCGAACGCCAACGGGAAAGCTACAAAGTTGGTCGCCATGGCCGAAAGGAAAATTATACAGCACCGGCATCCCTAGCGAAGCGGTATGGTCGGCTAAGATGGTTTTAAGCGGCAAGGTTCGATTAAGACACTGCTCTTCGTTATTCGGGTCTAGCTCGCAGTCGCAGTCGATCCATTGGCCGAAGATGACGCCTGCGGCTTCCTCTAAGCGGCAGGCTTGGCGCAGGGTGCAGAGCATACGATCTACGCGCCGAGGCTCCTCCCCTACGTCTTCGATGAATACGA
>DAINNZ010000196.1:0-5836 GCA_036735605.1 Lewinella sp. | reverse complement strand
ATAATCCGGTCGGAGAACTGTTCCAGCTTTACTAATTTGGCTTTGATAAAATCTAGTAGCTTTCCGTCTGCTTTAAAGTGTACTGCATTCATTTCTATTTGCATAAAACCTGATTTTGTGGTTATCGTGGCCTAGCCAGCATGGCGGCTAAACGAGGCAACCGAGTGATAAGAAGGATGTATTTATTCTTTGAGAGACTTGGTGGAGTCGCCTGCGGCAGGGTGTGCCTGCTCGTAAACGGCTCGCAGTCGCTCGATACTACTGTGGGTATATATTTGCGTAGCGGCTAAGCTGCTATGCCCTAATAAGCTTTTGATGGCATTCAAGTCTGCTCCATTATCAATTAGATGAGTAGCGAAGGAGTGCCTCAGTACGTGTGGGCTTTTCTTTTCTTCCTTACTCACCCCCGCGAGGTAGTATTTTACCTTATTATAAACCCACTTAGGGTAAGGCGGCTTACCGGCATCGGTGAGTAACAAGCTGGTGCTAGTTCTCAGGGAGAAGAAACTATCCCTTGCTAGTTGATAACGGCTGATTAACGCTGCCAAATCTGCGCCGAATGGGATGATTCGCTCCTTGTTGCCTTTGCCTATTACGCGCAGTTGGCGCTGATTGATAGCCACATCTCCGTCCTTTAGCCCAAGGAGTTCCGACCGCCGTATCCCGCACTGATACAAAAGTGCTATTACTAGTTGGTCTCTTAGTGCGGGGAAATCCACTTCGGTTGATTCAAAGTTTTTGGTGAGCCGATCCATATCTTTTGCTGCTACGGTTGCAGGCAGGCGTTTCGGCAGTTTTGGCGTAGGGATACGGCGGGTAGGGTTTTCTGTCTGGTAACCTCGTTCTTGCCGGTATTGGAAAAATGCTTTTAGACTAGCTAACTTTCTTCTTATAGCAGCAGGCGCATATCCTCCGCCTAGTAGCTGCGCTAGCCAAGAGCGAATCATCGCTCGGTTCACGGAAAGGGCATCTTCTGTATCAAATTGCTCAGCAATAAATGAGAAAAATTGCTGTAAATCCTTCTCATACGCCAACAAAGTGTGCTCGCTGTATCGGCGCTCATACCGTAAGTAGTGAAGAAAAGGAGATAAGATCAAATTCATTCAAATCGCTTTACCCGACTAAAATAAGGGAAAGCCTTCACTTGTACAAGTTTCTAAAGCTTTTTTTTTCATCCAAGCCTTCCGATTGCTTAATTTGGTCTTGCGCTAAAAGAAAACCCTTGCCCCTGCATTTATGCCCGCCTGCCCGTATTGGGCCTGGATATGGGCGAGCGCAACGAGTCCGTACTTGTCCGTATGGAGGACACTTGTGTCCGTATGGAGGACACTTGTGTCCGTATGGAGGACACTTGTGTCCGTCTCTAACACTCGTCTCTAACACATGAGTAGTGGAGCAGGGGCTGTAAGTTCTGCCACCTCCAATTCTCCTCATCGCGGAACTGAAGTGCTTGGTCGAAAGCTGTCCAACAACTCTAATAAAGATTGTATCTTTACCCCAACTAATAAAACAGTAAATGGCCAAACCGAGCATTAAATTCATCAACAAACCAGTTTACCCAGGCGGGGCAAAAGCGCTACAGAGCTTCTTAAAAGAGGAGCTTCGCTACCCTGAAGCAGCCAAAGCCGCAGGCGTAAGTGGGAAAGTACAAGTGGAGTACAGCCTTAATCACAAAGGCCGTGTCGTGCGTGCCAAAGCGGTGAAAGGGCCTGAGCACGGCTGCCGAGAAGAAGCTGTTCGATTAGTAAAAATGCTGCGTTTCGACATACCGCAGGGCTACAAAATAAACCTCCAATTTCATCAACACATTTACATTAACTTCGAGCTACCCCAACCCATTACGGCTCCTAGCACTAGCATACAATATAGTATTAAAGCCAGTGCCAAGAACTTGGAGACTCAAGTGGATAAAAAACAAGGCGGGGTACAGCTCAGTGGTAAAGTCACTTATACCTACACCATACCAATCAAGTGAGGGAGCTATAAGGCTTATTAGACAGTTTATCCAACCAGTCTATTGTTTAGTCTCCTGCATGTAAGCCAACAACTGTGCTAGGTCTTCCGCTTGCCGAAGCTTTAGTTTATTGGCTTTTACGTAGGCAGCCGCAGGGCTTTTTTTGTCAATAGCCAGTGCTGCTAAGGCTATTTTATGGCTTATCACCTGAACGATACTACCGTTAATAGATAGCACGAGATCGTCGCTCCGGCGAAGTAGTTGAGAGTCTGCGGTGGGCACATTATTAAGTTTATCGCGAAAGTCCTCTTCCGTCCAATGCTGTTGTAGCAATAGGGTTTCCTCACTGGCGAAATGTACCTGATAGATGAGGCGACCCATTTTTTTCTTGAGTAAATCTGGTAAAAGAGCAAAATCAGCTGTTCCTATGGAGAAGGCCTTTACCATGTTAAGATCCATTGCATAGGTGCCGCCTTGGTACTCCACCTCCATAATCTGGCCAAAGAGGCGATAGCGCATCTTAGCCGACAGTAAATCGCCCGTGGTCATATTCAACACGCCATCTTGATAGTCGATGTTGTAGTAGATTTTTTGCAAGTCGGCCATCCGTGGGTTGAGCTTGGAAGGCTCAATCAAGCCTCTATTGGGGGAGATGGTCTTGATGGCTGCATCATTGGCGTTTCGAAGGTCGCTCAGGTCGTCTTTGAGGCTCGATAGAGGGCTTTTGCTCTGCGCCCCAAGGCAAGCGACAAAACAACATAGAAAGAACAATATAAATAGGTTGCGCATGTAACTATAATTTTAGCGATATTGCAAGAGTTTGTAGCTTTGTTCGTGAAGGAAATACTACCTTTCATGCTCCTTTAGATAGATAAACGACTGAAATGTCTGTAAAGTTACACCAACTTATTTATTTTAACTTGCTTTTCTGGGGTACTGGGCTTCCCTTGCCCGCTCAGTTATTTGTGGATCAAGCGGCGGTGCTTGGCCTAATCCATACGGATAGGAGCAGTGGCCCGGGCGGCGGCGTCAGCTTTGCCGATTTTGATGGAGATGGGTTTGACGATTTAAGCTTTGCTACTGGAGCAGGCGAGCCCCTACAGTTCTATCGCAACACCCCTAATGGTTTAGAAGCGCTAACCGACCCAACGGGCAACCTTGCAGAAATAAAACACCTACTATGGGTTGATTATGACAATGATGGCGATCAAGACCTTTTTTGTAGTAGCTACGATGGCCCGATTTATCTCTACCGACGGGATGGCGATTGGCTATTTACAGAAGTGACCGAAGCCGCTGGCCTACCTGTGATCACCAAAAGGCACTACGGCGCTGCTTGGGGCGATTATAACCGCGACGGCTGGCTCGATCTTTACTACAGCCAACGAAGACTGCCAGGGCAGGTAAGTCAAAGCCGCAATCGTCTATTCAAAAATAACGGAGATGGTACATTCAGCGATGTGAGTGTAGCGGCTGGGGTGGAAGATGCCAACCGCATCCCTTTTTGTATTGGCTTCACCGATTACAACGGCGACCACTGGCCAGATCTCTACATCGCCAATGATCGCAACAGCCGCAATACCTTGTTTCAGAATCTTCAGGATGGAACTTTCTCCGATGTAAGTGAAAGCAGCGGTGCAGGTATCGCGATCGATGCCATGAACATGGGCCTAGCCGATTTTGATCGCGATGGCGACGAAGACATCTACGTCACCAACATCGAAGAGGGCTCCTACTTGCTACAAAATACGCCCAACGGTTTCAACAACGTAGCACCAGCGCTAGGCGTCGGATTCTATGGTATCGGTTGGGGCGCTAGTTGGATTGATGGCGATATGGATGGGATGCTAGATCTCTACGTCAGCGGTTCTATTGTAGGGAATGATGCTATCTCTAGTGCCTATTACCGCCAGCAAAGCAATGGTAGCTTCAGTCCGATCAATAATGGCTTTGTGGGAGATACTGTTTACAGTTGGAGTAATGCCGTTGGCGATTTCAACCGCGATCATCGGCCTGATATTGCCGTCTTAAATCAGTGGCCCTACCCTAGCCAGCTGTGGCAAAACATTGGCGAAACACCCAACTTTCTCGAACTCCGCCTACAAGGCGTATTGAGCAACCGCGATGGCATTGGTAGCAAAGTGGAAATTTTTCACGATAATCATTATCAGTCGGCCTACACCCACTGTGGCAGTGGATTTCTTGCGCAACAAAGCAAAACCATCCGATTTGGCTTAGGCGTATTTACGCGCATCGACTCGGTGAAAATCACCTGGCCTAGCGGGCATATTGATCGGCTCCTTGAGCCGGCCAGCCAGCAAAATCTCCTCATTGTAGAGGGAAGTAGCACCGGAGGAGTTATAACACCCGACCCAGCGGTAAACATCCTGCTCAATACCTACGCTACCTTGGCGTCAATAAATGCCGATCTATTGGTCTTTCCTAACCCTGCGACCCAAGCCCAAGCTTGGCAAATCAGCCCGCCAATTAGCGGAAAAGTATATCTGTACGATAGCTTAGGTCGCCTGCTTGCAAGGGGTGAAATAAACCAAGGGTACATGCAGTTCCCTCATCACATTTTCATCTCCGCTGGCTTATATCAGCTGCAAATCATCCAAGATGGGAAACGATACGTTAAAACACTGCGGATAGAATAAGCAAAGCTTGCTGGAAAAAATACTTACCGCGTCTTCTATTTTTAGGGCTATCGCTTCCCTATCTAATACCCCAGCCTCCTTCAAGCGTTTTGACGGGCAGGCTGTGTCCATCCATACGAACAGGTACGGACTCGTTGCGCTCGCTCAGGCGGGCATAAATGCAGGGGCAAGACTTTCCTGGTAGCGCAAGTGTACACTAGCTCCGATCTGTAATCTTTCAACTATCAAAAATGTTCCTACGCCAACTATCTTCTATAGCTTTCTTCACGCTGCTCTCGGGCTCCTGGTTGCTGTTGGCTTGCCAGTCTAAGCAGGCCTCCTCCCCTACCCTCTCGGAGATGGGTTTCCCTATGGGCTTCGCCTTCACCTCCAAGGCTACAACGGATAGTCTTCCGCCTAATGAAGAAGTCTTGCTAGACTACGACAGCAGTCAATGGATAGAAATTATCCGCCTAGATGCAAGCATTTTGCTGGACCTACGCTACGCAACGGCCAATAACTTCATGCAGCAGCAGGTGTATGATTGCGGCCGCTGTTTCTACCGCCCAGCTGTTGCCAAAGCCTTAGCAGCGGTGCAGGCTGATCTTCGGCCAAAAGGTTTGGGCCTAAAAATGTATGACTGCTACCGTCCCGCCCCCTATCAGCAACGTTTGTGGGATATTATGCCGGATGCTCGATACGTCGCTAGGCCTGAAAAAGGAAGCGTGCATGGCCGAGGTGCTGCCGCCGACCTAACACTTGTCGTGTTAGAAAGTGGGGAAGAGCTCGATATGGGAACAACCTACGATTTTTTCGGTGAAGCCGCTTACACCACTACCACCCATTTAGCGGCGGAGGTTTTGGCCAACCGCCGGCTTTTCCAAGAAGCTATGCTAGCCCGTGGTTTTTCAACCATCCGAACGGAATGGTGGCATTTCAATTTTTCTGGGCCGCGCTATGAGTTAAGCGACTGGGTTTGGCCATGCCAATAAACATAGGGATTTGGAAGATTCTGGTGAATTTTTGGTCAGTTGGACGAGTCCAATGGATCTTTTTCCCTGGTTTTTACCCAGCTTTCCACTTAAAAGCAGCCTTAATCGCCGAGTGCTTATCTAAAGCCGTCTTGCAATCGAAAGGCCATCGCGAAGGGGTAGTAAGAGTAGGTCAACTCTTGGATCGGTAGCCAGCAGTTGGTTGTAGTTAGCGAGTGCTTGCACATCGGGGTCGCTGTCGGCAGGGTTCACAA
>DAINNZ010000195.1:0-5849 GCA_036735605.1 Lewinella sp. | reverse complement strand
TTCGAGGATACCAACGCTCAACTCGTCGAAATCCCCATTGTACAAGCAACAGCGGGCAACAGCACCGGTTGCCTTACGATTGTATTTACGCCCAATGGCTCTGCACCAGGATTCAGTGCAATCATGGAATGTGTCCGCGCTTGCCATCCAGTGATAGCTGATTTGGTTTCTTCTAGTCCGGTAGTAATGCCTATGGATACGGGTTACATTGATATTTGTCCGGGGCAGTCTGTCACTTTCAACGGCGCTGGTATATATCCTGAAAATGGCATCATATATGCTCAAAGTGACGCTACTTCTACCTTCGCATGGAACTTCGACGATGGCAGTACGGCTACGGGCCCAACCGTAGGCCATATTTTTGAAGAGGCTGGTGGGTATATTGTTCAATTGACGATTCAGGATGCAGCAGGCTGCCGGAACATCAATCAGATCAATCAGCGCGTGCGCGTAGCTCCTTTTCCCCGCTTCCCATTACAAGCCGACTTTCCCCAGCTTATTTGCGCAAATGATACCCTCGTACTGACGGGCAGTGTAGAAACCGATCCTAATTCAACCTCTAACGTCTTTGTATTTTCAGAAGAGCAAAGTTTCCAGGTCGGGCAAACCTTGGCGGATACTACCTTTTTGCCAGATGGTTCGGGAGCGGAATATACCACCTCCTTGGAGTTTTCTAATTTCCAAACAGGTGCCGTCTTAACCAATATAAACGACCTGATAGGTGTTTGTTTAAACATGGAGCATAGCTACGGTGGCGACTTAGACATCATCTTGGAATGCCCCAATGGCAGTAGTGTTAGTTTCCTTACCTTCCCCAACAATTTAAATGGCCGCTTTCTAGGAGAAGCTGTTGACGACGATTCCTTAACCCAAGGGGTAGGCTATGATTATTGCTGGACGCCTACGGCCACGAGTACGCTGCTCGAAACGGCAAATGCACTAAACATCAATGGCGGTGAAAGCATCCCCGCTGGCGATTACCGGCCCGATCAACCTTTTACCAACCTGATTGGCTGCCCCCTTAATGGTGAATGGACAATACGTGTAAGAGACAACCTCTTCGCAGATAATGGCTATATTTTTAGCTGGGGCATCAGCTTTGCTGATCGCCTTTTCCCTGACCTAGAAACCTTTCGCGTACCTGTTATAAGCGGTCAGTGGCTGGATGACCCTAGCCTATTGTTTTACAGCAGCGACTCCATCGTAACCGTACCTAGTTTCGCTGGTCAAAGTGGCTATATTTTTCAAGTAGTCGATGCCTTCGGCTGTACAAATGATACGACGGTAACGGTAGGTGTACTGCCTTTCTCTGCGCCGGAATGTTATAACTGCCAGCCGCTATTAGATTTGAACACCCAAGATGTGTCGGGTTGTGCAGGCGACAATCCGCAAACCAGCCTTGCTAGCAGAACAGCACTGGATACCGTAATTGCATGGGGTGCTTTCCCATTAGAAACTTTCGGATTTAGTACCCATCCGAACCAAGCGAATGCCTTGCGTTCTACCATCGCCGTCAATAATATACGGCCTGCCACGATTACAAATGCAGCCGAACAAATAATTGCTGTTTGCGTCAACATAGAAACCCTATTCACCGACGAAGTAAGCCTGTTTTTAGAAGGCCCTAACGGGCAGCGTTTGGAACTTTCCACGAACAATGGAAATACCATGAACTTTACGCAGACCTGTTTCTCCCCCACAGCAGTTGTTCCAATCACAACAGGGAACAGTCCCTTTACAGGCACTTTCCAAGCAGAAGGAAACTGGAACATTCTCAATGGCAACCCCATCAATGGCAACTGGACGCTTGTGGCCTGGGATAATGCCGGCCCTACTACGCCTGGGCGCTTTCTAAACTGGTCAATTGAATTCGAACATCAAAATCGCTTAAGCTACAGTTGGTCGCCAGCGGCGGGGCTAAGCTGCACTGATTGCCCTAACCCAACTATAACGGGCAACACCGCACAAGTTTATACCGTTACGGTAACGGACGAGTATATGTGTACGGAAACGGGAACGGTTAACTATTCTCCTTCTAGTTTAAACATCAGTGTAAACCTAGCCGTCAACCCGCCCTCTTGTAGTGGAAATACAGACGGCACCGCTACTGCTCAGATGGCCAACCCAACGGATTTTACCTTTCTTTGGAGCAATGGTGCAACCACCCAAACAGCCACGGGGCTAGCTGCGGGCACTTATACAGTCGTGATTGAGCAAGGTGGCTGCTCTGTTACAGAAACAGTAAGTATTAATGACCCAGCTCCGCTTAATCTTAGCCTAGTCCGCGTTGACTCGGTAAGCTGTGCGGGCGGCAGCGACGGCCGCATCCAAATGGCTGGCAGTGGCGGCACAGGCGTTTTATCTTACACCTGGAACGACCCGAACCTACAGGTCCTCGACGAAGCCGTTTTCCTATCAGCGGGCACTTATGAAGTGCGAGTAGAAGACGAAAATGGCTGTTTCCAAACACAAACGGTTACCGTAGCACAACCGGCTCCCATCACAATAGGCTTCAACGCTACCAACGTTGATTGCAGAGGGCAGAATACAGGTTCCGTGATCGCCACAGCCAATGGGGGTAATGGTAATTTTTCCTATAGCTGGGATACTGGCAGCCAAACAGCCACTGCCAATAACTTGGCAGCTGGCAGCTATACTTTAACTGTTACCGACCAAAAAGGCTGCGGAGCTATTGACCTCGTGCAGATCACTGAGCCTACTGAAGGAATCGATGCAGTGACCACACAAGACCAACGCGGTTGCGCGGGTCAAGCACTTAACATTGCGAGCGTAGCCGTTTCTGGAGGCGTGCCGCCCTACGACTTTAGTTGGCCTAATGGCGCTACGACACCTAGCGCAACGGGGCTTGCAGCAGGCAGTAATAGTGTAATAATAACTGATGCCGCCGGCTGCACTTTCACCTCCACGGTAGTACTCACTGACCTAGCCCCCATTACATTCAACCTACTTGCTACTCCTCCAGCTTGTAATGGCGGCACCGATGGTGCGATGGGCTTCAATCAACTTAGCGGCGGCGCGGCAAGCAACGACAGCGAATATAGCTTTGCTTGGTCAAATGGTGCTACTGGCTTTGTAGCCAATAACCTCACAGGAGGTGAAATCTATAGCCTAACGGTAACGGACTCTCAAGGCTGCACCGCAGTCAGAGAACGCTTACTCGAACAGCCGGCTGCCATCCAGATCAGTACTTCGTTTGATCCACCCGCTTGCTTCGGGTTCACCAATGGCAGCATTGCTATCGATGGTATCTCCGGTCCTAATGCTGGTGGCTTTCAAATTCAATGGGATGCCAATGCCGCTAATAGCACTAGCCTTACAGTCGGCAACCTAGGCGCGGGTGTTTACACGGCTGTTGTAACCGACGCGAGAGGCTGCCAAGCAAGCACCGAGGTAATACTCAACCAACCCACCCTGCTACAAGGAACGCTTTCTAAAGTAGATGCCACTTGTTTTGGGGATACCGATGGCAGCATCCTAGTAAACGCCAACGGCGGCGTGGGGAACTACAACTTTAACTGGTCAAATGGTAGCAACCTCAGCACGCTTAATAACCTAGCAGCAGGTACTTACACCCTCACAATCACAGATGCTAACGCTTGCGAGTATATCCAAACAATTAGTATCCTAGAACCGCCTCAAATAACCGCCGCTGCCCAAGCGGTGGATGTGATCTGCTTCGGAGACGCTACCGGCCGTATAACCATTACAGGTGGTGGAGGAAGACCCCCATTCACCTATAGCATTGATAACTCAGGTTTTAGCCGCAATAACGAATTTATTGGCCTAATAGCCGGCAACTACACGGCTAGCGTACGCGATGTAGGTGGCTGTACAACTTCTGTGCCGATTAGTGTGACGGATGGCCCCCGTTTCACGATCGATCTAGGCCCCGACTCCACCATCATTTTCGGCGATAGCCTCTTTTTAGTGCCTAGCTTTTCAGGTGCCGTCGGAGAACCTAACTTTATCTGGCGAGGTAGCTATGATGGTACACTATTATGCAGGGGAGATAGCCTAGATCGGGAGGCCTCCACCGTGGTGTTTTGCCAACGCCCCAATGCAAAACCCGATTACGAAATTGATTACACGCTACTCATGATTGATGAAAATGGTTGTGAAGCCGAAGACAGAGTTCGCATCCGTGTTCAAAAAATTAGAAACATCGCAGTGCCTAGTGGCTTCACACCCAATGGCGACGGCCAAAACGACCTACTCTTGGTGCATGGTCGTCCGGGAACACGCATCGGGCTTTTCAAAATTTTCGACCGCTGGGGCGAGCTCGTCTTCGAAGATGGTGATTTCCCCGTCAACGACCCCAGCCGAGGATGGGATGGCAACTTCAAAAACCAGCCCCTCCATGCAGGTGCCTACCTTTGGCAATTACAAGTAATCTATGAAGACGGATCGCTGGAAACACTCAGTGGTTCTACTGCTTTACTTCGGTAGCAGCGAGCTTTCCTTTTTAGTTAAAGCAAGTAAAATAGTGGCTTCTTACCCAAAAAAAATAGCCCCTACTTGCGCAAGTTCACAAAAATAGCTATCTTACAGCTTGTTAGGTAGAGGCTCGCGGCTAAATACTGCTCTCTACGCACTTGCTACAGGACGGCCAGATCGAGAAACCAGTACTTTTATTTTCTCCTTTTCATGAATCCATCGGTTCAATCAATAGTTATGGCCAAATTGTACTACATTTTCTTCCTCCTAATTGTTCTTCACGGCAGTAGCAGCTTAGTGGGTCAGGATGCCCGCTTCGCACAGTTCTACGCCAATCCGCAATTCGTCAATCCAGCACTTACGGGCGTGATGGAAGGCCAGCTCCGTTTCACGGCCAACTACCGCGAGCTCTACACCAGCGTGCTTGGGAATGATGGCTTTAAAACCCTGTCGGCAGGCTTAGAAGTGAGAAAACAAGCAGGGCGATCCGATTTTTTCGGCCTAGGGATGCACATCATGCGCGACGAAGTGGGCGAAAGTAATTTCACCCGAAACCAAGGTATGCTTAGCGGCTCCTATCAAAAACAAGTAGGTGGTAGCAGCCGGCGGCGCGGGCCAGCTCACTTCCTAGTTGCCGGAGCGCAACTCGGTTTTGCGCAGCGTGGCTTCGACGTGGAAAAGCTCTGGTTTAGCAACCAATTCTTTGTGGATCCAGCCTCCAGAGCCGCTTACATCGATAGAGGCTTGGATAGCGGAGAAGCCTTTGCCGCCGCTTCCAGCGGTTTGTATCTCGACTTTAATGCAGGCCTGCTATGGTACAGTGTTATCGATGAAAACACCAGCTTTTATGTAGGTGCTGCCGCTAATCATCTATCAGAGCCTAATATTTCTGTCATTGCAGAAACGGATCAGCTGTATCGAAAATACACCTTTCACGCAGGCGGAGAGTTCGGTCTAGGTCGTAGTGGCTTTAGTTTATTACCCGCTGCCATCGTCCAAAGCCAAGGCCCTATGTTCACGGCTATGACCGGAGCCAACATACGCTATACCCAACGCGAATGGCAAGAGGTGGCACTGCGGGTGGGAGCTTGGACGCACATTTCTAATCGCTTGGATCAAACCAGCATGGATGCCGTCATCGTTTCTGCTATCCTAGAAACAGGTAGAGTACAACTAGGGCTTAGTTACGATCTGAGCACAGGCGATATTACCCAAAGCAACAATGGCCGCGGTGCTTTTGAGATCAGTATGATCTATGTTCAGCCCGCTACCTACCGCGCTAAGGTGGATTGCCCTAAATTTTAAGCTTATTTAATGGTTGGCTAACGCAGGGGCAAGTATATTTTTGAGCGCAAATGCTACCATACACAATATTTCCCCTATCTTTGCGATCT
>DAINNZ010000194.1:4277-5974 GCA_036735605.1 Lewinella sp. | reverse complement strand
GTATTGCGATCGGAGGCGATGGCACCTTCACGGGGGCAACCGTTTTTAATAAGGAATACGATATCCCCTTCATCGGCATCCCCGGCACTATTGACAACGATATCTATGGCACCGACTACACCATCGGTTTCGATACAGCTGTTAATACCGCAATGGACGCTGTGGATAAGATCCGCGATACCGCTGATAGCCATAATCGTTTGTTCTTCGTTGAAGTAATGGGCCGCCATAGTGGCTACATCGCCCTCTACACGGCTATCTCTTCAGGAGCCAGTGCCGTACTGATTCCCGAAGTGGAAACTAACTTAGAAGACCTCAAGATTGTGCTGCAAAAGAACAAAGCACGTGGGAAGCTCTTTAGCATCATTATTGTTGCCGAAGGCCACCCTATGGGGGGGGCAGCAGGTATTGCGGCCAAAATTAAAGACGAACTCGCTAGTATGGAGCCCAAAGTAACGGTCATCGGCCACTTACAACGCGGCGGCTCCCCTAGTATGCAAGATCGAGTATTGGCTAGCCAATTAGGCCACGGCGCCGTCAACCTACTACTAGAGGGTATGGAAAACATCGCCGTAGGCTTGGTAAACCACAAAATAACCTGCTATCCATTGGAGGATGCCATCTCCAAAACTAAACTTCCTCCCGAAGAAATGGTTAGAATGGCTAGTATTCTAGCTATTTAGCCATCATGTAATGACTACCTACCGCATCCGCTGCTTTTTCCTTAGCTGTTTTTTACTTGGGTCGCTTGCTTTGCATGCACAAAAAACAGCGGCTGACCAAAGCGTGGTGGATACAAGACCTTTCGGGCTTCTCCCGAACCGTAACTGGCTGCCAAACCGTATATACCCAAGCCGAATCGGTTGGGGTATATACGTCAATACTAGTAACTGCGATAATGATTGGTTCAGGCGTCCCCCGAACTACTTCACTTTTAGTATTGCCACAACAGCTAAGTTTACCATAGCAAAAAAATTCTGCTCGCCCTCGCTCATTCATGGCCTGCCGAACAACGCTAATAATTTCCGCAGCGAAAACGCTCTGAAGCAACTGCTCGCCACTACTGCTATGCCCCAAGCTTTTTTCTGCAAGCTAGAGCTGGAAAACGACAAAGCTAGCCGCGTTAACTGCCGCTTTAGACTAGGTAGTGTAGATTATGTGGACGCACTAGAAAGAAAACGCCCCACCTACTAGCGCCGACTCTTTTTGTTGTCTTTGTAGTCCCGTAGCACAAAGTCTCCTAAGCCGCCCAGGCCTGAATAATAGGCTTTCCCTTGATTAGTTTGCGTGAAGCTCTCTACAAACTGTACGAGGTAGGGATCACGCGCAATCATGAAAGTAGTGATCGGTATCTTAATTTTCCGGCATTTAGCTGCCAAATTAAGCGTACGGTTTACAATGGTTCTATCCAAGCCAAAGCTGTTCTTGATGTACTGCTTACCGCGCTTCATACAAGTGGGCTTGCCATCTGTTATCATGAAAATTTGCTTGTTGGGGTTGCGACGGCGGCGTAATATATCCATCGCTAACTCCAAACCCGCAATGGTATTGGTATGGTAAGGCCCCACTTGTAGATAGGGTAAGTCTTTAATGGCTACAGGCCAAGCGTCGTTCCCAAATACAATTACGTCTAGGGTGTCTTTAGGAAAACGAGTAGTGATGTATTCACTCAGTGCCATAGCTACTTTTTTGGCGGG
>DAINNZ010000194.1:0-4267 GCA_036735605.1 Lewinella sp. | reverse complement strand
GATCCGATCTTCACCATACAGAATCATGGAGTGACTAATATCGATCATTAAAACCGTACTAGTTTGCGCTTGGTATTGTGTTTCATACACCTCTAAATCTTCGTTACTAAGCTGGAAGTTGTCGATGCCATGATTGATTTGGGCATTTTTCAAACTTTCGCTCACCGCTAGCCGATCTAGCGAGTCGCCGAACTCGTAGGGTTTTATTTCACTCGTAAACTCATCTCCTCGGCCACTTTGGCGAGTACTGTGATTGCCTCGTTTAGACTTCTTGATATCGCCGAAGATGTCTTTGAGTGCCTTTTGCCGGAGGTTGCCTTCCATCTTGGCAGTGGGCACAAAGCCAGGGCTTGCTGGGTCGTCTGCTGCCTCGATGTAGTTTTTGTCGATCAACTCTTGTATGAAGTCAGCCATCGAATACCGATCGTTGGTTAACTCATATTGGCGATCAATCTCATTGAGCCACTGCAAAGCTTCACTCACATTACCGGAGGTATGCAACAGCAACTCTTGGAAAAGCTTGAGCAGCTTCTCGAAGTCTGTCTCAGCTCCTTCGCCTGGTATATAATTCCGAAATCTCCATCCTATCATGCTGCGCGCTGCTTAGTCAGGGATAGAACGTCGCTTCTTGAACAAGGTTCAATTATTTCCCCTTAAAAGCCGCTCTGCGTTTCTCCACAAAGGCTGTTACGCCTTCCTTGAAGTCTTCGCTTTGAGTAGTTCGGCCAAAAGCAGCCACCTCCACCTCAAAACCAACTGTATTAAAATAGGCATCGATAGCTTGGAGGGATGCAGCGATAGCTAACGGGCCTTTTTCAGCTATCTTACCTAAGATTTCCTCTGCTTTAGCTTCGGCGGCAGCTCGGTCCTTAGCCACGTGATTAACTAGGCCGAGGCGGTGGGCTTCGGTGGCATCAATGCGATCGCCTGTTAGAATAAGCTCAATAGCCTTTCCTTTACCGATGTACTGCACCAAACGCTGGGTGCCCCCATAGCCTGGGATAATACCCAAATTCACCTCCGGCTGGCCAAACTGCGCCGTGGCCGTAGCAATGCGCATGTGGCAAGCCATCGCCAGCTCACAGCCTCCCCCAAGTGCATAACCATTCACCAGGGCAATGACCGGACTATGAAAACGCTCGATCAGAAAAAAAACGTCTTGCCCTCGCTTCGCCATCGCCGCCCCGGAAGACTGGCTCGTGAGCGCCAAGAATTCTTTAATATCGGCTCCCGCTACAAAGGCTTTCTCGCCTGCTCCCTGCAAAATAACACCCGTAATATCTTTACGCTCTGCGTAATCTACCCCAAAAAATTGAGCTAGCTCGTTCAATGTTTGCTGATTTAAGGCATTGAGTGCTGCTTCTCGATTGATCGTTACATACACAATACCTGCTCGTTCCTGTATTACTAAGTTTTGGTAAGTCATTTCAACTTTCTTGAATGGTTCGTTTGGTTTGAGACCACAAGATAAGCCTTTTATTGAAAAACAGTCCGACAACTAAACGGTGACAAAATCGCGTAGCCAGCAAAACATCGCCTTGCCGTACACGCACCTTTGCGCCACCAAGAAAGACTTGCCCCTGCATTTATGCCAATCTCTATCATCTTAATTGGGTCCACTTTCATGCAATCCTCGCTAGTAATACAACTGGTGAGCCAATTGAAAATATCGCCTCGCGGCACCTGCTAACCTGCACCCAAAGCTAGTGCTAAAAAAAATCACTATCTTGCCAACGCAAATCAAAAAACAAAGCAAATGCAGACCAGTATTTCACCAAAAGCAGGGGCTCGCTACGCAAGGACTAGTAGCGGGGGTAGTAAGCCCCATAAATTAGCCCTCTGCCTAGGCTGTTGCCTCTTTTTCTTAAGCAATGGGTGGGCGCAAGGCAGCGTCAAAGAAAGTAGCCTAGAGAGCCGGCTTCTTCAACGATCCGTATCTTTCACGATCTATTTGCCCGATGGATATGAGCGTCATGAGATGGCCTTCCCAGTCTTGTACTTACTCCATGGTTATACCGACGATCATACGGGCTGGACACAATTTGGCGAAGCACACCTCGCAGCCGATCGCTTGATGGGGCAAGGGGAAGTGCCTCCTATGTTAATTGTAACGCCCGACGCAGGCGTAAGTTGGTATGTGAACGATGATGAAGGCGAAGAACAATATGAAAATTTTTTCATCCGAGAACTTATCCCCCATATCGAAAAAACCTATCGGGTGCGAGCAAAAAAGGAGTTTAGAGCCATTGCAGGCCTGAGTATGGGCGGGCATGGTAGCCTTTTATACGCCCTCAAATATCCCGATCTCTTTGCCGCTTGCGCGCCATTAAGTGCGGCAGTTATTACCGACGAGGAGATCATCGCTACCGAACAAGGGCGTTGGGACACTGTTTTCGGGCTACCCTTTGCTAAAGCTGCCGCCGGAGCAGATCGTTTAAACGACCACTACCGGGCAAATGCACCCCTCGATCTCGTAAAATCGGGCGATCCTAAGCAATTGAGCAGCCTCCGCTTTTATATCGATTGTGGCGACGACGATTTCCTCATCAAAGGCAATATGCAACTACATGCAGCTATGATCGATGCAGGCATCCCCCACGAGTTCCGGGTGCGAGATGGCGGGCATACTTGGACTTATTGGCGCACTGCCTTACCGGAAGTTTTTCAATTTGTGGGCCAAAGCTTCAGGCGATAAAACAAGGAGACTATGACAACAGCAACTTGGGCCTTACAGCGTCTATTAGCCTTTCTCAATCAGGCGCGTCAGCCATCGGATATTAGCTTGCTCATCCAAGACGATCCGGCTACCGGAAAAGGCTATGGCATCGGTGAAAAAGTGGCCGCCCAGCTTATCGCCCACCGGCAGCAGCTACCGCTCCGCCGCTTTAGCAGCGAGGCCGACGTGCTAGCGGTGGCTGGCCTGGGAAAAGACAAGCTGCACGATCTGCTCTACAGCTTCTCCAAACCAGCGAATGAAGCCTTTGTAGAGGCCCTGCGGCAAGATATTTTATACGACAATTGGGAAGTCTTGCCACAAACACGCCGCTTTGAAAGCCAGCAGAGCATGACTGCCACGATTGGGCATCTAGACGGCTTACGACAGGCCGTTGGCCAGTTAGCAGCACCCTTTTATGTGGGGGAAAACGCAGCTTTGCAAAACGCTTTTCGCTTGCGCTGTCGCCAGGCCTATCTAGCCAGTTACCCGGAAAGTCATTTGGCCTCTTTTCATTTCGCACACTGGTGGTATCTCTTCGACCAAGACAATTGGTTCTCCTTCGAGCGCATCCGGCTGGCTTGTGAAAACCACCTCAACTACCATGCGCAGTATCAAAGTATTACATACGTTCAACTAAACCTCTACCATGAAAGCCCGCTGAATGAAATAGGCAGGCCACAAATCATCCCTGCCACCATCAACTACCCGGAGCAAAGCCTCACAGTTTGGTGGGCAGTTTTGAATGATTAAATGCCTATTGATTGGCGCCACTACCTCCCTTTTTTCTATTTTTTTGCCCACAGGGGCAGGGGCAAATGTTACCAAATACAGCCAGTGTTACCAATAAGAAGTGCTACAATAAACCACTTGGTTTAAAGGTTAGGTATCTCCTGTCTGCTGCGGTAATGGCGCAAAGCCAAGTCAACCGCCCTACTCTCATAGGCGGTAGTGTCGACTACCAATCCAATAGTTTTGGTGAAGACCGCCCAAAATCCAGCAGCTTTAGTATCGCGCCCTATATCGGCCGATCAGTAGGTGACTACTGGCTACTAGGTTGGCAACTCACGCTAGAGGAGGAAAAAAGCTATTTGCCACAAATCGACCAAATGTACGAGATGTCTAGCTTTAGCGCAGGCGTTTTCGCCCGCTACACCTTCAATCCCCTGCAAAGCATCCAATTTTATGTAGCACCAGGCCTTCGTTTTGGTAGTGGCAGCGAGGGCATAGAAGGTACGGATAGCGGTTTAAGCAACCAAACCGTTGGTTTTGATATCCAAACAGGCTTGGCCTACAGCCCCAATAACCGCTGGCGCTTCCTAGTGCGCCTAGGCGGTATAGAGCATCAAACTACTAGATTAAAAGCTAGCAACGGCGAAGTTTTACAAACTGAAAAAGGATTTAACTTCAATTTAGGTATCGCGCATCTTGGCTTAGGGGCAGAGTATTGTTTTTAGAAATATTTTTTTTATTTGTAAAAAATAATAAGTTAATTAGAAGATATGTGAGCCAATTTTGTACGCGCACGCACGCCATGCGCGCGCAAATACAAAA
>DAINNZ010000193.1:0-5993 GCA_036735605.1 Lewinella sp. | reverse complement strand
GCCCGATCAATCACCCGCACTTGGCTGTTACCATCCTGGGTGCGAATGAGGGCGGCTATGCCCGGCCAAGCTTTCGTATTGGCCACTAGAGGATTGGCTCTGATTTTCAACTGGTAGGCCTGGCTGCTCTCTTGTGCTTTTTCGATCACTTCCGCCTCTATACGCTTTTGTTCGGCTATTTGTAAGGGCTTCGAGGCACTAGCTTCCTTGAGCTGCTTCGCTAAGCTATCTCGGCGAGCCATCTCCTCGTTCGCCATATCTTCAGCCGTAGTTAACTCGGCTAAAGGCCGCAGGCGCTGGGTATCGCGCTCCAGTATCGTGAGATAGTTGGTGAGATGGTTCGATAGTATCTGCTTACGCTCCTGCAGGTTCAAGTCCATGGAATCAACAGCCTCGGCTAATTGCCAAGTGGAGAGCATCGAGCGGTTTTGGCTAAATAAATCGCGGCTCGTTTGTTTGAGTTTGAACTCCGAAAGATCAAAGACCTTAGTGTAAGAATCAAAGTGCGTACGCACAAAGGGATAACTATTGCTCCGTTGCTCATTGGTTGGCGACGTCTCGGCATATTGGTAGCCATCGAAAAGACGCATCACGAAGTAGCGGCCTGCCGGATCGGAAAACATCTCGCCATCCGCCGCACTGATTTGGGTCATTTGCCCAACGTTTGATTTCGTATGGTCGTAGATAAGTACATCAGAAATATCCTTACCATTGGAAGCCTTTTGCCCGATATGAATCGCAAACTGATTGAAATCGGTATTAAAAGTACCTACCTCTAAGCTCAGCGTCGGCTTTTTATTCTGTATATCATACATCCGCGAGCCAAATTGCACATTCGCCGCAGGGATGATGTAGTCGGAACATAAATAAGAAATCACTGTGCCCAGCAAGCCCACCAAAATAAGTGGCCGCATCACCCGAATAAGCGATACGCCAGCCGATTTAAAGCTCGAAAGCTCATAATGCTCCGCCAAGCCGCCTAGCACCATGACCGATGAAATAAGCAGCGCCAGCGGCAAAGCTAAAGGCACTAAGCCTACGGCTTTATAAGACAGTAGCTCCATCACCAGCAAAAAGCCAAGCCCTTTACCCGCGATATCGTCTAAGTAGAGCCAAAGGGTTTGCATCACCAAGACAAAGGTGGCAATAGCAAAAGTGACCACGAAAGGCCCAACAAAGGAGCGCAGCATCAATTTATCGAGTTGCTTCATGCTTGGGCTAGCTTTTCCAATTGAGATCAGCCAAAGTTTGAGCCGCCACCACGGCAGCCGTTTCAGTTCGCAAGCGGTTGGGGCCTAAGCAAACGGGGCGAAAGCCATTTTGAATAGACAACTGTGCTTCTGCCGCTGCAAAACCCCCTTCGGGGCCAATCAATATACAAACGTTCTGGCCCGCTTGGTAGTTGTGGCGAATAGGACTTTTAACGGCCTCATCGATGTAGGCAATTAACTTCACACTTTGCGTAGCTTTTGCCACAAAGTCTTCTAAAGAACTTAGGGGTAAGAGCTTAGGTAACCACGCTTGTAGCGATTGTTTCATAGCAGCCTCTACTACCTTCTCCATCCGATCGGAGCGAATGCTACGCCGCTCGCTATGCTTCGTTAGAATGGGTTGGATGGCATCCACGCCAATTTCCGTAGCTTTTTCCAAGAACCATTCGTATCGCTCGCCCGATTTTGTAGGTGCCACCGCTAGGGTGATTTGCTGCTCGGCTCGTTGCTCTTCCCTACGCAGCAACACGGCCTCCACTTGGCAGTGCCGCTTATTAGCTGCCACAATAGTGGCTCGGTACCAACCGCCTCGGCCATCTACCATATCCAGTACGTCTCCTACCTGATGGCGGAGCACCTGTATCGCATGTTTGGCCTCCTCAGCGGCCAGCTCGTGTAGCCCTTCTTGGAGGGAAGCATCGTAAAATAATTGCATCGGCTGCAAAAATACAGCTTCTTTCTTAATTTACACTTGCGCTCACTAAACCCTTTGCCCCTGCGTTAGTCAAAAAGAAGAATAGCTATTTTGCTAAACATAGTGGCTATCGATTTTATTTTTTACTTTTTTTGGCTGACGCGGGGGCAAGGCTTCACTAAGTAGCGCAAGACTCACTAGGTAGCCCGACAAAAAAGAGGCCATTTCATGGTTTTTCCCCCTTGCTTTTACGGATCACACACGTATGAAACATTTTTTTACAAGTATTTTGCTGCTCTTCACGCTTAGTTGCCTACAGGCGCAACAGCTAAGCGGCACGGTGATCGACCTGAGCTCAGGCGAGGCACTGATTGGCGTTAATGTGCAGCTACAAAATAGTGCGGGCGAAATCATCGCGGGTAATAGCAGCGATCTAAACGGCCATTTTTCCCTCTCCGCTGCCGCTGGCGAATATCGCTTAGTGTTCACCTACGTCGGCTATAAAAACCAGCAGCGCAGTATCACACTTAGAGCTCGGCAGCCCTTGGATTTGGGGCGCATCTCCCTGCGGCAAGACCCCACCCTATTGGAGGAAATAACCGTAAAAGACCAAGCCATCCGAGCCGAGCAGCAAGGCGATACCACCAGCTATAATGCTGCTGCTTACAAAACCAACCCTGAGGCAAGTGCCCAAGATTTACTAGAAAAAATGCCCGGTGTAAGCGTCCAAAACGGTCAGGTACAAGCGCAGGGCGAGCAAGTCCGAAGAGTATTGGTGGATGGTAAGCCTTTTTTCGACAATGATGTGAATGCTGCCCTGCGCAATCTGCCTGCCGAAATGGTACAGAAAATACAGCTATTCGACCAAGAAAGCGAGCAAGCGCAGTTTACAGGCTTCAGCAGTGGCGAAACCACCAAAACGATCAATATTGTTACCACGAGTGGCGCACAAGTGGGGCAATTCGGGAAGGTCTATGCAGGCTATGGCAGCGATCGGCGCTACGAAGGTGGCGGTGCTGTCAATATTTTCTCCGGCGATCGGCGCATTTCTCTTCTAGGGCAATTTAACAACATCAACCGGCAGAACTTCTCATCCGAAGACCTTGTGGGGGCCCTTGGCAGCAGCGGCCGCAGCGGAAGAGGCGGCGGCGGTAGTCCGATGGGCGGCGGCGGCACGGCCGACTTTACCGTGCAGCAACAAAACGGGATTGCCGCTACCCAAGCAGGAGGCATCAATTTTAGCGATCAGTGGGGCAAGAAAATGAGCACTACCCTATCCTACTTCTACAACCACAACGACAATATTGCCAGCTCGGCCGTAGATCGGCTCTTCGCTGCCGAAGGTTTTGCCCCGCCCAGCTACGAAGAAACCAACGAAAGCCGCAGCGATAATACCAACCACCGCCTGAGTGGGCGCTTCGACTACAAGATTAATAAAAAACAGTCCATTCTCTTCCGCCCTCGCATCAGCTTCCAGGAAAACAAGGGCGAAGAGGAATTGATGGGTGCCACCTTCCGAGATAACCAAAGGGAAAGTGAAACCAGTAACCGGTTCAATAGCAGTTTGCAGGGGCTCAATATCGGCAACGACTTGCTCTACCGCCTGCGTCTCCCCAAAGACAGGAGAACGATCAGCGTCAATCTATCGCAAGGCTATCAAAGCAACCAAGGAAGCAATCAACAGGACTACGAGTACCGATCTTTCGCACCTAGCCAGCCGCAAGTAGATACGCTACGGCAAATAGGCGACTTATCTCGCGGCAGCCTCAACTATGGAGCCGGCATCGACTACACCGAACCCATTGGCAAATCCGCGATGCTCATGATGGGCTATCGCTACGGTTTCAAGCAAGACGATACGAATACAGAAACGCTCAACTTCGAGGAAGCGACGAACGATTTCACCGCACTCAACACCTTGCAATCGAATAATTTCACCAGCGACTTCATCACCCACGAGACGAATATTGGCTACAATTTACGCAGCAAACTAGGCTTTTTAATGGCAAGGCTCACGGCGCAATGGGCCACTTTAGACAACGAACAGCAGTTCCCCTTTGCTAGCCAAGTGCAACAAGATTTTTTCAGCCTACAACCGATGCTGATCCTCCGAATCGGTGAGCGAGGCTCGAATAGCAACCTTCGTTTCACCTATAGGTCTAGGGCACAATCACCGAACGCCAGCCAACTTCAGGAGGTACTAGACAACAATAACCCGCTGCTACTACGCATCGGCAACCCGAACCTAGCACAGAGCATACAGCACAACCTCTTCATCCGTTGGAATAAAGTTAGCGCGGATAAAACCAAGGTGTTGTATGGTCTTCTCGGCGGTAGCATCACCAACCATTACATCGGCACGGCTACCTACTTACAAGCTACCGAGGCAGCTATCTTTGATCGGGTTACCCTATTGCCCGGCAGTCAACTCAACCTACCGGTCAACTTAGCCGGCCAATATACTGCCAGGGGCTTGCTCACCTACGGTTTGCCCATTGCTAGCCTCCGATCGAACCTTAATTTCACTATCGAAAGCAGCCTAACGCAAACGCCGAGTTTACTGAACGACCAAACAAACGAAGCCCTTAGCCATACCTACGGCGGCAGCCTCACCCTAAGCAGCAACATCAGCGAAAAGGTAGATTTCACCCTGAGCAGCCGCAGCAGCTTCAACAACACCACCAATAGCCTACGGAGCAACTTCAATAACCGCTATTTTAGCCAAAATAGCCAGCTGCGCCTCAACCTTATTTTTGGCCCAGGTTTAGTTTTCAATGGCCAGCTTTCCCATCAGTACTACGATGCGTTTAGTGATGCCTTTGACCAAAATTTCCTATTACTCAACCTTTCGCTCGGCAAGCAACTGTTTGCCAATAAAAGGGGGAAAATCGCCCTGACTGTGTTCGATGCCCTTTCTCAAAATAATGCCTTGGAGCAGAATATCACAGGCACCTATGTGGAAAGCCTGCGCAGCTTGGTCTTACAGCGCTACGCGATGCTTACCTTTAGCTATCAGCTACGCCACTTCGGTAGTGCGCCGCCAAAAGCAGCCGGGGAAGAAGGGCGCTACTGGGGCGGCCCACCGAGGATGTAGCGGCGGCTAGCACGAGCCTTAGCTAAATCGGCTTCCAGCTTCGCCACCTTCAGCTGAGCTTCCAGCAGCTTTCCCTCTCGGGTATTCAGCAAGAAGACCGACGACTCGCCCAAATCAAACTTAATGCGCTCGGCAGCTAAGAGCGTTTCGTAATTCCCAACCATTGCAGCAGCAATGCTTACTTGGTCTTGTAATAGGCGAATTTGCGCCTCATATTGCGCCAATTTGAGGCTGAGTTCTCCTGCTTTTTGCTGGCGATCCAATTGGGTTTGTGCCTGCTTAATTTGGTTAAGTTGCAATTCACCCCTCGCGCTGCGCATAAAAATAGGCAGGGTGAAATTGATGGAAAATTTGTTATCTTGTAGCAACAAGTCACCCACTGTGGTAGCTTGGTCTGCTGCTACACTGGGCGTAAAGTCGAACACTTCTGCTAGTAGTTCATATTTAAAGCTGAGCTTTGGCAACTGCTTTTGGGCTTTCAAGCGGCGCTCCAGCTCAAGATCTTGCAGCTTAAAATCGTAGGCTGCTAAGTCTGGGTTATTGGCAATCGACCCTGTGGCATGGAAGCTGGGGTGCATACCAAGTGCCGTGGTTGTGAGCGGGCGGCTATCGGGGCGTAAATCTTCTAAGCGGGTATTGCTGTTCCAAAGAAATTGATTCGCTAGGGTTCTAGCAGCTACCAAATCGGCTTCCACTTCGGCCAATTCTGCTTGGCGTTGCTGCAAGATAATAAACGTTTCCAGCGTATCCAAGGCAGGTAGCTCGCCTGCCTGAAAGCCGGTGCGGGTTTGCACCAAGCGATCGGCTGCTAAGGCTAAGCCTGCCACAATAATGTCTTTTTGCAACTGTCGATAAGCCCAATTGATATAAGCTTGGCTAGCGTCGTAGGTGAGGTCGTTTCGGATAGCCGCAATTTCTAGCTCGTTCCATTGCCCGAGCAACCTAGCTCGCTGTAGTGCGGTCCTTCGCTCGTCGGTTAATAAGCCTTGTAGCA